>NZ_QEYV01000048.1:0-139276 GCF_003992815.1 Xanthomonas sp. DAR33341 | reverse complement strand
TGAAGAGGACGTTGCCGCCGCTGCACCTCCATCCGCCGTAGCGTCTTTCCGTGTAGCGAGCCGCCCATCATAGCCGGCTTTTTCGTTTCGTCAACACCTTGTGATGTTTTCGATTTGCCTCGTTCGTTGTTGCGATGCTTCGAGAAGCGCCGCCGTCCTGAGCGAGGCCGCGCAGTTTATCGAGACCACGCAGAAGTGCAAGCACTTTTTGACATTGGCATGACATCGCCCCCTATCCACGCGGGTACGGCACGCGCTGGGCACTCTGGCCAGTTCCCGCACGCATGCAGGCTGCAAGTTCACCGATCGACATCCAGAAACGTGACGCAGCGGTATCGATCGCTGGTTGGCTCGATGAAAATGCATGTGTCTAGACAGAGAGCGCCCTCATGCCCGCTTGCCGCAATCTGCTTCGCGATCTATCCCTGCCTGCGATGGCCGCCGGTTTTGTCACCGTGCTGGTGGGATTCGCCAGCTCTGCGGTGATCGTGTTCGAGGCAGCGCGCCATCTGGGCGCCGACCAGGCACAGCTTGCGTCGTGGATGTGGGCGCTGGGCATCGGCATGGGCGTGACGTGTATCGGCTTGTCGCTGCGCTACCGCGCGCCGGTGGTCACGGCCTGGTCCACGCCGGGTGCGGCGATGCTGATCGGCAGTGCGGCCGGGGTGCCATTACGCGAGGCGGTCGGTGCGTTTGTGGTGGCCGCGGTATTGGGGATGGTGGCCGGGTTTTCGGGATTCTTCGAACGGGCGATCCGGCAGGTTCCGATCTCCCTTGCCTCCGGGATGCTGGCCGGCGTGCTGTTGCGCTTCGGCCTGGACATCTTTGTGGCCATGCAGAGCCAGGTGTTGCTGGCGCTGGCGATGTTGGCGACCTATCTGGGCGGGCGGCGCTGGTTTGCGCGCTATGCGGTGATTGCGACCTTGTTGGTGGGTATTGCGATCGCCGCCAGCAGCGGACTGCTGCGGCTGGGGGCCGTACACCTGCAACTGGCCCACCCGGTGCTGGTGGTGCCGTCGCTATCGTGGGCGGCGCTGTTCGGCCTGGCGATTCCGTTGTTTGTGGTGACCATGGCCTCGCAGAACGTGCCGGGCGTGGCGGTGATCCGGGCGTCCGGCTATGCGGTGCCGATCTCACCGACGGTCGGCTGGATCGGTGCGGTCAATGCAGTGCTGGCGCCGTTCGGCGGCTTTGCATTGAATCTGGCGGCGATTACTGCGGCGATCTGCATGGGCCGCGAAGCGCACGAAGATCCGGCTCGGCGCTACACCGCTGCGGTCAGCGCGGGCGTGTTCTACGTGGTGGTGGGGTTGTTCGGTGCGACCGTGGCAGCGGTGTTTGCGGCCTTCCCACGTGAACTGGTGATGGCGATCGCCGGGATCGCGCTATTAGGCACTATCGGAAATAGCCTGGCGGCGGCATTGCGCGAGGACAGCGAGCGCGAAGCGGCGTTGATCACCTTTCTGGTCACCGCCTCCGGGCTGACGCTGGGCGGGATCGGCGCGGCATTCTGGGGCTTGGTGGCCGGAACGATCACATTGCTGGCATTGCGGACGAAAGCAGCGCCTTAGCACGCGTGCCCGCTGATGGAGCGAGAGGTGCGGCAGGCGCATGCGCTGGCCATGCGGGTTGATCGCAGCGCCCTTAGCCCTTACTCCGGGTCGCGCAACTGCAGCAGCCAGTGCGCGGTGATGCTGCTGGGGCTGGGCAAGGGTTCGAGATGGAACTGGCGATACACCGGTGCGCCATCACGGGTGCGCAGCGGCAAGGTGACATAGGCGGCGCGGCCCAGGCGCAGCGCCTCTTCGAGCAGTTCGACCTTGCCACGGGCGGCATCGTCGTCCAGCAGGGCAAGGATGTCGCAACCGATCAAGTCGGCCACTTCGGTCTGGCTGAGTTCGGCGAACGCCGGGTTGACGAACATCAGCCGGTGCGCGGCGCCCTTGGCACCGCGTTCGATAATGGCCACCCCGTCGCGCAGCCGCGACAGCGAGGCTTCGAGCAGGGTGAAGTCCTGCTGGAAGCGCTTGCGTTCCATCAGTTCGATCAGCACGCGCAGGCTGCGCGCCGATTCCAGATGCAGCGGCGACCAACGCCGTGCGCGGCCGCGCACGGTCTGCTGCCACAGATCGAAACTCTTGCGCGGCGACAGCCGCGAATTGGGGATGTCCTGCAACTTGGCCAGCTGCGGGTTGCCGGCCCATTTGACCTGCTGCACCTGCTCGCGGCGGGTCCACAACAGCGCGCTACGCGATTGCGGCATCAGCGGCACGAAGATGAAACCGGCGGCCAGTGGGGCGAGGTCGGCCAACTCCGGGAACACCTCGCCGATGGCGTCCACATGCAGGGCGCCGACCGCATCCTCGCGCAGGGCGTCGTGGTGTTCGGATTCGAGATGTTCGCGGATGCGGCGCAACGCCTCTGCATCCGGCACGCTGCCATGACGGCTGATTTCATTGCCATGGAAGATCGCCACGCCATCGGCGTCGACCACGTCCATCAGGTCCGGGGCCATGTCGGCGAGCATGTCCACGGTCAGGTGCTCGGCGTCGTTGAAGTCGGTGATCAATTTTTCGCGGATGGTCAGCAGCACCGACTCCAGCCGCGCCCGCCCCACCGCCTGCAGCGCGCCGATGCGCCCGGCCAGCGCGCGGGTCACCGCATCGGTGGCATCGCGCATGGCATGGCTGGTGAAGTGCGGGCTGTAGTGGTGACAGGAAATCAGCCCCCACAGCGCATCGTTGACCACGATCGAGGACACCAGGGTGGCGCTGACGCCCATGTTGGCCAGGTATTCCAGATGCACCGGCGAGACGCTGCGCAGGCTGACATCGCTCAGATCCACCGGCGTGCCCAGGCGCGGATGCAAGGTGGGCTGGATCGGCGACGGCTGGTACCGCACATCGGCGATCTGGCGCACGCGGTTGCGCAGGTATAGCGCGCGTGCCTGCGCCGGGATGTCGCTGGCCGGGTAATGCAGGCCCAGATAGGCCTCCAGTTCGGGCTGGCGCGCTTCGGCGATGACGTCGCCATTCCACTCTTCGTCGAAGCGATACACCATCACGCGGTCGAAGCCGATCATGCTGCGCAGCCCCTTGGCCGCGCGCACCGCCGCTTCGTCGATGCCGGCATCGCGCTCGATGCTGCGCAACAGCGGCAGCGCTTCGCGTAGGGTGACATCCATCAGGCGCGCGTCGCGCGGCTCGATCTCGACCAGCCATTGCTCCGGATACAGATGCCAGGCGGCCACCCAGGGGTGGTCGGTCGGCGCGCTGCGCTGCGGGAAGCGCACATCGGCGTGCAGCAGGTGCTGCGGTTGATCGTCCACTGCGAACGGTTGCGCGTCGGGCAGTTCCAGCACCTGGGTGTACGGCATGCCCAGCAGGGCATCCATCGGCACGCCGAGCAGATCGGCGGCGGTGCTGCTGGCCTGCACGATGCGGCCATCGGCCGGTTCGATCACCAGCAACACGCCGTAGGGCTGGATCAGTCCGGGAATATGGATCGGTTCCTGCGCGCAGACATCCATATCCAGAGGTTCGATGGGCTGATTCACGGCTGCGGCTCCGCTGCGAGGCAGGAATGGAAGTGGGCGAACATGGCCTGCGCGCCGCCGATGGCAGCGTCGCGTGCGGATGGGGTGGCCAGGCGCCGATCCAGCGCTGCCTGGAAGCGGCGCCAGCCGGCCGGGTCGTCGTCGGCCATCTCGAAATAGCGCAGGGCGCCGGCCAGAGCGGGCTGCTGCTTGCGCACGCTGCGTGCGATCACCCGTCCACCAAGCTGCGAGCCTTCGATGACGTACAACATGCCCCAGCGCGCGGCATCGTCGGCAGTGGCGGGCAATGCGGCCGGCAGATCCGGTTGCTGGCCGAGCGCGCGCAGGTCATCGCGCAGTGCCGGCACGCGACGGCGGTAATGCCAGCCGTTGCCGACCAGGGTGGTCAGCCAGTTGCCGAGCTGCGCTTCGAAGCCGGCCAGCAAGGCGTGGTGGCGACGCAGGATCTGCCCATAGGCAGCCGAATCGACCTGCCCCTGCGCTAACGCCTGCATCAGCGGCACCGCTTCGACCAGGCGATGGGCATCCTGGGTGGCATGGCGCAGCGCGAGCGCAGCCGAGGGCGGAACTGCCAGGACGTCGGAAACCATAGGGGCTCAAGGCGGTGCCGCGGCACGAAGGACACCAGACTAGCAGTGCCTGCGCAAATCAGAAAAAGCAGACGCGAGCGCAAGCTGAATAGGTTGGCTTCACGTCTGCGCCGCGGGTGTGGTGCCGGCGCCGCGCGCGGCCCGTTTCCAGGCCATGCCCCAGCCTGCGGCCAGCAGGACAGCGGCCAGCAACCACGGCGCGCCCGGCAGATGCAGCGGCGCACCGCTGCCGATGAACCAGGCGAAGACATTGGCGAACAACAGTGGACCGACGATGCCGGCCAGGCTGACCAGACCGGTGAGCGCGCCCTGCACGCGACCTTGCGCGTCGGCGCCGACCTCACGGGTGATCAGGGCCTGCGCGGACGGTGCGGCAATGGCCCACAACGCACTGATCGGCACACCGATCAGGAAGGCAGTGCCGCTGTCGGCCAGCCCATAGATGATGAAGCCGATCACCCCGCAGCCCAGCCCCAGCAGCAACGCGCGGCGTTCGCCGAGCCGGCGCACCAGGCGGCCGACCAGCAGCGCATTGACGATGATGCTGCAGACACCGACCCCGGCCAGTACCCAGCTCACTTCGCGCGGGCCCCAGTGGTATTGGTAACCGGCGAACAGCACGAAAATGCTGGGATAGACGTAATGCGCCAGGTTGGCCAGGAACACCACCGACGCCAAGCCGAACACCTGCGGGTAGCGGCGCAGCAGTTTGAGCGCGCCCAGCGGATTGGCGTGCGACCAGTCCAGCCGCGCGGTGCGGCGTTGGGCAGGCAGCGATTCGGGCAGCACGAACCAGCCATACAGCACGTTCAACAGGGCAAGCCCGGCGGCAAACCAGAACGGCCAGCGCAACCCGATGCTGCCCAGCCAACCGCCGATCAACGGGCCGGCGACAAAGCCGATGCCGAAGGCGGCACCAAGCATGCCGAATGCGCCGGCGCGTTTGTCCGGTGGGGTGACATCGGCGATGTAGGCATTGGCGGTGGAGAAGCTGGCCGAGCACACGCCGGAGATGACCCGCGCCAGCAGCAGCATCGGCAGGCTGTGGGCAATGGCCATCAGGATGAAGTCCAGGCCCAGGCCAAGGCACGAGAGCAGGATCACCGGGCGGCGACCGAAGCGGTCGGAGAGCGCGCCCTGCAACGGCGAGCAGACGAACTGGATGGCAGCGAACAGGAAGCCGAACCAGCCGATCCAGCCGGCGGCCACGACGTAGTCGCCGCCGGTGAAGTGGCGCACCAGATCCGGGAGTACCGGAATGATGACCCCGAAGGACAGCACGTCGATCAGGACGGTGATGAAGATGAAGATCAGCGCGGCGCGGCGGCGCCCCGGGACGGGAGCGGAATCGGGAGAGAGGGACATCGCGCGGCGCAGTTGGGCGAAGCGGCGAGTGTAGCGAGGGATTGGGTGGTTGATGCTGGTGGCGCGTGGTTGCTGGGAAACCTGCTGTCGTTCGGGCTGCATCAGGCTGCACCCAGACCCTCCCCCCCTCCGGGCCACCTTCTCCTCCATGAAGGACGACAATGTCCCGGTGGGAGAAGGATGCGTCGTTCGAGCCCCTCTCTCCCCGGAGCGAGAAGGCTCGGCTGGCGCGCCACTGGCGCGCGTGCCCTGGAACGCCCGCACCGTAGGCGCGGCCGGGGCGCGGAGCGGGGGTTGGGGTGAGGGTACGGGGAAAAGCCACCGCAATGATTCCGAGTGCACGAGGCTTCGCACGCACCCTCATCCGCCCTACGGGCCCCTTCCCTCCCCATGAAGGGGGACAATGTCCCGGTGGGAGAAGGAAGCCTCTGCTGCTTTTATTGGCGTAGAAAGCAGCGCGGGCCTGGGCGGCTACTCGACGCTGATGGTCTGGGTCAGGGTGTGGCTGGCGCCGGGGGCGAGCTCGATGACGTCCGGGCCGGCATTGGCCGCTTCCAGGCAGACGTAGTCGCGCCAGCCCTCGCCCACGTCGGCCATCTTCTTGCCGGCGTCTTCGCCCGGGTTCCAGGCCACCAGCGAGCGGCTGCCTTCGGTGGCGATGACGATGCGGCGACCGAGCACCGGGTCGGTGAGCGTGTAGCGGCCGCCGGCGTTGGTGTAGATGCGGTCGCTACGACCGGGGTCGCGTGGGTCGCGCAGGCTCCAGTCGCCTTGCTGGCGGTGGGCGGTGGCGTAGTTCTCGTATTTATCCAGATAGTCCAGGCCATCCAAGCCCTGCACGCTGACCTTGAGCGCGTCGCCGACACGGAAGTAGTTGTGCAACGCCTGGGTGAAACGCACCGGGGCGACGCTGGTGTTTTCGGTGATCAGGCGTTGCTCCAGCGTGCGGCCGATGCGCAGGGTCATGCGCAGGCGCAGCGCCAGGTCGTCGAAGCGCGGCGGGGTGAGCGTGAGCACCACGGTGCCGTCGTCTTCGCGGTGGCTTTCGGTGAGTTGCCAGGCCACCGTGCGCACGAACCCGTGGGCGGGAACGTCGCCGGCCTGGTCCTGGCGGCCGAAATACGGCCAGCACACCGGCGCACCGCCGCGGATCGGGGTAGGCGGTTGCTGGGCGCTGGGCGAAAGCCACATCACGTCCTGTCCGCCCTTGGGCACGAACGAGAGCAGCTGGCCACCGAACAGGCTGATGGCGGCGGTGGAGAACGGGGTGTCGATCAGCAACGACGGAAACCCATGGAAATCGCCTGTGGTCAGGCCGGTGGTGTCGGACATGGGGGATGCCTTTTGGACGCTGGGGGATTGGGCGAAGGCCGGGTATGCGGCCGGCAGCTTGAACGCGGTGGCGCGCATGGCGGCGGCGCCGGCGACCGGCGGGGCGGCGCGCAACGCGGCGAGGATGCGTTGGCCCGGACGGCCGTCGGCCGGTTGCAGGCCCAGGCGGGTCTGCTCGACCTGGATGGCGCGGCGGGTGGCGCTGCCGACCATGCCGTCGGCCTCGCCGATCTGGTAGCCGCGGGCGAGCAGCAACTGCTGCAGTTCGCGTCGTTCGGGCCGGCCCAGGCCGGGATCGTCGGTAGGCCAGGCCGCGATCAGGCCCGCGCCGCCACGCAGGCGATCGGCGAGCAGGGCGATGGACAGCGCGTAACTTTCGGCGGCGTTGTAGGCGTAGATCGCGTCGTAGTTGCGGAACACCAGGAACGCCGGGCCGGTGGCGCCGGCCGGCAGCAGCAAGGCGGCCGGCGTTTCTGCCGGCAGCCCGGTTGGTGCCAGCGGTTTGCCGTCGGTGCCGAGCAGGCCGGCGCTTTGCCAGGCCTGCAGCGGTTGGCGGCGGGTGCGCCCGGCCTTGCTGGCGTCGAAACCGCGCGGCAGGGTGACTTCCATGCCCCACGGACGGGCGCGTTCCCAGCCGGCCTTGACCAGGTAGTTGGCGGTGGAGGCCAGTGCATCGGGAATGCTGGTCACCAGATCGCGGCGGCCGTCGCCGTCGCCATCCACCGCGATGCGGGCGTAGGTCGAAGGCATGAACTGGGTCTGCCCGAACGCGCCGGCCCAGGAGCCGGTGAGGCCGTCCGCCGACAGATCGCCTTGCTGCAGCAAGCTGAGCAAGGAGAGGAATTCGCCACGAAAGAACGGCTGGCGACGGCCCGCGCACGACAGCGTGGCCAGCGATACCAGCAGCGGGCGCTTACCGGTGACGCGGCCGTAATCGCTCTCCACGCCCCACACCGCCACGATGGTGGCTGGGTCCACGCCGGTTTGATCGGACAGGCGGCTGAGCAGTTCGCGGTGGGTGACCAGCATGGCCTGGCCATCGGTGACGCGCTGGCTGTCGACCAGGCTGGCCAGGTAGTCCCAGATGGGCGTGGTGAATTCGGGCTGCGCATCCAGCAGCGGCAAGACGCTTGAATCGGGCGCCAGCCCGGCGGTGAAGCGCTGAAAGCTGGCAGCGTCCACGCCCTTGGCAGCGGCCTGCGTCTGCAGGCCAGCCAGGCAGCGATCGAAGGCCGGATCGGCGCAGGCCGCCAGCGGCAGCAGTCCCAACACGAACGGCAACGCGCCCCGGCACAGCGTCATGGCGCGATGGCCGGCGGGTGGGCAGACGTCATGCGGTGAAGCGCTCCTGCGCGACAAGTCGGGCCGCCGAGCATAGCCAACCTGGGTGGTGGCAGGCGTGCAGGATGGCGATGCGTGATGCGTTCCTGGGTGAGGCCGGAGGCTCGATGCGAGCGATCGTGCCGCCGGTCCGACTGGCTCAGCTGCCGTCGCCGGCGATCCCGGTCAGCATCGACAGGGCCGGCGCGGTCGGGGCGTTTTCGGTCACTCGGCGGGTGCGGGCATGGCGCGGTGCATCGTGGCGCGGGCCGAAGCGAATCAGTGCGGTGGCCACGCACGCCGGCAGCACGATCGCGAACACGACCGCCGCCAGAAGCACCCATTGCCAGAGATTGAAGGTTGCCATGATCCAAGTCCCCCGCGGCGGAGTTCGCCTGGGCGGCAAGCTTCGGCGATCGGCTGCGAACGCGGCGTCGACAAATAGGGGAGTGAAGACCGTTCGTCGGGCGAAACAGGCCTGGTGGGCCGCGCATTGAGGGGCGCGCGGCGGCTGGCGACGTCTGGTTGGGTGGGGGGCAACGGTCGACGTGGAGGATCAACGTGCGTCGAGGTAGAACCAGTGACCTGCCTCGCGCACGAAACGGCTGTGTTCGGTCATGCGGACTGCGCTGCCGCCACCGATGCGATAGCGCGCCAGGAAGACCACCTCGGCTGTTTCGGGGCCGGTATCGAGGGTGCGCTGCACGGTCAGGCCAAGCCAGGTGGTGCGCCCGCCTTCGTCCAGCGACAGCGCGGCCGGGCGCGTGGACGGATGCCAGCTGGCCAGCAGGTACGCAGCATCGCGGCGCACGTAGGCGCTGTAGCGCGCGCGCATCAACGTCTCGGCGTCGGGCGCGGCGGCACCGGCGTGATATGGGCCGCAACAACGTGCGTAATCGGCCGGGCGGCCGCAGGGACAGGGGTCGGTGGGTGTGGTCGGCATGCGGGGATTGTGCGGGATGGGATTGGGGATTGGGGATTGGGGATTGGGGATTGGGGATTGGAGATTGCGTTGCGAAGCGGGATGCGGGAGCGGCGGCTATGCTGTCGCCCCCGTTGCGCGGAGCGTGGTCTTGCTGGAATTGATTCCCACCGAATTGCCGTGGCTGCTGTGCATTGCGTTCGTGGCCGGGTTGGTGGATGCGGCGGTCGGCGGTGGCGGATTGATCCAGTTGCCGGGGCTGTTTGCGACGCTGCCGCAGCAGGCGCCGTCGCTGATTCTCGGCACCAACAAGTTCAGCGCAATGTTCGGCACCGCTGCGTCGGCGTGGCGATACGCGCGCACGGTGCGCTTTCCGTGGCGGCCGGTGCTGTATGCCACCGCCGCGGCGTTTACGTTCTCGTTCCTGGGCGCGACCGCCGTCAGCCTGATGCCCAGGCAGGCGGTGCGGCCGCTGATTCTGATGCTGCTGATCGCGATGCTGATCTATACGCTGGTCAAGAAAGACTTCGGCGCACTGCATCGGCCACGTCAGGTCGGCCGGCGCGAACTGGCCACCGCGTTGGCGATGGGAGCGGCCATCGGCTTCTACGACGGGTTCTTCGGCCCCGGCACGGGCAGCTTCCTGATCTTTCTGTTCATTCGCTTTTTCGGACTGGATTTCCTGCGCGCCTCAGCGGCGGCGAAGGTGGTCAACCTGGCCACCAACCTTGCGGCGTTGTCGTTCTTCTTGCCCAGCGGGCAGGTGATGCTGGCGATCGGCCTGCCGATGGCGGCGGCGAACGTGGCCGGCGCGGTGGCCGGCACACGGATGGCGTTACGCGGAGGCACGCCATTGATCCGCAAATTGTTCCTGGTACTGGTGATCGTACTGATCGGCAAGATGGGCTGGGATCTGCTGCACTAATCACTGGAACCCGCTGCCAACGCAGCGTAATCGAAACGGCGACGCCACCTGCAGATGGCGTCGCCCGTGCACTGTCTTCAGCGCTTGCCGCGCGACCGCGGGGCGCCTGCCTTGGCGCCGCGCGTTGTGGCCGGTGACGGTTTAGCCACCGCGCGCGTCGAGGTTGTCTTGCCGGCGCCGCGCGCTGGCTGACCAGTCGATGCGGCTGTTGCACGTGGCTTGGCTGCGGCAGTTTTCAATGCCGCAGATGCGGCGGCGACCTTCCTGGATGTGGCGTTGGACGCGCTTGTGGCCGCAATCGGCTTGCCCGGCGTTTTTGAAGACCGAGTGGTCTTGCCCACGGTAGACCTGGATGCGACTCCTGACGACACCGCCGGCACGCCCGCTGAGCGTTTGTCCGATGCCGGCTTGCTAGCCAGAGCAGGAGTGCGCGAAGGCGATTTCTTCGGGCGTTTTGCTTGAGGCTGTGCCGCAGCACGCGTGGAAGATGCGGTCTTGGCGGTCTTGTTCTGCTTGCTCGTCGTCGCGACTGCCGGCTTGCGCTGACCAGTCTGCGTTTCCTGCGCTGCGGGCGGGGTCTCCTCCGTCGCAGGCGATGCCGTGTGCATTGGGACGCCGTTGGTTGCCATGCCATCTGCGCTTGCAGCGCCCTGCACTCCTGCTGACTCGGCCGCAGCCTCGATCGACGGCGCAGCGTCAGTGGCATCGGCAACTGCCGGCTCATCGCCGCGCGAGCGCTCCGGCAGCTTCAATCGCTGTGCCTGCTCGTCGTATTCGATCAGCAACACGCCGGAGTTATGACGGCCGCTGATTTCGACAAAGCACGCACCACCGATGAAGGGCTCCAAGGTCATCACCGACTTCAACGGCGTGGCCACCACCATCTGGAAGCCGAAGTTCTCGAAGATATTCATCGCCAGTGCGGTGAATTCGTTGTCGGCCTTGTCGAAGGCTTCGTCCAGCACTACCGCGCAGTAGCGCGGCAGTTCGCCGTCTTCGCCGCCGAGCTGGTAACGCAGCGCGGCCGCCAGGCACGTGGTTGCCAGTTTCTGGCGCTGACCGCCGGACTTGCCGGCGCCGCTGCGGTAGATCTCCACCTGCGCGCGCGTCTGTGCGTCCAGTTCCACACCGATGAACTCCACATGCAGGCGCACATCCAGCACCTGTTCGCGCCAGCGGCGTGCCTCCGGTTCCTGCGCGCCCAGGCGTGCCACCAGCGCACGCAAGGTGGAAAACTGCGCTTCGGCCAGGGCACGGTCTTCGGTCTGTTGATGCGACAGCACCGCGCGCAACTGCTGCTGGAATTCCTGCACCTCGGCCAGGCGGCGGTCGCCGACCTCGATGGTCAGCACGGTGTCGCGATTGAACGGCACCTGCTCCAGACTGGCGTTGACCTCGTCCATGCGCTGCTTGATGCCCTTGTGGGCTTCGGCGGTGTGGCGCTGCAAGGCCAGCAGGTTGTTCTTGCTCTGGGTCTGCAACAGGTCGAAGAAACGATGCTCGTGACGCGGCAGGCCATCGCTTTCCAGCCGGTCCAGACGCGCTAGGAAATCGTCGGCGCTGGCAAGGCTCACGGTGAAATCGCCGCTGTCTTCGGGCCATTGCTGGCAATACTTGCGGAAGCACTCCAGCAACTGCGCGCTGAGCCGGCTGTCGCGGCCCTGGCTGTCGGCCAGCTGCTCGGCCAGGCCACGTTCGACCACGCGGAAATGCGCTTCCAGATTGTCCAGCGACAGCGGCGTCAATGCGGCAAGCCGTTCCCGCAAGCCCTGCAACTGGGTGGGCGTGAGCGTGGCGGAACCTGCGCGGCCCGCGCAGGCCGCCTGCTGCTGTTCGAGCCGCACGCGCTCGCGCGCCAGTTGCGCGCGCTCCAGCCGCACATCTTCGTAGGTGCGCTTGGCCTGTTCGCGCAGGGTGCGTGCGGTGTCGATGGCCTGGCCGAGCGCACGCAGGCCGCTGTTGCCTTCGCGCAGCTGCACCAACTGTTCGTCGATATCGCTCAGGCGCTGCAGCTTGGGGCCGACGTCGATCTCGTCCCAGTCGCGCTCCACCAGGGTGTGCGCGGCCAGTTGGCGTTCCTGGTCCTGCTCACGCTGCTTGCGCAGCGCTGCCACATCGGCATCGCAGCTGGCGATGCGCTGAGCCAGCGTCTGCGCTTCGCGTTCGAACACCTTGAGCTTGTCGCGGTTGTCGTGACCGAGCAGCCAACGCTTGCGGTCGTTGACCGCGTGGCGGTCGTCCTTCTCATAGCGATCGCCAGGATGCTTGACCTGGCCCTCGCGGGTGATTGCGCGGTCGGCGTTGCGCAGCGCTGCGGCGTTGTCCACGCAGGCGTAGTCGAAACGGCGGGTCAGCTCGTTGCGCAGCCATTCGGTAAAGGCGTGCTCGCGCAATTGCAGCTTGCCGGGCAGCGCGCCGGGATCGACCCGCCGCGAATGCAGCTCGTCGTTGCGGCGCACACGGAAGTACACCAGGCGCGTACCGATATGGGTGCGGTTGACCCATTCGCTGACCTGCGCGTAATGCCGCTCGTCCACCAGCAGCGATTGCGCAAAGCCGTGCAACACACGCTCGATCGCGCCGCGCCAGGCCGTCTGGTCCTCGCGTACCTGCACCAGCTCGCCAACGAACGGCAGCGCGGCCTCGGCAATGCCGGTGTCTTCGCACAGCCGCGCGCGCAAGGCCTGCATCGGTGCCGGCATGCTCGATGGCGCGCGTTTCAGGGCCTCCAGTTCGGCGCGGATTTCGGCAAAGCGGCGCTCGTCGTCGCGCCGCGCACCCATGCGCTCGGCGATGGCGTCATCCAGCGCGCTGGCGTCGTGCTTGCCGTTATCCAGCACGGTCTGCGCATGCGCAATCTGCGCGGCAAAGCCGCTGGCGCCGGCCGCCAGGGCGGTACCGAGCTGGCGGCAGGCCTGTTCGATCTGTGCACGGCGGCGCAGGCGTTCGTCGCGCTCGCGCTCGACGCGTGCGCGTTCGCGTTCCAGTTCTTCGACCTGCTCGCCCCCGGCGGCGCGCTGCTCGCGCTCCAGGCCGACCAGTTTTTGTTCGTGGTTATCCAGCGATTCGCGGCGCTGGCCTTCTTCGCCGGCCAGTCCACGGTCCTGGTTGTCCAGCTCCTGCAGCCGCTCCTCCAGCAAGGCCAGCCGCTGCTGCTCGCGGTAGCTGTCCACGCCCAGCTGCAACTCGCGCAACTCGCCGACGCTGTGGCGCAGCGCCATCAGCGCCGCGTGGTGCTCGCGCGCAGGGGTCAGGGTTTCCACCTGGCGCCGGGCGGTGACCACCGCATGGTGCGCGCCATCGAGCTCGGCAAAATCTTCCACCAGCCGGTCGGCCGCTTCGAAGGTCCGCGGCTCGTCCAGCATGAAACCGCGCAGGAATGCATTGAGATCGCCCAGGTTTTTGGCCGACTGGGTCTTGTGCAACAGCCGCAGCGCCATCTCGTTGCCGATGCCCAGCGCATGCCGGAAGCGTTCGGCATAGCCGGCGAAGCCGTCGAAATGCGCAACTTCATCGCCCAATCGCGCCTTGAGCTTGCGCAGGTCGAGATCGAAGCCATCCAGCTCGGTCGCCACGTCGAAACGGCGTGGCGCGACCATGTAGTGACGCCGCACATCGGCCGCCGCGTTACCGCTGCCGGCGATCCAGAACAACCGGATCAGGCTCACCGTCTGGCCATGCGCGTTCGCGTACTCCAACACCAATGCGGTCCAGGTGGCGCCCTTGCGCAGGTATTGCGTGGCGATTTCGCCGGACGCGCTGTCCTGCTGATCGGCCCACGCACCGCGTACATACGACACCAGACTCCGATCGCGCCCACTGCGTTCGGCTTCGCGCGCGGCAGCGTTGAAGTCGACGATGCTCGGCGGCGTCAGCAGTGCCGACATCGCATCCAGCAAGGTGGACTTGCCCGAGCCCGAACGCCCAACGAACAGGAAGCCCTTCTGCGCGATTGGCACTTCGGTCAGCCCATTGAAGGTGCCCCAGTTGTGCACCTGCAAGCGCCGCATGCGGAACTGCTGCGAACGTTGCTCGGCGAGCGTCTCGGCAAACAAGGAGGCACCCGGCTGCGCCGGCGACAGATTGGACTGGGAATTCATTGCTCACTCACCAAAAACGAAACGAAAGAGACGCCAAGGACAGACCATCACGAGCGGTGAAGCAGTTCCTTGTGGTGCGGTGTTACGGGAAGAACTTGAGCAGGGTAGCGAATGGAGTGCATGGACGGCCTCGCGACCAGGGTCGCTCCTACACAAACAGGTGCCTTGGACCGGGTTGTGCGAAGGTCGCGCCCATGCGACAGAAAATTGCGGTCCTTGGAGCACCTGCACCACCCATTTTTTCGACATCGGCCGATCGCGACCACCATCACCCCGTCTCCGTTACCGCATCCCAGCCTTACTGCTTTGCTGTTGCTGTTGCTGTTGCTGTTGCTGTTGCTGTTGCTGTTGCTGTTGCTGTTGCTGTTGCTGTTGCTGTTGCTGTTGCTGTTGCAGTTTGCATGTCGGGGCCCCATGCCGCAGCGGCAAGGCCGGCAGAGACAACCCGCAGGGCGGCGCGCATGGATGCGCGACGTTTTTGTAAGGGACATGGATGTTCCTTACAAAAATTTCTGCCGGACTTGCGCACCCGCAGCGCCGCAGGCGCGCAGGGCGCGAGGACGGGGTGTGCTTTCTTTTGGTTACTTTTCTTTGCACAAGCAAAGAAAAGTGACTCGCGCCCGCAAGGGCGTAAAAGCTTTGCTCTACCAAATACAACCCGTAACACTTCAAGTACCGCCTGAAACCAGCCCCTCATCCGCCCTGCGGGCACCTTCTCCCCCATGAAGGAGGACAATGTCCCGGAGAGAGAAGGGAGATCCAAGAGGCATCAATCCAGCGCAACCTCGCCCTCACGGAGCTCCCGATACGCCACCACCAAGGCCTGCACATCTTCTGCCGAAAACAACAGCTTCAACACCGGCGACACTTCATAGCGCTCCTCGCTGCCGCGCAAGCGCGACAGCAACTGGTTGTCGCGCATCTTGCCGATCGCCGTCATCACCCGCCGCGCGAAGCCCGCCCGATCGGTGGACACGTTCTTTTCGTACACCGACAAGGCTTCCACCAACTGCGCCTCGTCCACCACTGCACGCTCGCCGCGCGTGTCGGCCTCGGCCAGTTGCTGGCGCAGGAACAGCAGCAACACCGACTCGATAAACGTCAGCGGCGCACTGCGCAGCAGCGTGGGCGATTCCAGCTCTGCGGTGTCGGCCTGACGGGTAAAGGCCACCCCGCCCTCGCGGTCGAGCACCAACTCCAGAAACAGCTCGCACAGCACCTGGCGGATCGCCACCTCGTTGCGCAACAACGCCGGCCACAGCGCGCCGTGACGTTGCGCATCGATGCTGGGCCCTGCCAGCAACTGGCACAGCGCACGCCGCGCATCGAACGGCAGCGTGCCGGTGTCGCCCAAAAACAGCTCGCCGCGCGGCTCGGCACTGGATGTTTGCGCCATCGGCATGCGGTCGTCGATGGCCGGCGCCCCGGTGTCCTCGTCGGCGTATAGGCCAGTGTCCTCAGACCAGTTCATTGCGTTTCTCCCGGGTAAACCACACCAAGGGAATGCGCGCGCGCCGCACGGCGCCGTCGCTGCCTTCCCATTGCACCGTTTCCATCTGTCCTTCGATCACCATGCCGTGGCGCGTGCCCAGCGACAGGTATCCGATCACGCTGCCCAGGCCCTGCACGGCCGGGCGTTGTTGCAAGGCGTCGCCGATGGTCAGCCGCGGGCGTTGGCCGAGCAGCTCATGCAGGTCGTTGCGCAGGCTGCGCACATCGATCTCCGATTGCGCGACCAGATCGCCCACGCTGTCCAGCGAGATCTCGGCCGCGTCGGCGGCCTGCACGCGTCCATCGACCTGGGTGAGCCGTGGATCGTGCAGCCGCCATTGCGACAACGAGCGCAGGCGGCTGCTGCTGAGCGGCTGCGTATAGCCGGTGGCGGTGGTGGCGTGCAGGCTGTCGCGCAATTGCAAGGCTTCGCCCTGCGCCTGCTTGAGCAATTGATTGAGCCGGCGCTGTTCCAGATACCCACGGCTTTGCACGAAACCGCGCAGGCTGCGCGCGAAATGCTGCATCACCGTGTGCACCTCGCCACCGCGCTCCAGCAGCGTGCCGGTCAGCCCGCGCAAAAAAGCGCGTTCGCGGCGATCGAGCTTGCGGGCAAACCCACGGGCAAGCAGCGCATCCAGCGCCTGGTCGAGTTGGCTGCTTTGCTGGGTGTCGTTGAGCAGACTCCAGAACGCCTCGAAGGTGCGCCCGGCTTCGCTGTCTGCAATCACGTCCACGCCGTCGAACAGTTGTTCGAGCACGTCGCCGCGCGCGCCTTCGTCGTCGATGATGCGCTCGCGGAATTGGCGGTTGAGCTGCTCGAAGTCGTCGCGCACGCGATGGAAATCTTCGGCCAGCTCGTCGGAGAGATGGATCAGGTCGCGCGCACGTTCCAGCGCGCGCTTGCCGTCCAGCGCCGCCACACGGCCGGAGGCCACGCGTTCGATCTCGGCATCGATGCGCGCACGTTCGTCGCGCAGCGCGGCCAGCCGGAGCTCTGGATCGGCTTCGGTCTGTCCGGCCAACTGCACCAGTTGCTGGATCACCAGCGACAGGCGGCTTTCGGTGGCGCTGCTGCTGCTTTCGCGCAGGCCGACGATGAAGCGGATGGCCTGGGTCGCGGCACGCGAGAGTTCGTATTCTTCTTCGGCTGCGCCTTCCGGCAGGCGGCGTTCCAACCAGCCCTGTGCCAACCAATGCGCAAGATACGCCTGTGCGGTGCGCGGCAGTTCACGCGAGAGCTCGTCGGCGCGCAAGGCGTCGAGCTGGCGCTGCAAACGCTCGTGCAACACCGCCGAAGGCAGGCGGCGTTCGCCATCCATCAGCACCGTCTGCAGCAGGCCGATCAGTTCGGGTGCGTGGTCGGCGGCAAGCAGTTTCCATACCGGCTGCTCGCGCAGTTGCCGATAGCCGGCGATACGGGCCTGGTGCTTCATGGGCGCTGCCGCGACTGCCTCAACGCTTGCCGCCCACTTCGATGAACTGCAGGAATTCGGCGCGGGTGCGCGCGTCCTCGCGGAAGCTGCCCAGCATCTTGGAGGTCACCATGCTGACGCCGCGCTTGTGGATGCCGCGGGTGGTCATGCACTCGTGCGCGCCTTCCACCACCACGCCCACGCCAAGCGGCTGCAGCACGTCCTGGATGCATTGGGCGATCTGCGCGGTCATCTTTTCCTGCACCTGGAAGCGGCGCGCATAGCTTTCCACCACGCGCGCCAGCTTGCTGATGCCGACGACCTTGCCACGCGGCAGATAGCCCACGTGCACTTTGCCGATGATCGGCGCCATGTGGTGCTCGCAATGGCTTTCGTAGGAAATGTCGCGCAGCACGATCAACTCGTCGTAGCCGGCCACTTCCTCGAACGTGCGTTCCAGGTATTCGCGCGGTTCGTCCCGATAGCCGCTGAACCAGTCGCCGTAGGCTTCGGCCACCCGGCGCGGTGTGTCCAGCAGTCCCTCACGCGTGGGATCTTCGCCCGCCCAGCGCAACAGGGTGCGCACGGCCTCTTCGGCCTGGGTCTGGGTCACGGGGGAATCGGGCTGGTTGGACTGGCTCATGCGCAGGTGCACCCAAAGGGGGCGAGCATGGTACCTGAGGACTGCCCGGCCGCCCCAGTGGCGGTTGCGCCAGCATGCAGATATTCAGTGACTATTGATTCATTTATGAATTGATAGCATCCTATCTATTATGAAAACCGCTCTTTCTCCACGCGCCCAGCTCAGTTCCGGCCTGCTGGTGGCCGCCCGTCAGTGGCAACGCTTGGCCGACCAGGCGTTCTCCGAGTTCGACCTGTCCAGCGCCTGCACCGGGCCATTGCTGATGATCGGGCGCTCCGGCGGCGGCATCCGTCAGGTGGCGCTGGCCCAGCAACTGGGCATGGAAGGCCCCTCGCTGGTGCGCTTGCTGGACAAGTTGGCCGCGCAGGGCCTGTTGCGCCGCGAGGCCGACAGCAGCGACCGCCGCGCCAACCAGCTGTGGCTCACCGATGCAGGCCAGGCGCTGGTTGGCCAGATCGAGATCCGCCTGGACGCACTGCGTGCGCAGGTGTTTGGCGCACTCAGCGATGCCGACGTGCAGGTGGTACTGACCTTGTGGGAGCAGATCGCGCAGGCGCATGCGCGGCTGAGCCAGGCCGACTGAGTCGGCTGTCGGCGTCGCGCGCGACGCCCGTTGTGCCCTTTCCGATGCCCGTGCGCGCTGCATCGGGTGTTGTGGTTCTTTCTCCAGGATGTGCCCGATGTACGGCGAATTCAGTCTCTACGGTGTGTTCGTACCCACCTTGCTGGCGTTGATGACGCTGGCCTATCTGCTCAACAGCGGCATCGCCGCGCTGCTGACCCGCGCCGGCGCCTACCGCTACATCTGGCACCCGGCGCTGTTCAACCTGGCGCTGTACATCGCACTGCTGGGCGGCCTGTTCTTCCTTACCCGTTGGATGCAATCGTGAAAAAGCTGATCAAGACCGCGGGGCCGGCACTGCTGACCCTGTCAATGGTGGTGGTGGCCGCGTTGGTGTTGCAGCACCTGTGGCGGTATTACATGCAGGCGCCGTGGACGCGCGATGCGCACGTGGGCGCCGATGTGGTGCAGGTGGCGCCGGATGTCTCCGGGCTGGTGGAGTCGGTGGCCGTGGCCGACAACCAGCCGGTGAGGCGCGGCCAATTGCTGTTCGTGGTGGACCGCGCGCGCTACGCGATCGCGCTGGAACAGGCGCGCGCCGCGCTGGCCGAACGCCGGGCCACGCTGACGCAGTTGCGCCGCGAGATCGCGCGCGACCGCAGCCTGCAGGACCTGGTCGCCGCCGAAGATGCCGAAGTGCGCCGCTCCAACGTACAAAAGGCGCAGGCCGCAGTGGCCACCGCGCAATCGGCGGTGGATCTGGCCCAGCTCAACCTGGACCGCACTCAGGTGCGCAGCCCGGCCGACGGTCGCGTCAGCGACCGCACCGTGCGGGTGGGCGACTACGTCAACGCCGGGCGTCCGGTAGTGGCGGTGCTGGACACCGGCTCGTTCCGTGTCGATGGCTACTTCGAAGAAACCCGCCTGCAGGGCGTGCACCCCGGCCAGCGCGTGGACGTACAGCTGATGGGCGAGCCGGTCACGCTGCAGGGGCATGTACAGAGCATCGCCGCCGGGATCGAAGACCGTTACCGCAGCGGCAGCGCAGGCGCATTGCCCAATGTCACGCCGGCGTTCGATTGGGTACGGCTGGCGCAACGCATCCCGGTGCGCATCGTGCTGGATCGCGTACCTGCGCATGTGCAGTTGATCGCAGGGCGCACTGCCACGGTGAGCATTCTGCCCGACACGGCCAATACGGCTCCGGCAACCCCGGCCGTCGCGCCTGCCCGTGTGCAGGCCAAGGCGGCGCCATGAACCGCACGATCTTGCGTCCGCTGGGAGTGGCCGCACTGCTGAGCATGCTCACTGCCTGCAGCACGGTCGGCCCGAACTACGCCGTGCCGGCCGAGTCGGCCTACCGGCGGCCGGCCGCCAATGCCGCCTTTCTGGACACCGGCAACGCGCAGGTGCAACCCGGTGCCGCGCTGCCGGCGCGCTGGTGGGCGCTGTATCAGGACCCGATGCTGGATGGCCTGATCGAGCAGGCGCTGCGCGACAACATCGAGCTGAAGGTGGCCGGTGCCAATCTGCGCCGCGCCGCTGCGGTCTACGAACAGGCCATGGATGCCGGCGGTTTCGATTACGAAGTGGAAGCCGGCGTCAGCCGCGCGCAGGTGTCGGCCGAGGCGTTTTTGCAGGAAGAAAAATTGCCGGTGTTCAACCTGGCCGATGGCAAGTTCGGCGTGTCGTACCAGTTCGATCTGTTCGGCAAGCTGCAACGCGGTGCCGAAGCCGCGCACGCCGACACCCAGGTGGCGCAGGCGGCGATCGATCTGGCGCGCGTCAGCGTGGCCGCGCAGGTGGCCGGCAGTTATGTGGAGATTTGCCACGCCAACCATGAGTTGCAGGTGGCCGAGCATTCGCTGCAGTTGCAGCAACACAGCCGCCAGATCACCCAACGCCTGATCGCGGCCGGTCGCGGCACGCCGCCCGATCTGGCGCGCGCCACCGCACAGGTGGCGATGCTGGAAGCGTCGCTGCCGCCGCTACGCGCGCGCCGCCAGGCCGCCGGTTACCAATTGGCCGCGCTGCTCGGCAAGACCCCCGGCGAGGTGCCGGCCGGCGTGGACAGCTGCGCGCACGCGCCTGCATTGCAGCAGCCGATCCCGATCGGCGATGGCCGCGCGCTGCTGGCGCGCCGCCCGGATGTGCGCCAGGCCGAGCGCCGGCTCGCCGCCGCCACCGCACGCATCGGCGTGGCCACCGCCGAGTTGTACCCGGACATCCGCCTGGGTGGTTCGATCGGCGCCACCGGCCTGCTGGCGGATTTCGGCGAGCCGGCCACGCACGCGTGGTCGTTCGGCCCGCTGATTTCCTGGACGCTGCCCTCCAGCGGCGCACGTGCGCGGGTGCGCGCCACCGAAGCCGGCGCCGACGCTGCGCTGGCGCAGTTCGACAACACCGTGCTGCAGGCCTTGCGCGAAGTGCAGACCACCTTGTCGCGCTATGCTCAGGATCTGGACCGCCTGCATCTGCTGGAACAGGCGCAACAGCAGGCCGAGCTGGCGTCGGCGCAAAACCGGCGCCTGTATCAGGGTGGGCGCACGCCGTACCTGTCCAGCCTGGACGCCGAGCGCACCCTGGCCACCGCCGACATGACCCTGGCCACTGCACAAGCGCAGGTGTCGCAGGACCAGATCCAGCTGTTTCTGGCGCTGGGCGGCGGTTGGGATGCCGACGCCGGGCGCAACACCACCAAGGCTGCGCGATGATTCCGTTGCTGCGCGATCGTCAGGCCTGGCTGTTTTCGGCCAAGACCTTTGCCGCCTCGATCGCGGCGCTGTATGTCGCGCTTGCCGGCAATCTGTCGCGACCGTACTGGGCAATGGCCACGGTCTACATCGTCTCGCAACCACTGCTCGGCCCCACCCGTGCCAAGGGCGTGTACCGCGTGCTCGGCACCTTGCTGGCCGGCGTGGCCACCTTGGTGATGCTGCCGAATCTGGTGGAAACGCCCTTGCTGCTGAGCGCGGCGATGGCGCTGTGGCTTTCGGCATGCCTGTTCCTGGCGCTGCTCAATCGCGGCCCGCGCGGCTATGCGTTCCTGCTGGCCGGCTACACCACCGCGTTCATCGGGTTTCCTGCGGTCACCTCGCCGGAAAGCATCTTCGACACCGTCGTGGCCCGCAGCGAAGAAATCATCCTGGGCACGGTGATGGCGGTGCTCTTCGCGTCGCTGCTGTTCCCGGCCTCGGTCAAGCCGATGCTCACCGCGCGGATCGGTAACTGGATGCAGGACGCGGCGCAGTGGTGCCGCCAGGTGCTGCAGCGCGGCCCATCGCAGGCACCGCGCAATCGGCTGGCGGCCGATCTGGTGCAGTTCGAGGCCTTGATCGCCTTCGTGCGCCACGACGACCCACGCCATGCCGGTGCCGTACCCACGCTGGAGCAGCTGCGCGCACGCATGCTGATGCTGTTGCCGGTGCTGTCGTCGATGGCTGATCGGCTGGATGCGTTGCAGCGCGATGGGTCTGCGTTGCCGCTCGCCACCGCCGCGCTGCTGGAGGACGTCGCAGCCTATGTGGACCAGGGCGAGGAAGCACCCAGCGATGCGGACGTCGGCGCCTTGCGCGCACGCATCGCCGCACTACGCCCGGTGGTGGATCAGGACATCGAGCATCTGCTGCTGGCCAGCCTGCTGCTGCGGCTGGAAGAGTTGCTCGACCTGTGGCAGGACTGCCGCGCGCTGCAGCAGGCGGTGGTGCACGGCACGGCGACGCCGGTGCTGCGCGCGATGCCGGCTGCGGCGAGACCACCTGCCACGGCCGAATCATCCGAACTGGCTGACACTGCACAAAGCGAACCTGCTGTGCGTTCGCGCATGCAGCCTTCAGTGCTGCAGCGCCTTACCCGGTCACCGCGCAACACAACCGACGCGCCGGGAGCTGCCAGCACCACCCGCCATATCGATTTCGGCATGGCCGCGTTTTCCGCGCTGAGCGCCGGCTTCGCGCTGATGGCGTACTGCGTGTTGTGGATCGGCATCGGCTGGGAAGGCGGCGGCAACGGCGCGATGATGGCTGCGGTCACTGCTGCGTTTTTCGCCGCCCAGGACGACCCTGCGCCGAGCATGCTGTCGTTCCTGACCTGGGCGGTGGTGGCCAGCGTGGTTGCCGGCATCTATCAGTTCGGCATCTTCCCGGCCATCCACGATTTCCCGATGCTGGTGTTGGTGCTGGCGGCGGGCTTCCTGCCATTGGGCGCGCTACTGCATCGCCCCAAGAGCATGCTGATCGCCTTGCCGCTGGTGGTGAACCTCACCGCGCTACTGAGCCTGCAGAACACCTACAGCGCCAACCTGCAGAGTTTCGTCAACGCGGCGGTGGCGATGGTGCTGGGGATTGGATTTGCCGTGGTGCTGACGCGCTTGTTCCGCTCGGTGGGTGCCGAATGGAGCGCGCGCCGGCTGGTGCGCCAGGGCTGGCGCACGCTGGCCGATGCCGCCGAGGGCCGCGGCGCGCAGGACCGGCAGCACTTCGCCGCCCGCATGCTGGACCTGCTTGGCCTGCTCGCGCCCCGGCTGGCATTGACCCCGGAAGGCAGCGAGCTGGCCTCGGTGGATATGCTCAACGAAGTGCGCGTGGGCTTGAACATCCTGCAGCTGCGCCGCGCACGGCATGGTTTGCCGGCGTCCAGTCGCGATGCGGTGGACGCGATTCTGCGCGATGTGGCTGCGCACTACCGGCGGCAGGTTGCGCAGAAGCGTCCGTTGCATGGGCCGGAATCTCTGCGTGATCGTCTGGATGTTTCCCTGGCGCGCGTGGGCAAAGTGCCGGCAGGCGCGCATCGCGATGAAGCGTTGTTGGGGTTGATTGGTTTGCGTTACAGCGTGTTTGCGCAAAAGGCGCCGCATACCCATGGGAACGCCGACACTCGGCCGCCGTCAGCCCCTCTTCCTACGGGAGAGGGGTTGGGGTGAGGGTACGGGGCGAAGCCCTTGTGTCGTTCCAACTACACGAGGCTTCGCTCGTACCCTCATCCGCCCTTCGGGCACCTTCTCCCGCAGGGAGAAGGAAACAGCCAGCCCGCGCGCGCTCATCACCGCTTGCGCTGATGCATCGCCGTTTCGTCGTCCAGCCAGTTGCTGCCCTTGTTGGTCAGGAAGAACATGTAGACCACCAACGACACCGCAATCACCGCCGTCGCATAGATCACGAACTCGGTCACTTGGTTGGTCTTCAGCGAGGCCTGATACAGCAACGGCGCGGTGCCGCCGAACGCCGAATTCGCCAACGCGTAGCCAAGACCGACGCCCAGCGCGCGCACATGCGTAGGGAACAATTCCGCCTTCACCACTGCATTGATCGAGGTGTAGCCGGTCAGGATCACAAAGCCCACAGTGAGAATCACGAACGCGGTCAGCCAGTCGGTCTGCTTGGGCAGTTCCATCACCAGGAACCAGGTGTAGAGCACGCCGCCGATGCCGAAGAACACCAGCAAGGTCTTGCGCCCGACGATGTCCGACAGCCAGCCGCCGACCGGTTGCATCAGCATCAGCACGGTCAGCGCGACCAGGTTGATGATGGTGCCGGCCATCACGTCGCCGCCGGCGAACGCGGTCTGGATCATCTTCGGCCCGGTGACCGAATAGGTGTAGAACGCGATCGTGCCGCCGGCGGTGATCAGGAAGCACAGCAGCAGCGGGCGCCACTGGTTGACGAACAGCTCGCGCATCGAGCCCGACGCCTTGGCCTTGCCGGTGCGCGAATCGGCGATGGATTCGGAGCTCAGCGACTCGTCCATGGTTTGGCGCAGCCAGAACACCACCAACGCACCGATGCCGCCCAGCCCGAACGCCACGCGCCAGCCCCATTCGGAGACCTGCGAGGCATCGAAGAAATGCAGCATCACCAGCAAGGTGGTCTGCGCCAGCACGTGCCCGCCAACCAGCGTGACGTAATGGAACGAGGACAGGAACCCGCGCCGGCCCGGAATCGCCGCTTCGGACATGTACGTGGCGCTGGTGCCGTATTCGCCACCGGTCGCAAAGCCCTGCAGCAGGCGCGCCACCAGCAAGATGATCGGCGCAGCGATGCCGATGGTGGCCACCGTGGGCGTGATCGCAATGACGAACGAGCACAGCGCCATCACCGACACCGAAATGGTCAACGCCAGGCGGCGGCCATAACGGTCGGCGAAGCGGCCGAAATACCAGGCGCCGATCGGGCGCATCAGGAACGTCATCGCGAAGATCGCCCACACGAACATGGTGGCGTTCTTGTCTTCCTTGGAGAAGAACTGCGACTCGAAGTAGGTGGCGAACACCGAATAGACGTAGACGTCGTACCACTCGACGAGGTTGCCGGCCGAGCCCTTGAGCGTGTTGGACACCGAGCGGCGAAGGCTACCGGCAGCGGTGCCAGAACCGGCAGCGATCGGAGACGATGGGGGTGCGCTCATGCGGTCAGAACCTCTTCGGTGGGACAGCCCCGGAGTATAGGTGCGCGCTTGTGTGACGCATGTAAGCATTTCGGCGCATATACAGGCCTGGCAACGGCCGGCAGCGGCGCGCGCTTCAGCCCGCTTTCGACGGTCGTCGGTGTGTCGCTTGCGGCTGCGGGCAACAGCACGCACGACCGGGCGACATCGGCAGGCGCCGCAGATTCCGGCAGCGCAGCCTTGAGGCGAACAACAGGCAAAGCGCCGCATCGGTGGGGCAGCGCTACGGCGAGCCGGTGGTGCTGCGGGTCGACGCCGGGCGCATGCATCGCAATGGCCTGCCGTTCTTCAAGGCCGACAACGGCGTATGGCTCACCGCGCAGGTTCCGGCAGCGTTCCTGACCCGCCCGCGCTGAGCTGAGGCGCGCCGCTGGCCTGCCGGCCAGCGGCATCGGTGCCCGGTGCCGGCCAGCACCTGGGCCGGCACGGAGACGCACAGACGCCGGACGCATCCCCCTTCACGGCCCCCATGACGCCCGGCTTGCCAGAATGCCGGCCGCTTGGGGCTGTCGATGGCAGGGGAACCGGAGTTGGATGCATGACATGGATCATCGTGGCCGCCGTGGCGGTCACCTTGCTGGTGGGGCTGCTGCTGCTCAACTTCGCCACGCCGGAGAAAAAGCTCGAGCACATCCCCAAACACCTCTACGACGTTGCCGATCCGCAATTCAAGCGCGAGATGTCGGTGTTGCTGGGGCCGGCCATCCTGCCCGGCAACAGGATCGACGTACTCAATAACGGCCGCGAGATCTTTCCGGCCATGCTGGAGGCCATCCGCAGCGCGCAGCACACCATCACGTTCGAAACCTATATCTATTGGTCGGGCGAGATCGGCCGAGAATTCAGCGACGCCTTGTCCGAGCGCGCGCGTGCCGGGGTGGATGTGCGGGTCACCATCGACTGGGGCGGCAGCCTGAAGATGGACCATGCACTGGTAGACACCATGACCGAGGCCGGCGTGGAAGTGCACCGCTACCGCCCGCTGGCCTGGTACAACCTGCACCGCATCAACAACCGCACGCACCGCAAGCTGCTGGTGATCGACGGCCGTATCGGCTTCACCGGCGGCGTGGGCGTGGCCGACCAGTGGATGGGCGACGCGCAGGATCCGGACCATTGGCGCGACACCCACTACCGCATCGAGGGCCCGGTGGTGGCGCAGGTGCAGACCGCCTTCAACGACAACTGGATCAAGACCACCGGCCGCGTGGTCAATGGCGCCCGGTACTACCCGGCGCTGGGGGCGGTCGGCGACAGCGATGCGCAGTTGTTCGTGGCCTCGCCGGCCGGCGGCAGCGAGAGCATGCACCTGATGTATCTGATCGCCATCGCCGCCGCATGCCGCACCATCGACCTGGCCGCGGCGTATTTCGTGCCCGATGCGCTGATCACCCGCGCGCTGCTGGAAGCGCGCAGTCGCGGCGTCAGCATCCGCGTGCTGCTGCCCGGCAAGCACATCGATGCGGTGTCGGTGCGGCTGGCCTCCAAGGCCAGCTGGGAGCCGTTGCTGCAGGCCGGCATCGAGATCCACGAATACCAGCCCACCATGCTGCATACCAAACTGCTGATCATCGACGGCCTGCTGGTCTCGGTAGGCTCCACCAATTTCGACATCCGCTCGTTCCGCCTCAACGACGAGGCCAGCCTGAATGTCTACGACCGCACGCTGGCCGCACGCATGACCGAGGTGTTCGAGCGCGATCTGCAACGCGCCGAGCAGTATTCGCTGGAGCGCTGGCGCGCGCGGCCGTTGCGGCAGAAGCTCGGCGAGAAACTGGTGTTCCCGTTCCGCTCGCAGGTGTGAGCGCGCAGGGCCGATAACGGCGGTGTTAGCGTGCCGCCCCCGCCGCACCTGCCTGCAAGCGCAGCTGGCGCAGGCGCCACCACAGCCCGCCCACGTGCACCAGCGAGTACAGCACCAGTGCCGCGGCGATTCCCAGCGTCAGCGGGCTGGCCTGCGAACCGGCCGCCGCCGCACCGGCAGTGAACGCGCCATCGGCCCAGCGCCAGGCCAGGCGCCCCAGCAGCACCAGCATCAAACCGCCGCCAATCCAGGGATTGGGCGTGTACCAGCCTTGGCCATCCACCCATTCGGCATGCGTGTAGCGCAGCGACAGCGCACCCAGGCCGATGCCCACCAGCGTGCCTGCGGCAATACCGAGCCGCACCTGCGGCAAGCCGTACACCGCGAACGCCAGTGCTGCCACCGCGATCAGCAGCACGGCGCTGCGCACCGCCGTGGCCACCGGCTTCCATTGCTGCCGGCCGAAGCTGCGCCGGATGCGCCGGTAGTAGAGGTAGCCGATGGCGGCCATCGAGAGATACGGCGTCAGGGGTGCGATGGCAGCGGCGGGCATGGCGAGTCCTTTGCGGATGAGTGGAGCGACCCGCGCAGAATGAAACCAGCCATGGGCACGAACAAGGTGCCAAGTGTCACTTTCTACAGGCGGCAGCACCGCCGGTCGCTGCCCAGACCGTTGCCGCGCAGGCGCTTGCCGCCTGTCCGGTGAACGCCGCGCGGGGACGCCAGCGCCTGCCACACGCGAACAGGAGCGGCGCGGGTAGACTTGCGCAGTGCTCCCCCTCCGCCGTGCCATGTCCGCCATCAAGCAAGACGCCCATACGCTGATCGACACGCTGCCCGAGACGGCTGGATGGGGCGAGGTGGTCCGCGTCGTGGCCGACGCCAGCTTCCTGGCCGCGGTGCAGGAAGGGATTGCCGCTGCAGATCAGGGCGCGTTGACGGCTCCGGCACAGGTGAGCGCACTGTTCGCCGGATGGGGCGTTGATGTTACGGCGTGACTGGACCGTCCCGGCCGCCACGCAGCTTGCACACGCCCAGGATCACTACCACGCGCTCAACCCGACCGCCGCTGCCGCGATGGCGCGGCAGGTGCTGGAAGCCACCCGCACTCTGGCCGAGCAACCAGGCCGTGGCCGCGTTGGCCGCGTGCCCGGCACCCGCGAATGGGTGGTCAAGCAGACCCCGTATGTGTTGGTCTACCGCGTGCGCGACGGCGCCCTGCAGGTGTTGCACGTCCATCTGGATGCCAGCGACTGGCTGCCACGCACCGAACCGCTGATCGAACGCATCGAACCGTGGATTGCCGCGCTGATCAGCGCGCTGCTGCACGTGCTGATGTTGCTGATCCTGCTGTCGGCCTCCACCCCCACCATGACCCCGCCGCAGGGCTCGGCCAGCGGTGGACGCATCAAGGTGGATTTCGTCGGCGACACCTCGCAGCCCGATGAGCCGGTGCCCTCGCCCACACCGGTGCCACCGACACCCACGCCCGTGCAGCCGCCACCGGCTGCCTCGCCGGTACAGTCCACGCTGGTGCAGCAAGCCAAACATCCGGTGCCGCCGCAGGGCGATACCGCGCAAGGCAGCCTGGCCGAACGCCGCCAGCCGCGTCGCCAGCAACGGCCCACGCCGCCGCAACCGCCCGCACCGCCGGCGGCATCCGCCCAGCGCCGCCCGGATACCTGGACCGGCCGCCCGCCGGGCATGCTCGACGAACCCGCCGACGGCGCCGAAGACGGCATGGCCAACACCCCCACCATCAGCCAGGGCCGCCGCAACGACCGCAACAACGCCCAGCCCAGCCTGGATATCGGCGGCTTCCAGGTCTATTACGACGTGCGCAGCGAAACCCAGCTGCGCGCCTGGAAAGAACAAGGCATGCAGGAAATCGCCATCATCCTGCCCGGCACCCAGCAACGCATGATCTGCCCGCTGGATGTCGCGCTCAAACGCGGCTCCAGCAAATGCCGCCTGCTGCCACCGGATTCGCCGGAGCTGAAGACCATCGGCGACGCGCGCGAGGTCATCAACATGATGGAGGTCTACCGCCAGGGCGAACCGGTCTGGCGTGGGCCGGGGCCGTATCGGTGAGGGGTGGGGTGGGGCCAGGTTGGCCCCGGATTCCACTTACCTGCTAATGCGGGAATGACTGCATCCGATACCGGGCGTGCTGACGTTGCCTGAGTGCTTGCACTTCTCTAAAGTGCAAGCACCCTGATGTCACCGGGAGGGCCATATGCCTTCTTTCACCGTCCGCAATATCCCAGACGACGTGCATCGCGCGATCCGCGCGCGGGCTGCACTTCATGGCCGCAGCACCGAAGCGGAGATCCGCGCAATCCTTGAATTGGCGGCCAAACCCGCAGACCGGGTCAAACTCGGCTCACTGCTGGTGAGCATCGGCCGCGACGCCGGCCTGACCGCAAAAGAGGCCAATGCCTTCGACAAGCTGCGCGGCAAGGCGGCGATCAAGCCGATCGGTCTGAAGTGATCCTGCTCGATACCAATGTCATCTCCGAACTTTGGCGGCCTCAGCCTAATCCGCAAGTCGTCGCCTGGATCGATGCACAAGCTGTCGAGACACTGTTCCTGTCGGTCGTGACGGTGGCTGAACTCCGTTTCGGTATTGCCGTGATGCCCAAGGGCCGAAAGCGATCCACCTTGCATGCTCGGTTGGAGGGCGAGGTATTGCCACTGTTCGACGGGCGCCTGCTCGCATTCGATCTGGATGCATCACACGCATTTGCGGCGCTTGCATCGAAAGCCAGAACCGCAGGACTCACACTCGGGCGCGCCGATGCCTACATCGCTGCAACGGCAGCCGCGCAAGGATTGACCGTTGCCACTCGCGACACGGCACCATTCGAGGCGATGGCGTTAGACGTCATTAACCCTTGGAGTTGATACGACATTTTCGGTCATAAATCGGCATTCGGCATTCGATTTCATTCTCAGACGTTGCCATTAAATACATGATTTCCTTTAATCCGTTGATAAGGGCGTCTAGCTTGCAACCGAACGTTCGTCATCGAATTTTTAGTGCGCTTTCTTTTAAGTGCGCGGACGGAGCAAAGGCGCTTACCGCTTCGCGCACAGCATCTTTATCTGCGGGAGAGACTTTTGGGCCAAGCATCACCTCCATTTCTTCGAAAGCCTCCTCAGAAATCGGAATGTCGATGTAAAGGGATTCTGAGGGATTTGAATGCCCCCCTCCTTTCTCCTGCATCATTTTGAGCAACGCGCTCCTATACTCTGAAGGAGCGCGGGCAAAGCTTAGTTTTGGCCCTTCGGACGCCATTAATACGTAATGCTACTCTTCTTGATCCTCCCATTCTTTGGATTTAATACGCGCAATATCAGAGGCACGTCCAAATAAGGTTGTTGATGTTGGGTCGCTGCGAGAAAATTTAGCAACCTCTACTTCCGGATCATCCACATAAGAAACTGCCCCGCCAAATTTCTCTGCATCCGCAGACGGATCTGGAACAAGTATGTGTCCATTGCCGAAAGGTGTTGTTATGCCAAACGGCGCTTCTACACCATGAATCTTGAATCCATAGCTCTGCGGCACAGATCGCATCCTGCCGTTTTGATGCGTGAACGATTTCGTTCCAAACCACTCCGTTATTGTTGACCACACAAACGGAGACTTTAAGAACCCAATCCGAACACCTCGACTCATATCACCGTAACGGTACCATTTAAGAAAAAGCAGATCGGATGCGCTGACCTCACCTCGCCCACAGGGCGCGCAGCGTCCTGGAAACTGGCTACAGTCCGCACAGGGCCACCAAGCCCACCCCACCCATCCGCTTCCAAGGATCTGCATGTCCCTGCATCGTCTTGCCCCGCGCCTGGGCCTGGCCGTTGGCCTGCTGTGCGCCTGTGCCGTACACGCCGCCGAGCCGGCGCTGGCGCATCGTCTGCTGCGCGTCACCCTGGGCGGGGCGACCGACCAGGCCACGTCCGGGCGCCTGTTGGTGTTCGCCACCCTGGCCAAGGATGCCCAGGCGCAGGCCAAACAAAGCGGGAAAGACGGCAAGGTGGAGGAGGTGAATATGAATCCCTTCCGCCCCACCGCAGTGGCGGTGGCCGCGCAGGATGTCACCGCGCTGGCACCCGGCGGCAGCGTCCAGATCGATCTGGACAATATCGCCTTCCCGCGCGGGTTTTCTGCGCTGCCGGCCGGCGATTATCTGTTCCAGGCCTTGCTCGACCCGGATGGCAGCTATGGCTACAGCGGGCGCGATGGCGGCGATCTGCTGAGCGAGGTCACCGCCGTGACCTTGGCCAACGGTAAACCGCTGCCGGCGCTGACCTTGAGCAAGCAGGTGCCGGTCTCGGACGATCCGTGGCAGGTCTCGCCGCGCGCGCCGCAAGCGGTGCGCGCGGCGGTGCCCGAAGCCAGGCTGCATAGCGCCGATGCCTCGATGGTGAGTCCGTCGCTCAGCGCGTTCTGGGGCCGGCCGGTGTCGCTGCGCGCCCGCGTGCTGACGCCGCCCGGCTACAACGCCAGGGCCGCCACGCGCTATCCCACCGTGTATGTCACGCATGGCTTCGGCGGTAACTACAACCGCTTCGCCGGCAGCATTGCATCCACCTGGAGCCTGATGGCGGCCAAGCAGATGCCGCCGATGATCTGGGTCTTCCTGGATCAGTCCACGCCCACCGGCACCCACGAGTTCGCCGATTCGGTCAATAACGGCCCGTGGGGCACTGCGCTGACCGAAGAGCTGATTCCGGCGCTCGAGCGCCAGTACAAGATGGACGGCAAGGCCAGCGGCCGCTTCTTGAACGGGCATTCGTCCGGCGGCTGGGCCACGCTGTGGTTGCAGACGCGCTACCCCAAACTATTCGGCGGCACGTGGTCTACCTCGCCGGATTCCAGCGATTTCCGCGACTTCACCGGCCCGAACTTGTACGCGCCCAATGCCAACGTCTACCGTCGCGCCGATGGCAGCCAGTTTCCGCTGATCCGCGACCACGGCAAGGTGCTGGCCGATCTGGAAACCTTCGCCAAGCTCGAACGCGTGCTCGGCCCGTACGGCGGGCAGCTCACCTCGTTCGAGTGGGTCTTTTCGCCGCGCGGCGCCGACGGCCGCCCGCTGCCGATGTTCGACCGCGACACCGGCAAGGTGGACCCGGCCGTGGTGGCCTACTGGCGTACCCACTACGACATTTCCGCGCGCGTGGCCGCGCAATGGCCAACGCTCAAGCCGGATCTGGACGGCAAGATCCATCTGATCGTCGGCACAGCCGATACGTTCTACCTGGATGGCGCGGCGCATCAATTCCAGGCGGTGCTGGATGGCCTGGGCGCCAGGAGCGATTTCCGCTATCTGGAAGGCCGCACCCACTTCGATCTCTACACCGAGGGCGATGACAACGACGCGCTGATGAAGAAGATTGCCGCAGAGATGTACGCAGTGGCGCGACCGAAGCGGTGAGCGGCTGAGATCGCCGGGTTGCATGCAGCGCTACGCGCGTGCACCGCCTGCCGCAACCGCACCGCGCCTGCCAGATCGCATGCGCGGCATTGTCGGTCGGGCATCAGGCAGAGCGCGGCAATTCCCATTCCACCTGCTGGCGCAGCACCAGCAGCAGCACCTGGATGCGCCCGCCACGCACCATCGCTGCAGGCGTCTGGCCGTCGAGGGCATTCATCGGTTGGCGAAACCAGCGGATCAGCCCCTCGTTATTGCCACCGTTCAACGCCCATGCGTGGCAGACGATTTCGCCCAGGTTTTCGATGCCGGCGGTGCCAAGCAACTTGAGGTGTTCGGGGGTGAACGCAAACATCGACAGCACCAGCTCGGCGTCGGCCGCGTTGCCGTGGTCCACCTGCATCTGCTCGCTGTGCGCGGTGCTGTAGAGCGAGCCCTGCGCGCGAAAATCTTCGGCGCGCCGCATGCCGGTCAGCACTGCTGCGATGAGGTCGGCGCGTTCCATGGGTCGTCCAGCTGAGTACGTGCGCGCACGCTAACCGGGCCGCTGCTGCCGCTCAATCGGGAGACTCCTGACAGCCGCCAGGCGCGTCAGCGGCCGTTGCGTCATGCAGCGCGGCGCGGCGGCCGGGCATGGACTGCACGCGCAGGGCCAGGGCATCGCCTGCACGGCGTCGCCCTCACCCGCCTTCTCGGCGCTTAACGCAGGGGTTGCTAGCATCCGGGCGCGTCACTGGCAGCAGCCTGCACGTGAATGGCTGCAGTGTTGGAGTCTCACCTCATGAGGAGTTGTCAGATGCCCTGGAAATCCACCCTTGCCATGCTTGCCCTGTCCACCGCCGCGCTGCCGGCGCTGGCGCAGTCCGACCGTCAGGTGGTCGAAGACATGCTCACCCGCTCGGCCAATGTCTGCCCCGGCCACAGCACCGAACGCACCACATCCACCGTCAAGGCCGTCCCGGTCGGCGCGCTGCGCGTGATGCTGGAACGCGGCCTGGTCATGTGCCCAGACCGTCGCCTGGACGCCGCAGCACCGGCCGTGTTCTACGGGCGCCTGGGCGTGTTCGCCTGGAACCCGGAAGTGAAAGCCGGATCCACCGTCATCGCCAAACAGATCGACAGCATGACCCGCAAGGACGACTACCCCACCGACACCCTGGTGTGGGACGCCAAGGGCAGCGCGCTCACGCAGCAGACCGTGCCGATGTTCGAACCCAGGCCGGGTGCGGCGGTGTTGTACAAGGTGCGTTGAGGCCGACGCGATTGCGCGCGGCGCCCAGTCAGGCCCTGGCGCCCCGCTGCACGCGCGCATCGGCTGCATCGGCCGGGCCATCGCCGCCGAGCCGCTGTTCGTAAATCTCATCGACCACACCGCGCACCGCACGGGCGGCATTGAAGATGCTCTCGCCAAGCACCGAGAGGCTGGTGGCGTCCAGTGGCTTGCCGCTGCAGACCGCCACCATGTCGCTCTGCGCGGTGATCGTGCGCAGCAGTGTGTGGAAACGGTCGATCTGCTACAGGGTCACGCCGAAGGTGAAGGGTTCTGCGTGCAACGGTGCCCGAGCGTGGTGCCGGCTGTGGCTTGCAGGGGCTTTCGGAGCAGTCATGGCGTCCGTCCTCGACGTGAGCGGACGGGATGTCCGCAAGGCCACCGTAGCGCGCTTTTTCGGATATCTGAAAACCAGACATTTCGTCTGATTTCTTAGCGAAGCAGGCGCGCGCGTCTCACGCCGATTTTGTCGGTTCGGTCGTGGCGGTGAAGCGCCGCGGCTCACCGGTAATCGGGTCATCGAACGCCAATGTATGCGCGAACAGCTGCAGCGGGCGTCCCGGGTCGTCGGGCCGCTGCGCTTCCAGGGCGGGATAAAACCGGTCGTGCAGGATCGGCGTGCCCAGCGCGGCCATGTGCACACGCAACTGATGCTTGCGGCCGGTGACCGGCTCCAGCCGATACGTCCAGGTGTCTGCGTTGCGTGCGACCACCTCGATCACTGTCTCGCTGTTCGGTTCGCCCACGCCCTCGCGCATGCGGAAGAACGGCTCGCCCGGCTCCAGCCGGCTGCGGTGCACATACGGAAATCTCAACTCTGGCAGCGGCGCTGCTACCGCCAAGTAGTGCTTGCGGATGCGCCGTTCGCGAAACAAGGCCTGGTAGATCCCACGCGTGGCAGGGTTGGCCGAGAACAGCACCAGCCCCGCGGTTTCGCGATCGATGCGGTGCAACGGTACGAGCGCTGGATTGTCCAGCCGCCGCACCAGTCGCGTCAGCAACGTCTCACGCACGTACGCACCGGCCGGTGCGACCGGCAAGAAGTGTGGCTTGCAGGCCACCACCAACTGCGCGTCGGCATGTACCACGGTCTCGACATACGGAATCGCCGGTTCATCGGCGACCTCGCGAAAATAGCGGATGTCCGCACCCACGCGATACGGCGCTGACAGCGCCAGGGCCTGGTCGTTGGCATCGCGCACCAGACCACGCTCAAACCGATTGCGCCAACGCTCGGCCGCGATCGCCGGAAAACAGGCGCACAGCGCATCGAAGACCGAGACCCACGGGCCGGCAGGCAGCTGGAAGCGGCTGGCCGGCGTGCCATCGTGGGTGCGGGGTGCATCGGGCATTGCCGGGATCGCGACAGGATCGAGAGTGCAGCATGGTAACGCGCGATGCGGCAACGCATTGCATGCAGCGGGCGATTGCATGCAGCACTGCAGCATCGGTCGATCGCTGCAGTGGCCAGCTTCCGCATGCGCGAAGCGATGTGCGGCCACGCGATGGCGCCGCATCGACGCGTGGTGTTCTGGAACTTAGGTTGGCATCGCGATGCGTGTGATCGCGCACCATGCCACGCCTCGGTAGCGACGCTCCGGCTTGCAACACATCTGTCATCGCCCGTTGACGTTGCGTGCGGGCAACGGACTCCCCTTCGATCCCTTTCTCCAAGCAGCAACATCACCATGCGTTCGACACTTCATGCCACCGTCGTGACGGCAGGGCTTCTTGCCCTGATCACCACCAGTGCGGCCATCGCTGCCGTGCCATCGGTGGCGCAGTGCACCACGCCGCAGCCGTGGGCGCACTCCAATGCCGGCGTGGTGGTCGGCAACGGCACGGCCGCCAGTTGTACCGCCAGCGCACTCGCCACTGCGGTGGCGCAAGGTGGCTATGTCACCTTCAACTGCGGCACCCGTGCGGCCAGCATCGCCGTCAACCAGACCATCAACATCAGTGCCAGCACGCCAACGGTGATCGATGGTCAGGGCAAGATCACCCTGGATGGCCGCCAGGCCGCGCGTATCTTCCAGGTGCAGAACGGCAATGCGCTGTCGGTGCGCAATCTCAAACTGCAGAACGGCAGCTCCGTGCAGCCGCCGTCCAACACGCAGTACGCGCCCGGCACCTGGGGTGGCGGCGCGATCAAGGTCAGCTACCGCGGCAAGCTGGAAGTGATCAACAGCCAGTTCCTGAGCAACCGCAGCAGCATTGGGGGTGGTGCCATTTTCGCCGGCAGCGATACCGACGTGACCATCGTCAAGAGCTCGTTCTCCAAGAACACCTCATGGCTGGGCGGCGCGCTCTACACGCAGCTCAGCCGTCTGACCATCGTCAATTCCGAATTTGTCGGCAACCAGGCCATCAATGCGCCGGCCGGCTTCCCGGATGCCGACCAGTTCGGCAACAGCGGCGCGATCGACACCGACGGCGCCTCGCTCGCCGGCTACCTCAACGCCGCCGCCGGTGGCGCCACGCTCTCGGTGTGCGGCACGGTGGTGCGCAACAACAGCGCGGCCAACAGCGGCGGCGGCGCCACATTGTGGGCGTATGCACCGGACACCATCGACGTGCGCTACTCCACCTTCGCCAACAACATCGCCTATGGCGGCCCGGCCGGCGGTGCGCGCATCAGCCTGGGTTTCGGCGATACCACACACTCCGGCACCACCATCACGACGCCGGGCATCATCAACGTCGAAGAAACCAGCTTCATCTCCAACCGCGCCGAAAAGAGCAATGCCGGTGCCTTGTACATGGACTGCTACGGCCCGTCCTGCAACGTCAGCAACAGCACCTTCTATGGCAACTATGCAAAGGGTGTGGGCGCGGCGATCCAGCATGTGGGCTGGCAGCCATCCAATGGCGACCAGGGCAAGACCACGGTGCGCTTCAACAACGTCACCTTCGCCGAGAACACGCCAGGGTCGACGTTGTTCGGCAGCGGCTTCGACATCCGCAACAGCATCTTCTACTCCAAGACCGAGCGCACCTTCTGCAGCGACCAAAGCAGCACCGGCAACAACCTGATCGAGTACTCCGCTGCAGGCGGCTTGTTCCATAGTTGCCTCACCGCCGGCCTGGCCCGCGCCACCGATCCGCTGCTGGGCGCACCGGCCGCCAATGGCGGCCCCACGCTCACCCAGTTGCCGGCTGCCAACAGCCCGGTGCGCAACCTCGGCAGCGGCTGTCGCACTATCGACCAGCGTGGTGTTGCGCGTGATACCGCGGTCTGCGATGTGGGTGCGGTGGAAATCAAGTAAGTCGCACTGCGCGTCCTCTGGCGAGGACGCGCGTTGTGTGGCCGAGTGGGCTAAGAAGCCCGCTTGGTCGCGCAATCAAGCGGTAATTGCGGCGCGGTTCAAGGCCACATCCACATTGATCGGTTTTGGCCACAAATACCTCGCGCATAGGCTTGGATTCTGCTCGCCCAACGAATAAACATGTGCATCTCATTGGCAAAGATGGCTACGGAGTACAGCCCGAGCTTTGAGCTGCAGCCACTCATCAACAGTGGTGAACATAAAGTCGCCAACTGGAGCGAGATTAGGGTCAGTGTGTGCGAAGGGATTGCCATCGAGCCACTCTACTATCACTGAGTCGGGAGCTGGGACATTGGCTGCCTGGACTCAATCCAAGAATTCTGCGCTGAGACCCTGATGCTCATACGTGTCACCTAGCATGACTACCCTAATAACGGGGTCAGGTTGACTTTCTGAGTGAACTTGACCCTATTTCCTTGCAGCCTCCCCTGCATGCCAATGACGCGGGCCCGAGCGAGACCGGAGAAACGGAGTCAGGTTGACTTTTTAGTGAACCTGACTCCGTTTCTTCATTGATACGCGCAGGGTTCCACAAGTACGCACCACCCTCATTGCGCGTAGCGCCGTTCAAACTCTCAGGAAACAGGTCGCCAATTGAACCTGGGTGGCGTCGGGAGTGTTGAACATTGCGATGTAATCGAGCGCCTCTGCGCGTACGGCGCCCTTGGGCAATAGAAGCGTCGCCCGATCCTCTCGCGTTCGGGCTGGCCGAAGAAGCTCTCCACCAGGAAGCACTGGCGCTTCCCGCTGGTGGCGACGTCACAGACATACCGACCGCGGCGCACCCCCATCACGCGTAAGGCACAGTCGCAGCCACAGGGTGCGGTCGAATCACCACCAACGCGTCTCCCGCGGCGACAGGCTTGCCCGCCTTGCAATGCAAGGCCGCGATCGTTCCTGCCTGACTTGCGGCTACCTGGAACTCCATCTTCATGGCTTCCAGGATCACCAGCGGTTCGCCGATCTGGACTTCCTGCCCGACGTCGACAAGAACCTTCCACACATTGCCCCACATGTCGGCCACCACCGCGCTTCCATCGACAGCCTGCATGACTGCCTCCTCGGCATCCTCCACCGCCTCGACCTTGGGGTCGTTCTGCCACAGCGCCACTTCAGTGGCATAGGCAGTCTGCTGCCGCTCCCGGAATGCTTCGATACTGTTTGCGTCTTGAGCTAACAGCCGCTCGTGCTCGGCCAGATCAAACACGGCATCTTCGACTTTGATGTGCGTGCGGCCGGCACGGAAGTCGGCGCGGAACTGATCCAGTTCAACCTCGGTCACCGGATAGAAGCGCACCCGGTCGAAGAAGCGCAGCAGCCAGGGCTCCGCGCCGAACTGGCGGTTTCTCAGGAACTTATTCCAGATCGGCACCGTACGGCCCACGAGCTGGTAGCCGCCGGGCGAGTCCATGCCATAGATGCACATGTACACGCCGCCAATGCCCACCGTGCCTTCAGCCGTGAAGGTGCGTGCCGGGTTGTACTTGGACGTGAGCAGCCGATGGCGCGGGTCCAGGGGCACGGCACAGGGCGCGCCCAGGTAAACGTCGCCCAGGCCCATCACCATGTAACTGGCTTCAAAAACCGTCGTGCGAACATCCTCGCGGCGGCTCAGGCCGTTAATGCGCTGGATGAAGTCCACGTTGTTGGGCAGCCAGGGGGCGTCGGCCTTCACCGTCTCGATGTAGCGTGTGACTGCACCCAGCGTGGCCGAATCCTCGAAGGCCATGGGGAGATGCACGATGCGGCTCGGGACCTGAAGACCCTCCACGCCGGGTAATTGCGTTTCCAAGGCGATCAGGCGTTCGACCAGCACCGATTGCGCGATGACGCGGCTGTCGTAGTGAATTTGCACAGAGCGCACGCCGGGCGAAAGCTCATGCACGCCGTCCAGCTTCGCGGCCTTGAGCGCTTCCATGAGCAGATGGACGCGCAGGCGCAGCCGCAGGTCCAGCACGTTGGGGCCGTATTCGAGCAGGATGTACTTGTCTCCAGCCTGCCGGTAGGCCACGGCCGGGCGTTGGCCTTCGGCAGGCAGCTCGGCCAGCACGCATTCCGAGACCGTCGCCGGTGCAGCGGGAAGATCCCGCGCTGACAGGTCCGGCAGCGGGCGCAGCAGGCGGATGGCCTCGTCCTGCGCCTGCTCCAGTGCCAGGGCTTCATCGAAGCCCATGCGCCTGAAGCGGATGGTGTCGCCCGGCTTGACCTGACCCACCTTCCAGAGCTCGGCCTTGACGATGGTCGCCGGGCACACGAAGCCGCCCAGGCTGGGGCCATCGCAGGTCAGGATCACCGGCGTATCGCCGGTGAAGTTGATGCTGCCGATGGCATACACGCAGTCGTGCACATTCGATGGGTGCAGCCCGGCCTCGCCGCCGTCGCTGCGCGTCCACTTGGGCTTGGGACCCACCAGCCGCACGCCCAGGCGGTTGGAGTTGTAGTGCACCTGGTAGTCGGTCGTGAAAAAGTTGGCGATGCTGTCTTCGCTGAAGAAGTCCGGCGCGCCGTGCGGGCCGTACAGCACGCCGATGTCCCAGTGTTTGCCATAGCTGGGCACCAGTTCGTGCGGTGGCGTGGCCGGCACGCAGGCCGGCGCTGGCGTGGTGCAGACCGCCGGCTCGGGCCGGCTGATGGGCAGCACGTCGCCCACGCGCAGCGTGCGCCCGGCATGGCCGCCGAACTGGCCGAGCACGAAGGTGGATTTGCTGCCCAGGTACTCAGGCACATCGATGCCACGCCGGATCGCGATGTAGCTGCGGCAACCGCTGCTGGCCTTGGCGATGCGCAGCACCTGGCTGGCGCGCACCGCGATGGGCTTCCACCAGGGCAGCGGTTCACCGTCGTCCAGTGTCGCCAGTGCCGGCGCGCCGGTGAGCGCGATCACCGCATCGCCATGGAACTTGAGTGTCGGCCCTTGCAGCGTGCATTCCAGGCCGGCAGCGCTCTCGTGGTTGCCGACGATGCGGTTGGCTAGGCGAAAGGCGTAGTCGTCCATCGGTCCGGAGGGCGGCACGCCGATGTCCCAATAGCCGGTACGTCCAGGGTAATCCTGCACGGTGGTGTAGGTGCCCGATTCCAGCACCTCGACCACGGGCGAGACATAGTCGTAGCGGTCCAGCAGCAAAGTGGACACCGTCCCGGCCGAAAATTCCCTGCTTTGCAGGATGCTGCGCAGGTAGTCCAGGTTGGTGGCGCTGCCGTGCAGGCGCGTCAGCTCCAGCGCCATCAGCAACTTCTGGCGGGCTTCCTCGCGGTGCGCCCCGTAGGCGATGACCTTGGCGATCAGTGGGTCGTAGTTGGCAGACACCTCGGTGCCGGTCTGCACCCATGTGTCCACGCGCACGTCTTCGGGGAACTGAACATCGGTCAGTATGCCGGGCGCAGGCTGAAAGCCGCGCACGGGGTTCTCGGCATAGACGCGCACTTCGATGGCAGTGCCCCGCGGCGTGGGCAGATCGTCGAAGGATGGCGGCTCGCCAGCGGCAATGCGTACCATCCATTCCACCAGATCCAGCCCGGTGACCGCCTCGGTGATGGGATGCTCGACCTGCAGGCGCGTGTTGACCTCAAGAAAGTAGACGGCATCGCGCGCAGCGTCATAGATGAATTCCACCGTGCCGGCCGAGACATAGTTCACCGCTTCGCCCAGCTTCACGGCGGCGTCCAGCAAGGCGGCGCGGGTCGCGTCCGGCAGGTGCGGCGCAGGTGTTTCCTCGACCACCTTCTGGTGCCGCCGCTGCAGCGAGCAGTCGCGCTCGCCCAGCGCCACAACGCGGCCCTTGCCGTCGCCGAAGATCTGCACTTCGACATGGCGCGCATCGGCGACGAAGCGCTCGATGAAGATGCCGCTGTCCTTGAAGAAGTTCTGGCCAAGGCGCTGTACCGAATCGTAGGCCGTGGCCAGTTCGGCTGCGCTATCGCAGCGCGACAGACCGATGCCACCGCCGCCGGCCGTGCTCTTGAGCATGACGGGATACCCGATGCGCTGTGCAGCGACTTTCGCATCGTCCAGACTTTGCAGCAGGCCGGTGCCAGGTGTCAGCGGCACGCCAGCGGCCTCGGCGATCGCGCGCGCGGTGTGCTTGAGGCCAAAGCGGCGCACTTGCTCGGGTGTGGGGCCGACGAAGACGACGCCGGCCTCCGCACATTGCTCGGCGAACGTGGTGTTTTCGGACAGAAAGCCATAACCGGGGATGACGGCCCCGGCACCGGTCTTCCGGGCAATCTCCAGGATGCGATCGCCACGCAAATAGGTTTCGGCGGCGCTGCTGCTGCCGCCGCTGTTCAACGCCACAGCTTCGTCGGCGACGCTCACGTGCAGGCTGTCATGGTCAGCGTCGGAATACACCGCGACCGACGTCACTCCCATCTTCTTGAGCGTGCGCGCGATGCGCACCGCGATCTCCCCACGATTGGCGATGAGGATTTTCTTGAACATATGGCGTGCTCCGGGCGATGCAGCGGCTTGGCCTCCGACCGGAGCCCACTGCGAATGGGTAGGTGAAGTTCGGGCGCGATGGCCTAGTTCTTCCGGGCCACGTATGCACGCCAACCGCCTAGCGCGGTGATGTCCTCCGCCCCCCGCGTGGCCCAGGACTCGCAGATGAAACCCTGGACCGTGCGGCCATCGATCAGATCCAGGCTGCCGATCCCCAAGGGCGATGGGATCAAGGCGACGAAGGAGCCGTAGCGCTCGACCGGCATGGCCCACAGTTCGACCGCGATGGGCGCGCCTTCGCCCGTGCGCAGCATCCCCGGCTTGGGCGGCACGGTCCCGGGCAAGGCATAGAGGCGATACGCCGCCGAGGTGTGCGTGCTCTCCAGCAGCGTGGCGCCGCGCTCGGTGAGCTGCCCGTTCAGAGGCATGCCCGATAGGTGCGCGCCGACGACCGCGACGATGACGTGGCCATCAAGGCTTGGGGCGGCTGGCACATCGACCGGTGGCAGCTCCTGCTGCGAAGCACCGCGCTTCCAGGGCGCTGCCGCCTGCCAGCGCCGGCCGAACGCGATCAGCCGCGCCTCGTGCCAAGCCGGTGCGATCAGCGTGATGCCTGCCGGCAACCCATCGGCGCGCATGCCAGCCGGCAGCGCAATGGCGCTAAAGTCAAGCAGGTTCACGAAGTTTGTGTAGACGCCCATGCGCGCGTTCATCGTCACCGGCTCGGCCAGCAACTGCTCAATGGTGTAGATGCTGGGCGCGGTGGGCACCAGCAGGCCGTCGAGGCCCTGCATCAGCGCTTCGGCCTTGCGTGCCAGCGCCATGCGGCGGTACTCGGCCTTGTAGGCGTCCACCGCGCTGAAGTTCGTCGCCTTTTGAACGATGTCGCGCACCACCGGGTGCACGACTTCTGGCTTGGCGTTCATCAGCTCCTCAATGGCGGCGTAGCGTTCGCCCACCCAGGGGCCTTCGTAGAGCAGCGCAGCGACCTCGAACAGCGGCGCGAAGTCGATCAGCTCCAGTTCCACGCCGATGGTTTCCAACCGTCGCAGCGCATCGGTGTAGACGCGCTCGGCCTGGATGTCGCCAAACCAGTCGGGCGAGGCGGGAATGCCCAGCACGGGCTTGGCGGGCCAGCTGGCAGGACGGACCGGTGCCTGACGCGAATACGCATCGGAGGCATCGAAGCCGCCCATCGCGCGCAGCGCTGCATCGGCGTCGTCTACGCTCAGTGCCAGCACCGTGATGCAATCCAGCGTGCGGCAGGCAGGCACCAGTCCGCGGTTGCTGACCATTCCGCGTGTAGGCTTCAGGCCTACCAGGTTGTTGTGGCCGGCCGGCACGCGGCCGGAGCCGGCGGTATCGGTCCCCAGCGCAAACGGCACGAGACCACGAGCCACCACGGAGGCCGAGCCCGAGCTGGATCCACCACTGATGTACTCGGCTTTGAAGGCATTGGGCACCGGGCCATAGGGCGAGCGCGTGCCCACCAGGCCGGTGGCGAACTGGTCAAGGTTGGTCTTACCGATGACCACCGCGCCAGCGGCTTCAAGCCGATCGATCACGGCGGCGTTGTGTGTCGGCTGGTAGGCGAACTCCGGGCAGGCGCAGGTCGTGGGCAACCCCGCGACATCGATGTTGTCCTTCGCGGCGAAGGGCACGCCATAGAGCGGCAGCTTAGACAGGTCGCCACCAACCTGCATCAGTTGTTGGGCAAGTCCGGCAAGCCGGGACTGCAGGCCGTCCAGGGAGAGCCGGGAAATCCAGGCGACATCACCTTGCGGCAAGCCGGCGATGAGGCAAGACAGCAGTTCGGCAGGAGCGGCGCCCTGCGCATACGCGGATTGCCAATCGGCCAAGGTCCAAAAAGCGGTGTGGGTCATGGTCGCTCGACAAGTTGGATGACCGCGGGAAGCTCCCCGGCATGAGCGGCGACTGGTCGACTCCAGCAACTGATATCCATCTGAGAATTCTTGATGTAATCGCGCATTCCGAATCCCATAGATACGTCAGGTAGCGTAGGAACGGGATTTTTTGCCAGAAGTGGCGACGTTCTTTGCGAAGGGAATCCTCCTGAGTTATCGGAAATGGGGTCAGGTTGATTTTCTGAGTGAACTTGACCCTATTTGCCTTGCAGCCTCTTCCTCTTTGCGTGCCAAAGACGCAGGCCGGAGCCAGACAAAAGCACCGGTGCAGAACCACTGCCGAGGGCTTTCATCTCATTCCTTGGACCCCTTACATGCCCAGATCAGACAGCCCCGGATGGTCATCCGGGCGACGGCCCAGCGGCCAGTGGAACTTGCGGTCGCTTTCCTTGATCGGCATGTCGTTGATGCACGAGAAGCGGCGCTCCATCAGGCCATCGGCGCCGAATTCCCAGTTCTCGTTGCCGTAGGAGCGGACCCAGTTGCCTGACATGGCATAGCCTCCAATCGAAGTGGATACATCGTCGTTTGAGATTGCGGCGGAGCGTCAGGCCGCTAGCGGGTGGCCTGTTTTAGCAATAACTGCGCGATATCTCTTGCGGTGTCTGCGGCGGCATCGACGTTGCGCACCTGGAGCGCCTGCTTCGTGGGCTGATCGTGCATAGCAGCAATACATAGAACCGATTGATCTGCCTCAGCGTGGCGCCGAACCTGTCGCGCGCTAGTTAGTGAACCCTGGCCGCGGTTTTCCCGCCTTTTTCTGTTTGGGCCATGTCGAGCACTCCAGCCGCCTAGCGGACGGTCGTCGTAAGCGCCTGGAATGTAGTCCAACGGTCGATCACGACGCCGAACGCTCTACCGTGCAGCGCTGAGACGGTAACTTGTGGCAACAGCTCGGCAGGTGATGCGTTTTCGGCCTTGGCGGGATAAGGCGCGGGAGCAGATGCACAATGGACGTCAACAAGAGTCGGGGCGACTTCTTCTAACCTCATCAACGCTTGCATCGGAAGGCTGGGCGAATGCTCCTTGACCTCCCATACATCCCCCACCCGCCATCCTCGCTGCGGCCTCAACTGGAGAACGCACGATGATGAAGTGGATGGGCACCGCGCTGGCCGCGGCACTGTTGATGAGCGGTTGCGCCAAGGTGGAAGGCGAGAAGTTCGTTGGTCACTGGGTCAACCTGCAGTCGCAGGACGAGACGATGGACATCGAGCGCAATGGCGAGACCTTCATGGTCCGCAGCACCACGCCGAAGTTCTTCAGCCGCCAGCCCAAGACCGAGAGCTACCCGGCGGTCTACAAGGACGGCGCGCTGCAGGTCACCAACGATGGCGAGACGGTGAATTTCGCCATCGACGAAAGCAACGGCCATCTCAACACCGGTGGAGAGCAGTACGAGCGCGTGCCGGCCAAATAAGGCCGCAGCTGTCAGCGGCGCCCGCGTGCAGACTTTGACGGTCGCACGCGGGCGTTCGGCAGGTGGGCAGGTGGGCAGGTGTGTGCCTCCTTCGATGCGGATGAGTGCGCCGAAGCGAGCTGGAGCAGCACGCTGTTTTCGAGATGGCTGCATGGTGTTGCAGGCGTATAGGATCACGGCCTTGTTCGAGGCCGTGCAATGCGCATCCATTCAAAACACATCCCCCATTTCCGCCTTGCGCGTGCGTCGGTCTTGACGGTGGCGCTTGCCCTGTTCGCTGGCCAGGGGTTTGCGCAGACCGGTAACGGCCCGACGTACGTTGCCCCGACGCCGACGGTTGCGCCGCCGGTGGACCACGCATTTGCCGGGGTGATGCGCGTGGACGTGGATGCCACCGATGTCGCGCGCCGCATCTTTACTGTGCACCAGCAGATACCGGTAGACGGCAGCGGCGCAGTGACGCTGCTGTATCCACGTTGGGAGGCCGCCAGCCACGGGCCCAGCCTGACGGTCACCGATCTTGCCGGCCTGGAGGTCAGTGCAGCGGGGCGCCGCCTGCCATGGCGGCGCGATGGCTATGAGCCGCATGCCTTCCATGTAGAAGTGCCGGCCGGTACGCAGCAGATTGAGGTGCGGTTCCAGATGCTGGCCGGCGGCGAGTTGCTGACACGCGACATCGTGTCCGTGCCCTGGCAGCGGTTGCTGCTGTACCCGGCCGGTTGGTATGCCAGGAACATTCCGGTGGCCGCCATGGTGACGCTGCCGGGCGGGCTGCGGCCGTTCAGCGCCTTGGACGTGGAGCGCGCGGGCGGTACGCACTACGCCTTCAAGACGACATCGCTGGAAACGCTGCTGGATGCGCCGGTGCTCGCCGGCCGATACACCGCGCAGCTGCCGCTGACCGGGGCGGTGTCGCTGGATATCGTGGCGCAGCGGCCCGCCGACCTGCAGGTGCCGCCCGCACGTGTGGCCGAACTACGTTCGCTGCTTGCGCAGCTCGGCGCGGTGTTCGGTCCGCCGCCGTTTGCACGCTACGCCATCCTGGCGCGGCTGAGCGACGAGGGGTCGGCCGGCGGCGCCGAGCATCGCGCGTCCAGCGAGAACGGTTTGGCGTCGTCGCATTTCCAGGACTGGCTGGGCCAGATCCTCTCGCGCGACCTGATTGCGCACGAGATCGTGCATGCCTGGAACGGCTTTTACCGGACGCCTGCCGATTTATGGGCACCGACGCCGAACGTGCCGGTTTCCGGACGTCTGTTGTGGATGTACGAAGGACAGACCGAGTTCTGGGGCCGCGTGCTGGCGACGCGTGCCGGCCAGTTCACGCCCGATGAGGTGCGCGACCGCCTGGCGCTGGAAGCAGCGGAGATCGCAGCGCGGCCCGGGCGGGCATGGCGCTCTTTGTCCGACGACGTGCACTACCCGGCTTTCATGTTGCGCCAGCCGGTGGCGTGGCGCGACTGGCAACGCCGGCGCGATTACTACTCCGAAGGGGTAATGCTGTGGCTGGCGGTGGATGCCGAACTGCGCACGCGCAGCGGGGGCAAGCGCAGTATCGACGATTTCGCGCAGCGCTTCTTTGCCGGCGCTACGCCGAGCGCGCCGACGCGTACCTATACGTTCGAGGATATCTGCGCCACGTTGCATGCGGTGGCGCCAGCGGACTGGGCAGGCTTCCTGCGCGGGTGGATCGATGCCCACGACGAACTGGACACCACGCGCGGCCTGACCCAACACGGTTGGTCGCTTGTCTACACCGACACGCCGACTGCGGCATTCGGTGCCAGCGAAGAAGAAGCTGGCGTTGCCGATCTCACCTACTCGATCGGATTGACGGTGCGCGCCGACGGCATGGTGCGCACGGTGGCCTGGAACGGCCCCGCATTCGCGGCCGGGCTGCGGCCGGGCACGCGCGTGTCGACCGTCAATGGAGCGCCGTTCACGCAGGACGCGGTGCGCGATGCGGTGCGCGGCTCCGCACGCCGCCCCATCGTATTGGGCATCGCACAGGACGAGCAGCGTGCGGACGTGCAGATCCAGTACTCCGGACCACTGCGCTATCCACGGCTGGAGCGGCTGGCCAACCGGTCCGACACCCTGGCCAGGCTGCTTGCGCCACGCTGAGGCGATGGGCGCCGGCTGCCGCCACCCGTTGCCACGTACTCCACCGCGCCAGACCCTCTGCCCTTCCATGGCGCACAAGCCTTACAGTGCGCTGGCACGCCGGGTCCGGCGCTGCCCAACCGTTCAATCCAGCAACCACGAGGGTGTCATGAGCAAGGGGATGGACCAGAAGAAGAACCAGAAGAAAGAGCCGACCAAGACGCTGAAAGAAAAGCGCGCGGCCAAGCAGGAAAAGAGGGGCAAGTAAGCGCCTGGCCTGTTGGCAGGCGGACGCAATTGGAGGGGAAGCCCCACCTCGCGCTTCGCGGAGGACGCCGGACGGCGCCACTCCGCGAAAGCTGCGGAGCGCTCAGCGCGCGTGTTGCTCCTCGTCATCGTGGGCGAGCGCGGCCTTGGCCAGCGCCGACAGCAACAGCCTGGCTTTTTCCGGACGCACAACCTCGGCGTGGCCCACGTGCTCCACCGGGCTGGCGCCCTCGCGGTGCATGGGGGTTGGCTGGAACAGCAGGCGCGCAGTGCCGGGCAGCGCTGCCAGCAGGGTCAGCGGATCGTAGAGATTGAGCTTGGTCACCTGCGGCCAGATGGCGTCGAAGCTCATGGAACCTTGCTGACCCGCTGCCACTGGATCCTGCGGTTGTGCTGCGACGAACGTACGGAAGAACCACGCCGTATCCAGGTCGCGGATCAGGTTGGCCTGGATGCCTTCCCACAGGCCTTTCAAGGCGTTTTTCTGGACATCGCGCAGGTACTCGCCCACGGGGTGGCCATTGCGTGCGATGCCTTCGTAGAACGCGGGCGGTACGGCGGCCCTGTAGGCAGCTTCCTTGGTCAGGATGCGCAGAGGAATGCCGAGTTGCTGCGCGCGCCGGTAAAGCGCACGGGCGGCGTGGATGTCGGTGGCGTTGTTGTAGGGGCGCGCATCCGGTTGCACGAAACCATCGGCGTCCCTGGCCGGGTCGATGCCTCCCATGATGGTGATGGACGCGACCTTTTCCCGCACCAGATCGCCCGCCTCGGCGAGCAAGGCGCTGGCATCGGTCATTCCGGCGATGACCACCATGCCGAGCTTGTGGGGCGAGGTCACCAGACGCTCGCGCATCGCACGGACGCCATCGGTGTGGACGGCGTCCGGCGCCGCACGCAGCGCGTCTCCCTCGGCGAGGAACTTGGAATGCTCCCGGGCCTGCGTGGACGTCATGGGATAGTCCTGACCGCGCGCGACGCGAACATCCGGCAATGCCAGGCGATCGAAGACACCCTTTGCCAGCTGCGCGCGTTGCGATCGCATGTCGGCATCGCCCAGGGTGACGACGACGTCGGTCAGACGCAAAAAGCCTTCGACCTGCAGCTGCTTGGCGATGGTGTAGGTCACGACATCGTCGGGGTCCCTGTTCGGGTCGGTGAACAGCAGCGTGTCGAGCGGCAGCTGCGGCCGGTGCAGGCGCAGCTCCCGCAGTACGGCCGCCTCGGTGGGCGTCAGCACGGGTGCGTCGGCGACGCCGAGTTCTGACAGCATGCTGCGCTGAGCAGGCGTCAATCGCGCGGGCAAGCTCTGCGTGCGTCGGTGCCGTGGTCCGTCCGGGCGGGGAGGACGGCCAATGATGGTCTGCAAGGCGCCCGGCGGCGGCGTCTGCGGGGGAATGTGCCGGCACGGCAACGGGTGGGGGATCGCGCAGGTCAACCGTCATGTCTGCGCTGGGCAAACCGGCGGTGGATCGGATTCCGGTGGGCTGCATGTAAGGACCTCTGACAGTGAACGGCGGTGCTGGCAGCCCTTGTCGGCAACACGACAGAACCGGTGCTCACGCTCATGCGTGCGCACGCTGCACGAAACAGTCGCGCGTTCGCGCTCACGCGTGCGTCAGTGGGCGTCAGCAATGGCATGCGGCGCGATCACGCGGTCGAGCAGGCGGCCAGGCTCGCAACGTTACCCACGTCCAGCACAGCGCCATGCCGGCGTGGTGAATTCCTGTGTGCGGCGACGAAGAGACACCGACAGGCGCGCCGCCGCATCAACTCAAGCCCACGCCGGTGTTGGCGAGCAGCGCACGCGCCGTGCCGAGGTCGTCGTGCTCGCGTGCTTCGCTTGGCACAGGCCGACGCTGAACGATATGTCGGGCACTGCCATGGCATCCCACAGCGCCTGCGCGATGCGGTGCTCATTGTGACTGTCTCAGAAGCGTTGGCTTTCCTGGGCACGATCGCTTCTCATACAGCCTCAAGCCACAAGCACGTTTTACCTGTTGCTGCCTCAGAGGCCTTCTTTTCCCTGGCTATCTCTGCGTCTGTTGATACGTTTTCCGCATCAGAATAGAGAGCCCTGGATGGGATTGCCCAATGCGGTTGGCGTTGTTGCTCGCAAAGGTGATGCAGCATCCGCAGTGGGTTGCATCTGCTCCGCACCCAACCGCCATGCCAGTCCCGAGATGCGTGCGGCGTGGCGTGCCAGTGCGCTACGGATGACCGCTTCGCTGCCGGCCAGGTGCAGGGCGCGGCGGGCGCGGGTGATGCCGGTGTAGAGCAGTTCGCGGCTGAGTACGCGGGCATCGCGGGTGGGCAGTTGCAGCCAGACCTCGTCGAATTCGCTGCCTTGGGCCTTGTGCACGGTCATGGCGAAGGCGCTTTCGTGGGCGGGCAGTGCGGCGGGGTGGAAGCCGCGCACCTGGCCGTCGCCGTCGCCTTCGAACCAGGCGACCAGGGCGGCTTGCGGGTCGCGCACCGAGGCGGGACTGGCTTCGCTGCGCAGACAGATGCCGACGTCACCGTTAAACAGGCCATGGCGATAGCTGTTTTCGGTGATCAGCAGCAGGCGGCCGTGAAACCAGGGCGAGGCCGCACCGAGGCGGCGGGCACCGGAGCCACTTTCGGCCAACAGTTGTTCGATACGGGCGTTGAGGCCGCGCGCGCCTTGCGGGCCGGCGCGCACCGCGGTGAGCAAGCGCAGGCGGCCGGCCTGGCGCAGGGCATCGGCCGGATCGTTGGTCGCGGTCAGCGCGTGCCAGTGAGCGAGCAAGGCATCACGGCCCAGGCTCAATGGGTCATCGCCGTCTTCGTGGAAGTGCACGCCTGGCAGCGTGCCGCTGCGCAGTAGCGACAGTGCGGTGTCGGCATCGCCAATGCGAACGGCATCGGCCAGCGGCGCCAAGGCGAAGTCGGCGGCCTGGCGGTAGCCGCGTAGTAAGTGCACGCGGTGGCCGGCGAGGTGACCGACGGGTGTGCTGGCGGCTGGGGCGGTCACGGGCGCGCTGCCCAACAAGGGTTGCAGCGCGCGCGCATCGTCCGGCGGCAGCGTGTCGGCGGGACCGGCGGCCTGCAGGATGGCGGCCAGCACGTCGCCGGCTTCCACCGAAGGCAGCTGGTCGGCATCGCCAAGCAGGATCAGCTGGGTGCCATCGGCGACGGCTTGGACCAGTTTGCACATCAGCGGCAGGTCGACCATGGACGCTTCGTCGACGACGATCAGGTCGAACGGCAGCGGGTTGTCGGCGTCGTGGCGGAAGTGCGGGGAATCCGGAATCACGCCCAGCAGGCGATGCAAGGTGCTGGCGCCGGTGGGCAGGGCGCTGTGCCAGGAGAAGTCGGTAGGAGCGGTGCCCTCACCCGCCCTGCGGGCACCCTCTCCCGCAGGCGGGAGAGGGGACGCGCCTTGATGTTCTGCGGGCAAGCCCTGCTCGATCGCGCGCGCCAGCGCGATGCGCAGGCTTTCGGCCATGCGCTCGGCAGCGCGGCCGGTGGGCGCGGCCAGCGCGATGCGGGGGGGCGGTTGGCCGGCGGCATGAGCCTGGGCGAGACGCAGCAGCAGCAGACGGGCGATGGTGGTGGTCTTGCCGGTGCCAGGGCCGCCGGTGATCAGCAGCAGGGCGCGGCGCAGCGCCAGCGCGGCGGCCTGGGCCTGGCGATCCTGGCCGGTGGTCGCGCTGGGAAACAGCGCAGCAAACACCGCAGCGAGGGCAGCACTCTCGGTCGCTGGCAACGTGTGTGACGCGATGCGGGTCAACCCGGCGGCCAGGCGGGCTTCGTATTCGCGATAGCGGCGTAGGTAGAGCAGGCCATGCTCAAGGACGAGGGGTGCGTCGCTGACCGCAGCAGCCAGCGGATCGTCGGGTTGGGCGATCCACGGCGAGGCCTGCAGTTGGGCCATCCAGGCGTCGGCCGCCGGCCAGGCGACGTCTGCATCGACCAGCAGCCGTGGGCGGCGGGGATCGAGGCCGGCATGGCCATTGGCCACGGCCAGCGAGGACAGCGCAGCTGCCAGCAGCACGGTATCGGGCGTGTCCGGACGCAACCGACGCAGGCTCTGCGCGAACGCGTGGTCGAGCGTGCGCAGATGGCTCTTGGCCTGCAGATCGGCGAGCAGGTTCATGCGAGTGCCTCGGGCGGCGCGCCGGCGAAGAGCGCATCCAGTGACTGCACCAGCGCCGGTGCGAAGCGCCAGGCGTGGATGCCGGGCGCCGTCGTACCCTCGACCGCGGGGCGTGCCGCATCCAGGCCGCGACAGAACAGATAGCGTACGCCGCCGAAGTCGCGGGCGTAGTCGTAGGCGTCGCCCAGGCGGAAGCGCAGCCAGCGGTGCAGGGCCACGGTGTAGATCAGCGCCTGCAGTTCGTACTCGCTGTGCGCCATGGCCCGCGCCAGGGCGTCGGCGTCGTAGCTGGGCAGGCGGTTGGATTTGTAGTCCAGCACATACCAGCGCCCGTCCGCGCTGTAGGTGAGGTCGATCAGGCCGGTCATCAGGCCTTCCAGGCGCTGGCGCGCGCCGAAGGCCTGGCGGTCGCCGACCACGCCAAACCGATGCAGCAAGGCGAGCAACGCATCGATGCGGGTGGGCCGCATGGCGAAATGGAATTCCATCTCGTTGCGGCGCTGCGGTTCGGGCACGTCGGCCAGGCGGGTGCCTTCGGGCAATGCGACGGTGAGCGTGTGGCCGATCAGCGCGGTGAGCATGCGCAGGCCGTCGTCGAGGTCGTCCTGGGCGTAACCGCCGCGTTGCAAGGCCTCCAGGATGGGTGCGGCCTGGCCGTCGGGCGCGGGTTGGCCGGGCCGCCAGGCCTGCCAGGCGGCGAAGTCGCAACGTTCGAACACGTCGTGCATCACCACGCCGAAGCGGTTGCCGGCAAAGCGCGGATCGAACGGCTCGGCGTCGGTGGCAACGGCCACGGCAACCGCCTCGCTGCCGGACGGTTCGTCGCTGCCGCCGCTGCCGACGACGGTGGCGCTGGCCATCGGGTCGGTGGCCGCGCCGGCATCGGCGTTGGCCAGTTGGGTAAAGCTATACACCCACCACTCGGGTGCGATGTGACGCTGCGGATTACGCGCGAGCGGCACCTGCGCCTCGCTCGGAGCCGGCAGCCGCGGCAGGTGGGCCGGCGGCGTGGTGGTGTCCACCACCACGGTGCCCTCGCCCGCCGCGCCCTGCAGCGCATCGAGCGCACGCAGCATGGCCGACAATGCGGTGCGTTCGTGCTGGTGGAACGGGCCGCTGGCGATCCACAACGCGTGCTCGGCGCGGGTGAGGCCGACATAGAGCAGGCGCGCGTCTTCGGCATCCTGCTCCTTCTTCCATTCCTCTTTGATCGCTTTCCATTCCATGGAGTCAACGTCATCAGGCCAATGCAAACAGCGTTTGCCATCCCGATAAACAATCACACGCTTGCCAGGCTTCTGGTCCGGTGGCTTGCGGCCGATGCCGACATACGGCAGGAACACCAGCGGATATTCCAGGCCCTTGCTCTTGTGCAGGGTGACGATCTGCACGCGGCGCGCATCCGATTCCAGCCGCAGCTGCTGGGCGTCGTCGTTGTCGTCGGCATTGGCGATGCGCCGCGACAGCCAGTCGACCAGGCCATGCGGGCCGAGTGCGCGCGCATCGGCTTCCTGCAGCAGTTCGGCCAGTTGCAGATAGTTGGTGAGGCGGCGTTCGCCATCGACCAATGCGAGCAGACGTCGCCCGTGCGTGGCGCCGAGGTCGCCGATCAGGGCGAGCGGGCCGCCGCGCTGCCAGCGTTCGCGCCAGTCCAGCGCCTGTTGCTGCCAGCGGCGGTGACGCTCGCCGTCGCGTTCAAGTGCGGCGATGGCGATGGCGTCTTCGCCGATCAAGACCGTGGCCAAGGCGGCGCGCAGGCGGCTGTCGTCGCCCGGGTCGAGCAAGGCCTGCAGCAAGGCAAGCAATTCCAGCGCCTCTTCCGTGGCGAACAGGCTTTGCTTGCCGGCGGCCACCGCCGGGATGCCCACCGCGCCGAGCGCCTGCTGGATGCGCGTGGCCTCGCCGTGGCTGCGCACCAGCACGGCGATATCGCCGGCCTGCACCGGGCGACCGCACACCGTGGCCGTGCCGTCGCGGCCACCGGCCAACCAGCCGCGGATCGCTGCAACGCACGCGGCGGTCGCCAGCTCGCGCGCGCGGCCGGCGCTCCAGGGCTTGGGCTTGCCTTTCGCAGGCGGTGGCGGTTCCGGCGCCCGCCACAGCGTCAGTGCCGGCGCAGTGACGCCATCGCGTTGCAGGTCTTCATCGACGCGCTTGGTCCCAGCCCGCACCGGGTGGAAGGCGATGCCGTCGGTGAGGAAGGCATCGGCGTAGCCGGCCTGCGCGTACAGCGCGTCGATGGCCGCCAGCACGCCGGGGCGCGAGCGGAAGTTGTGGCTCAGCGGCGGCGCCCGTTCGGCGGTGACTGCCGCGGCCAGATAGGTGCGCACATCGCCGCCACGGAAGCCGTAGATGGCCTGCTTGGGGTCGCCGATCAGAAGCAGCGCCGGTTCCAGTCCGGCGGCTCGTGCGAGCGGGCCTTCGCCGAACACGTTGGAAAAGATCGACCACTGGCGGTCGTCGGTGTCCTGGAATTCGTCCACCAGCGCGATGGCGTATTGCGTGCGCAGGCGTTTGACCAGGGCGTCGGCCTGCGCGCCCTGCAATGCCTGCGCGACACCATCGACGAGGTCGTCGTAGGTCTGCACGCGGCGTTGCCGCTTGAGCAGCGCCAGCCGTGCCATGGCATCGTCGCGTAGCGCATGCAGCAACGCGATACGGCGGTTTTGCTGCCATTGTTGTACCTGTATGTCAGCTTGTCGCCACACTTGTAACGCATCGAACAAGGGTGAGCACGGTACGCGATCGCGCGCCCCATCCCTGCAAAATTCGCGCATGCGTGCAGGCAGCAATTTGTCTAGATGTGCCTTCTCGTCCAGTATCCAGTGAGCATCGGCAGTACCGTTCCACAACTCTTCAAAAGCCTTGTCAAAACTTGCACGGCGCGCACGGCGACCATCGAAGACCTTGTTGTCGAATGCGGAGGCGATGGCGTCGTAAGCCGTGTCGCCGTGCGCGCGCAGGGTAGCGACCAAGGCTTGCGCGGCAGCTTGGCGGATTGGTGTTGGATCAGGTGCTGGCGTTGAAGGCCTTGGTAGCAACTGCGGGTGCCGCACCAGCGCGCGCAGATCGCTGGCCAAGGCCTCGGGGCCGCCCGACCACAGGGCGATGAGATCTTCGGCCATCACCGCATCGGCGGCGCGCTGCCGCCACAGATCGGCCGCGACTTCGCCGAGCAATTCGCGATCGTTGGCGAGCAATTCCGGCGCAGCGAACGCCTGCCCGCTTTCCAGCGCGTGTTCGCGCAGCACGCGCGCGCAAAAGCCGTGGATGGTGAACACCGCAGCCAGATCGATTTCTTCCACCGCCTGCTGCAGGCGGCGACGCAAGGCGGCGGGCGTTTCGGCGCCAGCGTCCAGATGGGTAGCGAGGATGGCGCCGGTGAGCAGCACATCGGGTGTTGCGTGTAGGAGCGGACCTGGCCGCGACGGGTCGTCGGCAAGGTCGGTCGCGGCCAGGGCCGCTCCTACAGAAGCCGATGTGGCGTCGGACGACTCGCTCGCGGCCAGGGCCGCTCCTACGAAAGGCGGTGGCGCATCGGGGACCAGGCTTGCGGCCAGCACCAGGCGTTCGCGGATGCGGCGGCGCAGCTCCTGCGTGGCGGCTTCGGTGAAGGTCACCGCCAGGATCTGGCCGATGCGCAAGCCGCGCTCGACCACCAGCCGCGTGAACAGCGTCGCTAGCGTAAAGGTCTTGCCGGTGCCGGCGCTGGCCTCGATCAGGCGCACGCCGTGCAGCGGCAACTGCAGATACGGGTCGGTGACGGGGCTGATGCTCATTCGGCATCCTCGCGCGCGCCGTGCCAGTGTCGCCAGCTGTCGATCACCCGCTCGGTCTCGAGTGGCGCGCCGGTGTTCCCCTGTTCGAGCAATGCGTACACGCGATGGCTGGTGGTGGCGAACGCGGCGAAGCGTTGCGCGTCGGCAAACGGGTCGCGGCCGCGGGTGACCAGGCGCAGTTCCGGGCTATGCGATTCGCTCCAGCCAAAGCCCGATTGCCACTGCCCAGCCGCCTCCTTGATGGCCTTGTCCAGGTCGCCGCCGCGCGCGGCCTGGTGATATTTCCAGCTGCTGTACGGCGCGAAGGCCAGCGGTGTCTGCACGCCCTGGCGATACAGCTGCAGCAGCTCGGCCAATGCGGTATGCGCCTGCGTTTGCGACAGCGGTTGTGCATCGATGGGATGCGGGCCCAGGCCGTCGTCGTGTTCGAAGAAACGCACGTATGGCGCGTGTTCGCCAGCGGCGCGCAGCAGCAACCACTCCAAGCCGTGGCGAATGGCGCTGCGCCCGCTGAGCGCGCCGACCTGCACGCGCCCCACGCCGCTTGCGTACCAGCCCGGCACACGGCCGTGCAGTTCGATCTCGCCAATCTGCACCTGCAGCCGGCGCGACTGGGCCGGGGACTCGCCACGCCACTGCCGGAATGCGTCGGCATACGGGCGCAATTGCGCCACGCGCTCGTCGAGCTGGCGCCGCCCCAGCGGGCCGGACGGCAGCAGCGCGCGCGCGCGCAGGCGCTCGTATAGGCCTTCGGTGTCGCCGGCCAATGCAGCTTCGAATACCTGCTGCTGCAAGCCGTAGTGATCCAGCCCGCGCGTGGGGGCGAGCAACGGTTCCAGATCGCTGTCTTCGCCGGCCGGATCGGGCAGGCGCATGCCCAACCGATGACGCAGAAACTGCCCGGCAGGGTCGGTCAGCAAGCGGCGCAGCGCGTCGATGGACATGCTAGCCGGCAAGGCGATCTCTTCGGCCGGCAATGCACCGGCCACCCACGGCGCCAGCGGCTGCCGCTGGCCGACCAGGCTGTCCACCGCCGGCCGCCATTGCCGGCGATAACTGAAACGGCGCGGATCGGCGCCGTCGTCGCCGAGCGCACCGAACGCGGCGGCGGCGAATGGCTGCAACGGGTGCCGCACCACCAGCGTGTCGAGCGCGTTGCTGGCGGCGTGGTACTGCGCAGCGCTCGCCAGCAATTCGCTGATCAGCACCGACGGCTCGCGCACGCTGCCATCGCGCGCATCGGCACCGAGATAGCTGAGGTAAAACACCTCTTGCGCGGAGGCGAACAACTGCAGGAACAGGAAGCGGTCGTCCTCGCGCGTGGAACGGTCGCCGTGCCGGCGACGCTCGGTGCCCAGTTCCGCGGTGAGGCGATTGAGCCCGGCGGCCGGGTCGCGGCGCGGGAAGTCGCCATCGTTCATGCCGAGCAGGCAGATCACGCGGAACGGCAGCAAGCGCATCGGCACCATGCGCCCGAAACTGATGCCGCCGGTGAGCAGCGGCGCACGCGTATCCGAGTCGCCCAGCACCGCGGCGAAATGCGCACGCACCACCTCGGCCGGCACCTTGCCGGCGTACTCGGCGCGTACCGCATCGCGGGCAAACTGGTCGATCAAGGTGCGCAAGCGATCCAGCGCGCGTTGCGCGCGCGGCGCAGTCGGCGTGGCCGGGATCAATGCCTCGAGCAGACCCAGCAAACGCTCGCGCCACTCGACCGGTGTCATCGCGTCGGCCAGCGCGGCTTGATGCCGTTCGAGCACGCGCAACAGCCGCAACAAGGTGTCCAGTGCGGCCAGTGCGCTGCCTTCCAGCTGCGGCCACGGCGCTACCCCATCGATGTCCTCGTCGGCGCCGCTGGCATGGCCGAGCAGCAGCCGGTCCAGCGCGAAACGCCAGGTATAGGCATCGTCGCCCGGTGCCTGGTGCTGGCGCCGGTGCGCCGCATCCAGGCCCCAGCGCGCGCCGGCCGCGTGCAGCCAATTGCGCAGGCGTTCCAGCCCGGCTTCGTCCAGGCCGGCCGCTTCGGCGATTGGCGCGCTGGCCAGCAGGTCGAGGATTTCATGCAGCCCGAAACGCGCGATCGGCAAACCGAGCAAGGCGAGGAACACTTCGGCCAGCGGTTCGCTCGCCAACGGGCTGGCATCGGCCAGCGCGTAGGGCAGCGCGTCGTCGTTGCCGTGGCTGCCGAACACCGCATCCAGATACGGCACGTACGGGTCGATGTTGGGCGACAGCACCGCGATCTCGCGCGGCTGCAGGGGCGGGTCGAAGCGTGCATCGTCGAGCAGCGCACGCAGTTGGTCGTGCAATACCTGCAACTCGCGCAGCCGCGTGTGGCAGGCGTGCACCTGCAGGCTGGGGTCGTGCAGATTCACCGCCGGCAATCGCGCGTCAGCTGCAGGCCCGCGGCGATGGAACAGATCGCTCTGCATGCGCCGCAACAGGCTGTCGCCCAGCCCGCCAGCGGCCAGCGTGCGGCGGCCGGAGTCCAACGGGTCGGCGTAGGCGGCAATTTCCGCCAGCGGGTGCACCACTTCGTAGTCGCCCACCAGCGCCATGAAGTCGCGCCCGGCTGCGCCCCAGGCCTGCAGCAACGGGTTTTCCTGCACCTGCTCGGCGAACAGTTGCACGGCGCCGTCTTCGCGCCGGCGTTGCCGCAAGGTCTGCAGGTCGCCCCAGTAGCCCTGCGTCGGGGTGGGCAGATAGAAGTGCAGCGTACCCACGCGCGCCTGCGTGGCCAGCACGCGCAAGACGTCCGGCGAGATGTTCAAGATGGCGAAGGCGAACACGCGCGGCGGCAGGCCTTGCGGCAACGGACCATCGGCACGCGCGTAGCGGTCCAGATACTGGCCGATGCGCCGTGCGCGGTATTGCCGGCCGGCGGCGATGCTGCGCCACAACCGTGCCTGCGGGTCGTCCGGATCGGCGCCCGCTTCCCAGCGCAGCAGCCAGTCGCGGCGCCATGCCTGGTATTTTTCGAACACGCTGCCCAGCTCGCCGGCCAGCGCCCACGGCTTGAGCGCATCGCCATCGGACAGATAGCCGGCCAGTGGCGCCAACGCAGCATCGCTGCCCAGGTCCGATTGCAGGGCCGCATACAACCGCCACTGCGTGGTGGCCATGTCCAGGTCGTCGTCGGCCGCGCCGAGGTTGCGCTCCAACGCGCGCGCGACGAATTCGCCGGGCGTGAGAAATTCCAGATTCGCCGCAACACCGTGCTCGGCCGCAAGCGTGGACTGCAACCAGCGCCGCATCGCCACCTGCGGAATCAGCACCACCTCCGGCTGCAGCAACGGCTGCCCGGGCATCGGCCGGCGCAACTCCTGCGCGAGCAAGGCGGCCAGGGTATCCAGCGCATTGGATGGATAAAGACGGAAATCGGGCGCGGAAGTGGCGTGCATGCGTGGCGCATTGTGCCGGATGCGCGCGTGAGGCGTTGTTGGCCGCCGTGTCGGCGCCCAGGTGGCCGCGCTGAGCGCAAAGCCGCACGGCATCGCGCACCGGCGCTGCGCGAAAGATGCCGATCGACCGCGCGCGCAGCCCGCTTCAACAACTGCGATCAGGCATCACGCCGCATACGACGCGCTGCCATCGTCACGCGCAAGCCTTGGAACCGCCAAGCGCCGCCCTGCACCGCGCAGACACGCAGCATCGCCACCGTGGGTGCGCGGCGACGCGCACGCCCTCAAGGCGATGGGCCGGGGTATTCGCCCGGCCCACCGCGTTACATGACTGCATGGCTTGCAACCCGATCAGTATTTCTTTTCCAGATTGATCATCCAGGTCTGATCGTTGCTGCTGTCGCCGTCGGTGATGCCGCGGTATTCCAGCCGCGTCGACAGGCCCTGTTCGGTCAGCAGCGCCGCACCGATGCCCACCATCAGCCGGTTGCGGTCGAACGCGCTCTGCGCAGTGCGATAGAACGGGGCACCGGTGAGGTCGGCGTAGCTCAGGATCGCATCGCCACGGCCCTGGAAATCCGCGCATGCCGCATCTGATAGGTCTGCTGCGGAAACAAAAAGGCCGAGCCATTGCGAAACAGCAACGAAACCGGTGCACGTTGCGAATTGCGCGCATGCTACAAGGGCCGCGCTTCCACCAGCACGAACGGCACCTCGCCCTCATTCAATGCGGCAGCAAAGGTCTCGTTGACGCTACCGGCGCCGTGTTCAAGCGTCAGCACCTCCATGGAAGGTTCCTGTAGCGACGAAATAGCATGGATCGTCACGTTTTGTGGCCGGTTCGACAGGATGCCGCTGCCGGCAACGCGACGTGCTCGGCAGATCGTTGCAACAGCGAGAGGCAAGACGACGACAGCGCACGGGACGATCTGCAGGTAAACACCGCGCGCCTCGGCAACTGTCGGTTACGTCCCTACTGCGGCGTACGTTCTTGATCCCGCTCGCATGCGTGTGGCCTGGTTGCGTTGCAGGACACGCTGTTACGCAGACAGCGACGCGCAACCCGCACATCGCCGCTCGGTGAATGCGACAATACTGCACGCGCCAGTCTGGTTATGTTCAGCGGTGCGCGGGCTACTCTATCGCGTTGTAATTTTGTTAAAGGCACCGATGACGGCTTCCGCTTCCCCTGTCGTGCAGTTGTCCGGTGTCCGCATCGATCGCGGCGGGCGCACGATCCTGCGCGATGTGTCGCTGGAGGTGCCACGCGGCAGCATCACGGCCGTGCTCGGTCCGTCCGGTAGCGGCAAATCCACCCTGCTGGCAGCGCTGACCGGCGAGCTGCGACCGGCCGCCGGCGCGGTCACGTTGTTCGGCAATCCCATTCCCACCGGCAGCCGCGCGCTGCTGGAGATGCGTCGCAACGTCGGTGTGCTGCTGCAGGGCAATGGCCTGCTCACCGACCTCAGCGTGGCCGAGAACGTCGCGCTGCCACTGCGCACCCACACGCGGTTGCCGGCAGCGGTGCTGCAGCGCCTGGTCCAGATGAAGCTGCATGCCGTCGGCCTGCTGGCCGCAGCCGATGCCTGGCCGCGCGAGTTGTCCGGCGGCATGGCGCGGCGCGTGGCACTGGCGCGCGCGCTGGCACTGGACCCGCCGCTGATGATCTACGACGAGCCGCTGACCGGGCTGGACCCGATCGCCTCGGGCGTGATCATGAGCCTGATCCAGCGCCTCAACGACAGCCTGGGCCTGACCAGCATCATCGTCAGCCACCATGTGCACGAGACGCTGCCGATCTGCGAGCAGGCGGTGGTGATCGCCAATGGCGGCATCGTGTTCGCCGGCACGCCTGCGCAGCTGCAGGACAGCACCGACCCGCTGGTGCAGCAGTTCCTGCACGGCCAGCCGGACGGCCCGATCGCCTTCGATGCCGCCCCCCGCCGCGACCGGAGTGCTGCCTGATGGCCTTCGCCGATTCCATTCGCGCCTTCGGCCGCGCCGGTCTGTTTTCGCTGACGGTGCTGCGCGGCTCGCTGCCCACGCGCGATTTCATTGCCGAACTGGTCCGCGAGATCTACAAGGTCGGCGCACGCTCGTTGCCGATCATTGCGGTGGGCGGCGCCTTCGTCGGCCTGGTGCTGACCTTGCAGGGCTATCGCACGCTCACCACCTACGGTGCGTCGGATGCGTTGTCCACGCTGTTGGGCCTGTCGCTGTATCGCGAACTGGCGCCGGTGCTGACCGCCTTGTTGTTCATCGGCCGCGCCGGCAGTTCGATCGCCGCCGAGCTCGGTCTGATGCGCGCCACCGACCAGATCAAGGCGCTGGAACTGATGGCCATCGACCCGGTGGCCAAGGCAGTGGCGCCGCGCTTCTGGGCGGCGGTGCTGACGGTGCCGCTGCTCACCGGCGTGTTCTGCTCGCTGGCCATCACCGGCGGCTATTTCGAAGCGGTGCATGTGCTGGGCATCGACAACGGCACGTTCTGGTCGGGTCTGAGCAATAGCGTGGACTTCTGGGACGACTTCGGCGTGGCGATGCTCAAGTCGGCGATCTTCGGCGGCACCGCGGCACTGGTTGCCGCCTACGTGGGCTTCCATGCCGAACCGACCATCGAAGGCACCTCGGTCGCCACCACCCGCGCGGTGGTGAACGCCTCGTTGCTGGTGCTGATGTTCAACTTCGTCCTTTCTGCAATGTTGTTTAGGTGAGTGGAATAACTATGGCCATGCGTGGACCACGACTCGAATTCGCCGTCGGCGCCTTTTTGCTGCTGACCCTGGCCTCGCTGCTGGTGCTGGCGGTGGCCTCGACCAACCAGCGCTGGGGCTTTGGCTCCAGCCAGTACACGCTGACCGCCCGCTTCAGCCAGATCGGCCAGCTGCGCGCGCAGGCACCGGTGAAGATCGGCGGCGTGACCATCGGCAAGGTGGCCGACATCAGCCTGGACCCGACCAAGTTCGATTCGATCGTGACCCTGTCGCTGGATACCAAGTACAAAGACCTGCCTGCCGACACCTCGGCCGGCATCTTCACCAGCGGCTTGCTCGGTGAGAGTTATATCGGGCTGCAGCCGGGCGGCGACCCGGACACCCTCAAGCCGGGCGACGAAATCGGCTTCACCCAGCCGGCAGTGGATCTGCTGCAGCTGGTCGGCAAATACATGTTCAGTGGTGGTGGCGGCGGCAGCAATGCCCCGGCCGCCGCCAACGGCCAGGCGCCCGCGCCTGCCCAAACCGCTCCTCCCTCTACGGAACCACACCAATGAAGACCACTGTGCTTTCTGCCGTCCTGGCCTCGACCCTGCTGGTGTGCGCACCGGCGACCGTGCTGGCGCAGCCGGCCGCTGCCAGCGCGCTTGCGCAGGGCGCGGCGACCAAGACCGTCATCGACAGCAGCACCCGCATCCTGAGCACGCTGGACCAGCGCCGTGCCGAGTTCCGCAGCAATCCGGCGGCGCTGCGTCAGTTCATCAATGGCGAATTGAACAAGGCCTTCGACCGCGACTACTCGGCCCGTCTGGTGCTGGGTGTGCATGGCCGCGGCGCCTCCGATGCCGACGTCAAGCTGTTTGCCGATGCGCTGGCCGACAACCTGATGCAGCGTTATGGCACCGCGCTGCTGAATTTCGAAGGCAAGCCGACCTTCCGCGCCAAGTCCGAAAGCGCGCTGCCGGGCAACCGCGGCGTCAAGGTGTCCACCGACCTGCTGCGTGCCGGCAACGACCCGACCCCGGTCGATTACCTGATGCGCAATACCGGCGGCCAGTGGAAGATCTTCGACGTGATGATCGAAGGCATTTCCTACGTGCAGACCTTCAAGACCCAGTTCGACGGCCCGCTGCGCGAGAAGGGCATCGCCAAGGTGGCCGCCGAGCTGCGTAGCGGCAACCTGCAGGTCGGTGCGGCACCGGCCAATGGCAACTAATACCGTGCAACGCATGGGCGACACGCTGGTCATCAACGGCGTGCTCGACCGTGCGGCGGTCACCGCGGCCTGGCCGCAAGCGATCGCACAGCTGGATGGCGCGCGCGCGCTGGACCTGTCGGGTGTACAACGCCTGGACAGTGCCGGCGTGGCGATGCTGGCCGAACTGGCTGCCCGGTTGCGCCAAGCCGGCAGCGGCGAAGTGGTGGGCGAGGCGTCCGGCCTGGACGAATTGCGCGCCGCTTACCGGTTGTCCCCCACTCTCGATTTTCAGGCCTGAGCGCCAGCCCATGACCCAGTTCCGTTCTCTTCCCTTGTTGGCCAGCCTGCTGCTGGGTGCCTGCGCCAGCCAGGCGCCCAAATCCGCACCGCCGTCGGGCGGTACCGCCATCGCGCCGGCAGCCGACGCGCCGGTACGCGACGATGCCGGAGTGACCGCGCAGCCGGCCGCGTCCGGGATGGCCGCCCCGGATGCGCTGCCGGCGAGCGCTGCTGCTCCTGCCGATCCGCAAGCCGCTGCGGGCGCCGACACCGCCGCTGCAGGCGCGCCCACCGATGCCGAAAGCGACTTCGACGCGCTGTATGGCCCGACCACCTCGCAAGCAAGCGCCAACGGTGCGCCGGCACAACCGGGCGCGGCGCCGGCATACGACCCGTGGGAGCGCTACAACCGCGGCATGCACCGCTTCAACATGGCGGTGGACCGCGGCGTGGCGCGTCCGTTGGCGACGGCCTACACCAAGGTGGTGCCCAGCCCGGCGCGCCTGGGCGTGACCAACTTCTTCGACAACCTGGGCACGCCGCTGACCATGGTCAACCAGCTGCTGCAAGGCCACCCGGTCCATGCGATGCAGTCGTTGGGGCGCTTTGTGATGAACAGCACCCTCGGTGTGGCTGGGCTGTTCGACCCCGCCTCGGCGGCCGGTATCCCGCGGCGCAGCGAAGACTTCGGCCAGACGCTGGGCGCGTGGGGCTGGCGTAACTCGCGCTACTTCGAGCTGCCGTTGTTCGGGCCGCGCACCGTACGCGACACCTTCGGGCTGGCGGGCGATATTCCGCTGTCGTGGATTCGCCAGGTGGACGACAGCGGTACGCGCTTCGCCCTGCAGGGCTTGCAGCTGGTGGACACGCGCGCGCAGCTGATGTCGCTGGATTCGCTGCGCGACCAGGCGCCGGACGAATACGCGCTGACCCGCGATGCGTGGATGCAGCGCCGCAATTACCAGATCACCCGCGATCTGCGCAGCCATCGCGAAAAGAACAACGAGCTGCCGGAATACCTGCGCGACGACAAGGACAACACCGTGCCGGGTAACGCCATGCCGATCCCGAACTGGGTGCGTTGAGCGGTCGGATAGTTGGTCAGTGATGAACGTCGAAGCCCTGGAGCGATCCCGGGCTTTTTTGTGTCAGGCACCAGCCAGACCGGTTGCGACGTAACGGCGAACGCCGCATTGCGAAGCGCCTCGGCATGACAGCGCTGCTAGGTGCCGTCGTTGCGAGGCGGTGTCGGTACCGGTACCGCCGCATCTTGCGCAGCGATGATTTGCCACTGACCACTCCGCTTGATCCAGATATCGGTCCAGACATACCGGCCGGTAGACCCGTCTTTACGGGTCCACGTTTCACTCCCATGCGCGATCGCGGTATCTCCGAAGAACCTGACGTTTATCTCGTCGAGTGTGTTGGAAATGATCTGCTTGGCAGGACCCGTCTCGCGAGTGACCTGGGATTTATCGTATCTGCGGCCCTTGGTGTCAGTCCCGATGAAGTCGTCGGCAAAGTAAATCCTGCGCTTTGACCGATTTCCTGTCACGACAGACTCTGCCCAATCGCGAGAACAGTCGACGATGTACTGCTCTGCCTGCGTGTCAGGGGTGGACGCCGTGCCGGGCACGTGCGAGCAGCTAGTCACCATCGACAACGCGAGCATTGAAGAGCTGAAGAAGTACTTGAAGGTCATTGCCTGTTCGCCGGCTCCCGATAAGGACATGACGCGTCATCGCAATGCCGACAGCGCTCTATGAGCGTGTGGCCAGCGCCGCATCAATCGCGGCACGCAAGCGCGCATCGTCGGCGGGGATGTCCGGGGCGAAGCGGTCGATGATCTTGCCGTCGCGACCGATCAGGAATTTTTCGAAGTTCCACACCACGCCCGGCGCGGGGTTGGGGGCGATGCCGTAACCGGCAAGTTTCTCGCGCATCGGGCCGTCGCCGGTGGTGTGCGGATGGGTGCTGGTCAGTGCCCCATACAGCGGGTGCGCCTGGTCGCCAGCGACGGCGATCTTGGCAAACATCGGGAAGGTGACGTCGTAGGTGAGCTGGCAGAACTGCGCGATCTCCGCTTCGCTGCCCGGCTCCTGGCCGTTGAAGTCGTTGGCCGGAAACGCCAGCACTTCCAGGCCCAGTGCGCGCTTGTCGCGATACAGCGCTTCCAGCCCTTCGTACTGCGGGGTCAGGCCGCACTTGGAGGCGACGTTGACCACCAGCAGCACCTTGCCGCGGTAGTCCGCCAAGGTGGTGGGCTGGCCATCGATGCGGGTCACGGGAATGTCGTATAGCGTCTGGCTCATCGGTGCGTCCTGGGCAGGGAGAGCCCAGAGCATAAACGGCCACGGTGAGGCGAGCGATGCCGCTGGCTCACGCGGCTGGCAGTTGTCTGCAGCGACGCTCACGGGCCGATCGGCTGACCGGCCCGTCCACGCGCTCGGCCATCTTCGACGCCATCAATCGATGCACAACGCCGCCTGGCCCCTGCCGCCGACCACCGTCTGGCGGCAACCAAAGCGATCGCTGTCGCGCTGACAGGTACCGGTGGCCGCCGCGCCGGTCGGCACGATGCTGGTGGCCAGGCAGTCGCCGCTGCAATCGCTGTTGTCGGTGCAGGTCTTGCCGGCATCGGCATACGGCACGATGCAGCGCGGAATCTGCATGCGGCCGACCGGCCGCAGTTGGCCACCCTTTGCGGTGCATTGGGCAGCATCGGCGGAGACGGTGTGCGGCGGCTGCGGAGCGTTCGCCGCGGCGGCCTGCCTGGTTGCCGGACTATTGCTGCATGCGGTCAGCAGCAGCGCGCAGAGCGCTGCGTGGATCCATCGGGTCGCCATGTTGAACATCTCGTCTTGAACCAGGTGGGTGCAAGCATCGCGGTGGCGATGTCTGCGTGACGTACTGTCGATCGGCGCAAAAGAGCATGCCGGAGACCTGCATTCGTAGGAGCGCACCCGGGCGCGATGAAGCGTTATCGGTCATGCATGGTCGCGCCCGGGTGCGCTCCTACGTCATGGTTTGTGGCATCGCCTTACGCAACCGATCACGCCTGCTCGTCGTTGCTGTCGTCTTCGCTGCTGGTGCCGGTGTCGTCGCTGCCATCGTCCAGCAACGCCTGCGACTGCTCGCCGGCCAGTGTTTCCACCCCGCGCAGGCGGCGTTCGATGGTGCGGGTCTTGCGGCTGGCTTCGCCCAGGCTCTTGCCGACGGTGCTGATCTGCCGCTCGGCCTTTTCGAGAATGCCGGCGAACTTGCCGAACTCGCTTTTCACCGCGCCCAGCACCTGCCAGACCTCGCTAGAGCGCTTTTCGATCGCCAACGTGCGAAAGCCCATCTGCAGGCTGTTGAGCAAGGCGGTGAACGTAGTGGGGCCGGCCAGCACCACGCGATGCTCGCGCTGCAGCAGATCGACCAGGCCGGCACGGCGGATCACTTCGGCATACAGCCCTTCGGTGGGCAGAAACATCACCGCGAAGTCGGTGGTGTACGGCGGGCAGACGTACTTGTCGCTGATCGATTTGGCCTGGATGCGGATGGCGCGTTCCAGTTGCGCGGTCGACTGCTTGATCGCGTCGAGGTCGCCCTTTTCCTGCGCGTCGATCAGGCGTTCGTAGTCCTCGCGCGGGAACTTGGCGTCGACCGGCAGCCACACTACCTTCTCGTCGCCGCGTCCAGGCAGGCGGATGGCGAAATCCACCGCTTCGGCACTGTCGGGCTTGACCCGTACGCCGCGCGCGTACTGCTCCATCGTCAGCGTTTGCTCGAGGATATTTTCCAGCTGCACTTCGCCCCAGCCACCGCGGTCCTTGACGTTGGTGAGCACGCGCTTGAGGTCGCCCACGCCGGTGGCCAGCTGCTGCATTTCGCCCAGGCCGCGCTGCACCTGTTCCAGCCGTTCGGAGACCAGCTTGAACGAGGCATCCAGACGCGTATTGAGCGTGGTCTGCAGTTTTTCATCGACGGTGGCGCGCATCAATTCGAGCTTGCTGGCGTTGTCGTGTTGCAGATTGGCCAGCTGCTGCTCGAGCGTGGCGCGCATCTCGCCGATGCGCAGTTCGTTGCGCTGGGTGAGTTCGTTCAAGCGCTGGCCCAGCGCTTCGGTGAAACGCTGTTGCGATTGCCCGGTTTCCTCGCGCCCCTTGCGGGCGTCTTCGGCCAGCGCGTCGCGCAGCGCGGCCATGTGGGCGTCGGTGCGCGCGATCAGTTCGGTCAGTTGCTGGCCGAACACCTGGATGCGGGTTTCCTGTTGCTGACCGAAGCCTTCGAGCTGGGTGCGCAGTTCGGTGAGCCGCAGGGTCAGCAGCTCGCCGGTGCGTTGTTGCGCAAGGCCGCTTTCTTCGCGCGCCTTGCGGGCATCTTCGCCGAGCGCATCGCGCAGCAGGTCCAGGCGTTGGTCGGTGCGCGTGGACAACTCGGTGAGGTTGCGCGCGAAGGTTTCCAGGCGGGCGTCCTGCTGCCGCGCCAGGCCTTCGAGTTGCTCGCGCAATTCACCGCGGCCATCGCGTTGCTCGGCGCGCAGTGCATGTTCCAGCGCGGTGGTGGACGGACGTCGCAGCAGCGCCAGCAGCTGCAACACGAGGACTACGACGAGCAGCCCGAGAAGGATCAGGGATTCGGATGACATGCGCGCAGTGTAGCGGCGCCTGTCGCAACAGCTGCGTCACGCCTGCTGGCCGGCGTGATCCTGCGCACGCGCTGCAGGAGTCGGCCAGACAGCGGCGATGCGGGCCGCTGTCTGGGCTTGAGGCGTAGGGTCAGAAGCCTTCCAGCACCAGCTTGCCGCGGGTGCGGTGCGATTCCAGCGCGGCGTGGGCGCGGCGCAGGTTGTCGGCGGTGATGCGGCCGTAGTGCTCGCCCAGGGTGGTGCGCAGCACGCCGGTGTCCACCAGCTCGGCGACGCGATTGAGCAGATGGTGCTGGGCGATCATGTCCTCGGTTTCGAACAACGAGCGGGTGAACATCAGCTCCCAGTGCAACGACAGGCTCTTGCGCTTGAGCGGCAGCGCGTCCAGCGTGGCCGGGTCGTCGATCAGCGCCAGCTGACCTTGCGGGGCCAGCACCTCGACCAGCTGCGCGAAATGCTGGTCGGTGTGGGTGAGGCTAGCGACATGCTGCACCTGCGCGATGCCGATCCGCTGCAGGCCCTCGCTCAGCGGCTGGCTGTGGTCGATCACGTGATGCGCGCCGAGTGCATGCACCCAATCCTGGGTTTCCGGGCGCGAGGCGGTGCCGATCACGGTCAGCTTGGTCAGCGTGCGCGCCAGCTGCACCAGCATCGAGCCGACGCCACCGGCCGCACCGACCACCAACAGCGCCTGGCCTTCGCCGCCACCTTCGGCAATGCCGAGCCGGTCGAACAACAGTTCCCAGGCGGTGATGGCAGTCAGCGGCAACGCCGCAGCCGCAGCGTCATCGAGCGTGGCCGGCTTGCGCCCGACCAGGCGCTCGTCGACCAGGTGGAACTCGGCATTGGTGCCCGGGCGGGTCAGCGCGCCGGCGTAGTACACCGCATCGCCGGGGCGGAATAGGCTGACCGCCTCGCCGACCGCATCGACCACACCGCTGGCGTCCCAGCCGAGCACCCGCGGGGCATCCACCGCGGCGCTGCTGCGCACCTTGGTGTCGACCGGATTGACCGACACGGCGTGGATGCGCACGCGCAGGTCGCGCGGGCCGGGGGTGGGCAGCGGCAGCTCGAGTTCGACCAGCGCGCGCGCATCGTCGATGGGCAGGCCGTGTTGCGGATAGGCGATGGCTTTCATGGCAGGGCGTCGTGCGGGAGGGAGCTGCATGGTCGGCCACCCGGATTCACGGAAAAACCGGCAAACTGCGCAAGCACTTTCACCATTGGAGTGAAGATGGTCCGCTTCGACGACCTGGCGCTGTTCGTACGGACCGCGGCGCTGGGCAGTTTTTCCAGCGCCGCGCGCGAGGCCGACCTGTTGCCGGGCCAGGCCAGCGCGGCGGTGGCCCGGCTGGAGCGCGCGCTGGATCTGCGCCTGTTCGCCCGGTCCACGCGCAGCCTGCGGCTGACCGCCGAGGGCGAGCAGTACCTGCCGTACGCGCGCGGTGTGCTGGAGCTGCTGCGCGACGGGCGCGAGCATGTGCGGGGCCACGACAGTGCGCTGCAGGGCGTGCTGCAGGTGACGGCGCCGTCGGATCTGGGGCGCAACGTGCTGCTGCCGTGGCTGACCGAATTCCGCGCTGCACATCCGAAACTGACCCTGCGCCTGCACCTGTCGGATCAGGTGGCCGACCTGTATCGCGCGCCGGTGGATGTGGCATTTCGGCTCGGCCGTATCGACGATGCCGAACATGTGGCCTTGCCGGTGGCACCGGACAACCGCCGCGTGCTGGTGGCCGCGCCCGCCTACCTGCAGCGCCACGGGCGCCCCGCCACGCTGGATGCGCTGCGCGAGCACGCCTGCCTGCTGTACGTGCTGGCCGGGCGCGCCTACCACCGTTGGCAATTCGACCGGGAGGGCCGCCGCCACGTGGTGCCGGTGCGCGGGGCGATGCTGTGCGACGACGCCGATGTGGTGCGGCGCTGGGCGGTCGCCGGCGAAGGGATCGCCTACAAGTCGTGGCTGGACGTGTGTGCCGACGTGCAGGCCGGGCGGCTGGAGGTGCTGTTCCCCGAGTGCGGCGATCGGCTGCCGCTGCAGCTGGTGTGCCCGCACCGCAAGCAGTTTTCGCCGGCGATCCGGCAATTGCATGCGCTGTTTGCGCAGCGCTGCCAGGCGCTGACGGCGTTGTACCCGGTGCAGGCCGGAGGGCTTGGTATGGGGTGATGCGGTGATCGCAGTGAAGTGATCGGCACGATTGCTTCGATAGACCAAGGTCGTTTCCCGATGCGGTGCGTACGGAGGCACGTCATCGGCATGCCACCGCGCCGTCTGCCACACTCGCGGCACGTGCCATTGCAGCGGCCTTGGCGTTTTCGGTGCGCAGATGATGGCTGTGCAGCTGCGCCATGACGCTGAAATAGTCAGCCCACCTGTTCGATGTCGCATGGCGTGCGGTGCTGCTGCGCGCGTTATTGCCGTGTTCGTTGAAGCGCCCATCACTGCGGCGGTTCTAGCCTGCCGGCATGACCGCAACCAGCCCGGTTCGCATGCAGCGCTATGGCAATCGCAACGGCCACTCGGGCGTGGTGGCCTACGCGCTGGCCGACGACGCCATCGCCGTGCGCTTTCGCAGCGGCGAGACCTATGTGTATACCGCCGACAGCGCGGGCGCCGAGGCCGTGGCGACCATGCAGCGGCTCGCCACGGCCGGGCGCGGGCTGAGCACCTACATCAGCCAGACTGTGCGCGATGCGTACGCGGGCAAGATCGAGCTATAGCGGCGCAGGAGTGCAGCAGTGAGAAGGTACTGCGCGCGCTGCTAATTACCGCAGAGTGCGTGCATGCAATTGGCTGCGCACGCTGCATCATGCGCGTGCGGCGTTGCCTGCAGCGCGTATCACCGCCGCCAACTGCCAGCCATCACGCGTGTCACCGAGGAACACATGCTGGAGATTTACGGAACGCCGAGCTCGATCAATGTGCGCAAAGTGTTGTGGTTGTGCGATGAGCTGGGGCTGGACTACACGCTGCATGCATATGGCAGCGGCTTTGCATCGGTGCAGACGCCGCAATTTCGCGCACTCAACCCCAATGCGCTGGTGCCGGTCATCCGCGAGGGTGAACTGGTGCTATGGGAATCGAACACGATCTGCCGCTACCTGGCCGCGCGCAGCCAACGCCACGATCTGCTGCCGGCCGCGCCCGCCGCGCGCGCACTGGTCGAGCAATGGATGGATTGGCAGGCCACCGAACTCAATACGGCCTGGCGCTACGCATTCATGGCCAGCGTGCGTGGCAGTGCAGCGCATACCGATGCGCAGGCGATTGCGGCGAGCGTGGAGCAGTGGAACCGGCACATGGCGATCCTCGATGCGCAGCTGCAGCGCGGCGGTCCGTTCGTCCTGGGCGCATGCTTCACGCTTGCCGACATCGTGCTGGGGTTGTCGACACAGCGCTGGGTCGCCAGCCCCATCGCGCATGTGCCATTGCCCGCGGTGGCGGCGTATTACGCACACTTGAAAACACGCGCTGGATTTCGGCGCTACGGTTGCACTGCACCGTAATGCCGCACATCGCACTTGTGCGAAGCGAACCAGACCACCGAAGCGATGCATGCAGCACGCTCGCACTGCATTGACCTGGGCATGACCTGGGCATGGGTAGGGTGAGGGTCTGCTTTTGCGAGGCTCACCGATGACCACTGCCACCAACCGAACCCGCCTGCTGGCCCTTTGCCTGTTCGTTTTTCTGGGCACGTTCGCAGCGATCGTCTGGTACGTGATGCGGCCCTACGGCTCGGTGTATTTTTTTCCGGTGCATTTTCTGGTCGGTGCGGCATTGCCGTTTTTGATCTATGCGATCGGCGGAACCCGGCTGTGGTTCTGGATCGGCATGGGCATCACCGCCTTGGTGCTGCTGTGGTTCAACCTGTGGGGCCATGAAGCCAACGGCGCGGCTCCGCGGGTGCTCGACTGGAGCCACTTCGCTGCCGGTGTGGTCGGGCTTGCCGGCGCCTGGGCGGTGCAGCTGATCTATCGCAACGCGCGCCCGCCGCATCGCGCCTCGATTGAGTGAGCGGGGTGTGTGTGCGATTGCCTGCCGTCAATCGCGCATGCCGTGATGGATGGTTGTGCTTGGCGATGGAAAGGCACGATGCGCCGCGCGTGGGCTGATGCCATCGCGTGCCCACCTTGCCCAGGCACGGCTGCTGCATGACCTTGGACCGATAGCTTTGCTGCGCTGCGTTGGGCGACACTCGCGCATTCTTTGATTTCCGCGAGGTCCGCATGTCGTCTTGGCTCAGGCGCAAATCCATCGATCAGGTCACCGTGCACGAGGCCGGCCGGCAACTGGTCCGCAGCCTGAGTTGGCCGCATCTGATCGCGCTGGGCATCGGCGCCATCGTCGGTACCGGGATCTACACGTTGATCGGCGTGGGCGCCGACAAGGCCGGACCGGCAGTGTTGCTGTCGTTCGTGGCGGCCGGCATCGTGTGCGCCTGCGCGGCGCTGGCCTATGCCGAGATGGCCACGATGATGCCGGCTGCCGGCAGTGCGTATACCTACAGCTACACCGCGCTGGGCGAGAGCATTGCCTGGGTGGTGGGCTGGAGCCTGGTGCTGGAATACTCGCTGGTGGTCAGCACGGTGGCGGTCGGCTGGTCGGGCTATTTCGTCGGTTTCCTGCAATGGTTGGGCGTGGGCTTGCCGCAGGAACTCATTGCCGGGCCGCACGCCGGCGGCATCGTCAACCTGCCGGCGGTGGCGATCACTTTCCTGGTGGCTGGCCTGTTGATGGCCGGCACCAAGGAAAGCGCCACGCTCAACGCGGTACTGGTCGTGCTGAAGATCATCGCGCTGGGCGTGTTCGTGGCCATTGCGCTGCCGGCCTTCAACAGCGCCAACCTGCAGCCGTTCATGCCGTATGGCTTCTCCAAGGCGATGGGCCCCGATGGCGTCGAGCGCGGGGTGATGGCAGCGGCGGCGATCATCTTCTTTGCGTTCTACGGCTTCGATGCGATTTCCACCGCGGCCGAGGAAACCAAGAACCCCGGGCGCGATCTGTCGATCGGCATCGTCGGTTCGATGATCGGCTGCACGCTGATCTATGTGCTGGTGGCGCTGGCCGCGGTGGGTGCGATGAGCTTTACCGTGTTCGGCAAGAGCCCCGAGCCGTTGGCGCTGATCCTGCGCGAACTCGGCCACGGCAAGGCGGCCTTGGTGATCGGTGCGGTGGCGATCATTGCGTTACCCACGGTGTTGCTGGCGTTTTTGTACGGGCAGAGCCGCATCTTCTTCGTGATGTCGCGCGATGGCTTGTTGCCGCGCGGCTTGTCCAAGGTCAATGCACGCACCGGCACGCCGGTGGCGATCACGCTGTTCACCGCGGTGCTGGTGGCGGCACTGGCGGGCGTGGCCCGGCTGGACGAAATCGCCGCCTTGGCCAACGCCGGCACGCTGGCGGCGTTCACGGCGGTGGCGGCCTGCCTGTTGGTGTTGCGCGTGCGCGAGCCCGGCCGCGCGCGCGCCTTCCGCACGCCGCTGGCGTGGGTGGTGGGACCGGTGGCGATCGGCGGCTGCCTGTATCTGTTCTGGAGCCTGCCGAGCAAGACGCAGGGCTGGTTCCTGCTGTGGAATGCGCTGGGCGTGGTGGTGTACCTGGCGTATGGGCGGCGGAATAGCCGGTTGAATCAGGCGGGCTGAGCGTCCTTCTCCCTGCGGGAGAAGGTGCCCCGCAGGGGCGGATGAGGGTGCGGGCGTAGCCTCTTGCAGGGGGTAACACGAGGGCTTTGCCCCGTCCCCTCACCCCCGCTCCGCGCCCCAGCCCGCGCTTGCAGCGCGGGCGCTCCACGGCACGCGCGCCAGTGGCGCGCAAGCTGTGCCTTCTCGCCCCGGCGGGGGAGGGGCTTTAACGCTGCGCTCTTTTAGCGTTAAACGCTGTTGCCGCTTTTCGCCCGGCAGGGAGAGGGGTTTCAACCGCCGTGGTGTTACTGCGCCTGCGGGGTCGCACAGAACGATGCCGGCAATGCATCCGCTTGCGTACCCCAGCCTTGCGTAGGTGCCTGCTTGGTGAGCGCGAACGCCAGCGTGCCGCCCTGCTGCAGCTGCGCCCAGTCCAGGAATACCTGCGGCTGGGCCTTGCCATTCCAACGCACGTTGTCCACGTATTGCAGCGCGCGGCCGTCGGCGCCGGGGGCGTCGATGCGCAGGCGCTTGCCGTTGCCTAGATTCAGCGTGACCCGCTTGAAACGCGGCGCATGCAGCAGGAATTGCCCGCTGCCCGGCACCGCCGGATACAACCCCAGGGCACTGAACAGATACCAGGCCGACATGGTGCCAAGGTCGTCGTTGCCGGTGACGCCGTTGGGCGCATTGGTAAACAACTGTTGCGCGGCGCGCACCACGGTGGCGGTCTTCCACGGTTGCCCGATCAGCGTGTACATCCAGGGTGCGTGCAGGTCCGGTTCGTTGTTGGGGTTGTAGCGGTACTGGTTGTAATAGCTGTACGGGCCGACCACCCAGTGCGTGCGTGCGGCAGTGAGCGGATCTTTCAGCAGATCGTCGTAGGCGAAGAAGGCGTCCAGGCGTTTGCCGGCTTGTTGGCTGCCATGCATGGCCTGCAGCATGCCGGGGATGTCCTGCTGCACCAGCCACTGATACTGCCAGGCGGTGCCTTCGTGGAAACCGTGCTCGGAACGTGGGCTGTAGTGATCGTCGGACGGTGCGTACCAGCTGCCGTCTTCCAGCCGCGGGCGCGGGAATCCTGCAAAGCCGGTCTCGGCATCGCGCACATCCGCGTCCCAGACGCGGTGCCAGTTGCCGCCGCGTTTGCGCAGCTGCGCGCTGTCTTCGCCGTGGCCCAGTGCTTGTGCCATCTGCGCGAGCGCGCAATCGGCCAATGCATATTCCAGCGTGGCCGAGCCGCCGTGGTGCGGGTCCACATCCATGCCCTTGGAGGGGAACGCGCGGTCGTACTGCACGAAACCGTTGGCCAGATAGTTGGCATTGCCCGAGCGCCCGGCGTGGCGCGAATTGATCGGCGGCTGGCCGAAGGCGTTCTGGCGCAACGCTGCATACGCCTCCGCCTCGTTGCCCTGCAACGCGCCGAAGCGCCACAGATCCACCAGGAACGGGGTGACCGGGTCGCCGGTCATGATGTTGGTGTCGAAGTTGGCGTAGCCCCAACGCGGCAGCCAGCCGCCTTGCTGCTGGATCGCCAGCAACGAGCGGCCGATGTCGCGCGCGCGTGTCGGCTGCAGCAGGGCGAGCAGCTGGTTTTGCGAGCGGTAGGTATCCCACAGCGAAAAATACTCGTAGTAGGTCCAGCCATCGGCGCGATGGATCGCGTCGTCGTAGCCGCGATAGCGGCCATCGGCATCGCTGCCGGTCAGCGGCTGCAGCAAGGCGTGGTACAGCGCGGTATAGGCCACGGAACGGTCGTCGTTGCTGGCGCCTTCCACTTGCATGCTGGCCAACGCATTGCGCCAGCCGTTCTGCGCGCGCTGGCGCATCTGTTCAAGACTGAGCAGTTTGCCGCCCTGCATGCCATCGGCACGCAGGTTGCTGCGGGCGCCTTGCGCATCCACATGCGAGATGGCGCTGACCACGGTCACCGCACGCGCGTTCTTGTCTTTGCCTAGCGGGAAGCTGAGCCAGGCGCCGTTGGGTTTGAGTTCGCCGCCCATGCCGTGACGCGCGCCGGGCACGCCGCCCTCTTCGCCCCAGACGCCATGCGCGGTGAACGGGCGATCGAATTCCAGCCGGAACCAGGTGGTGTATTCGTGGCCGCCGCAGAAACTCTGCGTGGTCAGTTTGCCCTCGACCACACGGTCGCCGACGATCTGTAGCTGGCTGCCGATCACCACATGGCGGTCGTTGGCCTGCGCCACGTTGACCAGCACATGGCCGGTGTCGGCACCCGGCGCGAAGGTGTAGCGCTCGGTCGCGGCACGGGTCAGCGCGCTGGCTTCGGCGTCGATGCCACCGTAATCGGTGAGCCGCACCTTGTAATAGCCTGCCTGGCCCACTTCGCCATCATGCGTGTAACGCGCGGCGTAGCGTTTCTGGTCGAAGGCCTTGGCATCGTTGGTGTCGAAGTCGCCCCCGGGACCGATACGGCCGGTGACCGGCAGCACCGACACCTGGCCGCCCTGCTCCCAGCAGCCGGCGCCGGACAGGAACGAGTGGCCGAAGCCCCGAATGCTGGGGTCGTCGTAGCGCCAGCCAGCGTAGTGCGCGCCGATCGGGCTGACCTGGATCAGGCCGAATGGCGCCGAGGCGCCCGGATAGGTATTGCCGTCGTCCTTGCTGCCGATGAAGGTGTTGACCTGCGCCGGGTCTTGCGCGGCCAGCGGGCCGGACATGGCCACGCCAAGCAGGCACAGACCGACCGCAGCGCGGCGCCAGAACGGCGTGCGCGCAGCACGCGCGGTAGAACGGTTGGGCGATACGACTGGCAGCATGCAGAACACCTTGGGGGAAAGGGCGGCCGAAGCCGCAGATGGAAGGCGCGTGCGTGCCGCTGCAACACGCAAAGAACGACGCACGAACAGACGCGCGCGGGACGATCAACACCACAGCGCCGGCATCGTCATGCGTATGGCAGTGTCTGGAATCGGCAGGCACCCTTGCGTGCCTGCACGGTGCCGGGGGCACCACCTGACGGCATCCGGTGCGCGCGCGGCGAATTGCCCGCCTCAACAATCGAACACGTCTTCTTTTTTACATACGTACGGGAGATCAGCCGGCTTGGATCGATCTAAAGTTGGGTCGGCCATGTGTCCTGTGTTGGCAAAGATTAAGCGTTCGACGCTGTTTGCCGCACACCGCGTCGCAGCAAAGCAGGCGGACGCAAGCGGTTTTCAAACATCCAGATGCCTATCGAATCAATAGGTTGCGATGTTCGCCATATTTCCAGTTGACGGCGCTAACGGATGGGACCGGCTGTAGCCAAGGCGCTGGCCGGTAGGGCGCTTGATCCAAGCCTCCGCGCCAATGACTCAGCGCTACTGCGGTAGCGGCGTCTTTGCTGATCGGTAAGGACCGCGGTGATGTGCGTAGGCGTTCGTCGCATAGTGCTTGTTGGCGGCGTGCTTGGGCACACGCAGGACGGCAAATGAGCGACCGTTGGCACTGACGTGTAGTGGTTTGGCCACGTCCTGCCGCGCGGCACCGGCTGCGCACGATGGGACTGGTTCTGCGTGCTTCTTCGGATAAATTCGCTCATCCGATGAGAGCGGTGGCTAACGTCCGAGGGCGGAGTCGCCGGCGATACGCGCCCCTTCTCGATTCGACTGCCACAAAAAAACCCGGTCGTGAGACCGGGCTTGGCGGCAAGGCGTCGGTGGAGGGCCGCGCCCGGGTGCGCCGACCTACCAGCGCATGCCTTCGAACGGATTGAAGCTGGTGCTGCCCTTCACCTTGTCCAGGTAGTAAGCGTAGTTGGCGCTCATGCCGGCCAGCAGGGCCAGCGGAATGCTCAGCGCATTACCGATCGATGCGGGCAGGAACGAGGCCACGATGCCGACCACCAGGCCGATGCCGATCAGGCCCAGCGCCTTGCGCCACAGACCCAGGATGAAGAAATAGATGAAGCCGAAGAACAATGCGTAGAAGTTCATGCCCACCTTGAGCTTCTCGCCGAACGGCAAGGTCTTGAGCGCCTCCTTGTAGGCAGGATCCCTGGGGCCGCCGTGACGGTCGAAAAAGGCGAAGCGGAATTGCCACTTGGGGCCGAGCTGGGTGCGATCGAAGGTATCCATTCCAATCCATGTAGTTGTAAACGTTTACATGATAGGCGAACGCGTATTCATCGGCACACGTCCGCGGCCTCTCACATGGGTTCGGTGCAGCTTCCGTCTGCGCAAAGCCTGCGCAGACGGTCAGCGCTGGTCGCTGGTACCCGTGCCGCGGCGGGCGCGGCGCAGCGAGTACAGCGAGTGGTCGGCGCGATCGACCACCGCCGCCAGCGCTTCGCCGTCCTGGCGCAGGGCGGTGCCGAGGGTGAAGCGGATCGGCGCGTCCTCGCTGGCCCCCATGTAGTCGCGCTTCAGCGCGTCCAGCTGTGCCTGGCTGGCCTGGTGCAGCAACACCAGGAATTCGTCGCCGCCCAGGCGTACCAGGCGGTCCTGGGTGCGCAGCGGCTGGTTGAGGAACCACGCCATCTGCACCAACACCTCGTCGCCACGCTGGTGGCCATGGGTGTCGTTGACCAGTTTGAACTTGTCCAGATCCACCACGATGCAACCCCAGCGCACGCTGGGGTCGCGCTTGTCCAGCTCGTCCAGGAAGCGGCGGTTGTAGCAGTTGGTCAGCGGGTCGGTGAACGACCATTCCAGCAGCTGCTTTTCCTGCCGGTACTGGTTGGTGATGTCCTGGGCATGTGCCAGCACCACCGTGGCGTCGGATTCCACGTCCAGCACGTTGTGGTACTGCCAATGGCGCAGACTGCCGTCGCCGGCCACCAGTTCGATCACGCCCGAATCCTGGCCATCGAGCACCATCCGCGAGAGGTACCCCCGCAAGGCGGCGTGGCGCTCGGGGCGCACGAATTCCACCAGCGAGCGGCCTTCCATCTGCTCGACGCTGCGGCCGAGCGAGCGTGCGGCGGCCGGGTTGATGCTGACCAGCCGGCCATGCATGTCGTGGGTGCAGATCAGGCTCAGGCTGTACTGGAACATCTTGCGGAACTTGCGCTCGCTGGCGGCCAGCGCATCCACCGCCCGATGCCGGTCGGTCACGTCCTGGACCGCGCCGATCAGGCGCTTGCGCCCATCCACATGTTCCACCGAGCCGGTGCTGTGTACCCATAGCCGCCGCCCGGTGGCGCTGGTCAGCGGCAGCTCCAGATCCCAGGACGTGCCGTCCCGCACGCAGGCGTCGACCGCTTCGGTGATGACCGCTCGCGCCTCCAGCGGGTAGAAGCCGATCGCCTCGGTCAGGCTGGGCCGGTAACCGGGCGGAACATCGTGCAGCCGGCAGGTCTGGTCCGACCAGATCAGCGTGCCGCTGGCCACATCCACCTCCCACCCGCCGACCCCGGCCACCCGACCGGTGCGCTCCAGAAACGCCTCGCTCTCGCGCAGCCGCTGCTGCAGCTGGGCGTTGGCCGCCTCACGCTCGAGCATCACGCGGCGTTGCTCCAGGCCTTCGGCAGCCACCTTGGCCAGTTGTTGCAAGGCCTGCAACTGCGCCGGCTCCAGCGCGCGCGGGCGCTGGTCGATCACGCACACGGTGCCCATGCGTAAGCCATCCGGCAGCACGATGGGCGCACCGGCGTAATAGCGGATATTGGGCGCATCGGTGACCAGGGCGTTGTCGTGGAAGCGTGGGTCGGCCGGCGCGTCGCGCACTTCCATCACCGCATCGCCCTGGATGGTGTAGGCGCAGAACGCCAGTTCGCGTGGGGTTTCCGAAACCCCCGGCAGGCCGATGTTGGCCTTCCACCACTGCCGACGTTCGTCCACCAGCGAGACCAGTGCGATGGGGGTACCGGCGATCGCCTGCGCGGCAGCGGCCAGCGCATCGAAGAACGGCTCGGCGGCGGTGTCGACCACCTGCAACAACGCCAGACGTGCCAGGCGCTGGGCCTCGCTGGACGCAGATGACACGACGGTATCGCACTGGTTCAACGGAGCGCTCGCAGCCGGGCAATCCGCGCAGTCTAGCGGACTGCGCATACCCGCCAAGGCGGCGTTGCGTGCGCCACCGCACAGCGCAGCGTTACGGCGGGTGTGGCGTCGCTCGGTCGGGGGCGTGCGCGTCGGTGTTCGCCACGGTTGCGGCGCTGTCGTCGCGCATCTGCAGCGCCAGGTACAGGCGCATGCAGTCGTCGGTGTTGCCCAGGTCCACCGCGCACAGTTCCTGGATGCGCTGCATGCGGTAATCCAGGGTGTTGCGATGAATGCCCAGCGCCTTGGCGGTGGGGGCCATGCGCATGCCGGCGCCGAACCAGACCGACAAGGTCTTCAGCAACTGACTGCGACGGTCCTGCGCCAGCAGCGCCTGTAGCGGCTTGCGCAATTCGTCGGCCTGCCAGGCCTGGCGCAGGTCGTCGACCAGCACCGGCAGGCGGTAATCGTCGTAGAAGAATGCGTCGGCGTGCGGGGTGCGCGCCTTGCCGATGCGCATGGTGGTGCGCGCGATCTGGTGCGACAACGCCAGGCCATTGGACTGCGGAAAATACTGGCCCAGGGCCAGCCGGATCCGTAGCCGGCTGCTGGCGCGCATGCGCTCGAGCAGGCTGTGCGCGCGACGACGTTGCTCCTCCACGTCCCAGTGGCCACGGCGGTCCAATGCCGGCTTGAGCACCACCAGCTCGTTGAGCGCAGTGGCGGCGATCAGGTTGCCGCGCTCGGGCGTGGCCAGCAGGCTGTGCAGGCGCTGCAGTTCCACCAGCATCGCGTCCAGGTCCAGGCTGTCGCTTTCCACTTCGATCACCGCGGCCACGCGCGGCAGCTCCAGCGCGATACCGAGCCGCTCGGCCCAGCCGGCCAGCGCCGGGGTCGGGCCGTCGGGACGGATCAGGCCCAGCGTGACTTCTTCGCGCAGGCGCGCGTCGCGGGCCAGCAGGCGCAGCAGCCCGGCCTGTTCCAGCATCGCCTCGGCGGCCATGCGCACCAGCTCGGCCTGTTGCCCGATCCGCTGCGGGTCGCCGGTCAACCCGACGCAGCCGACGATGCGGCCCTCGGCGATCAGCGGCAGATTGACGCCCGGGCGCACCGCATCCAGCTGCTGCGCCAGCGCCGCATCGATCTCGACCCGGCCCTGCCTGGACAGCACCAGCAGCGCACCTTCGTGCAGCTGGCCGATCCGCGCCGGCTCGCCGCTGGCGATGATGACGCCGGAGTGGTCCATGACATTGACGTTGCCGTCGATGATGGTCATCGCGCGGTCGACGATGGACTGCGCCAGGGTGCGGTCGAGCGTGAGCATGGGCGGGGGTCTGTTGCCGCGATCAGGGGCGGTCACGGTGGCATGTTCGCTGCGCGCGTGTTCGGCAGGTGTGTGACGGGAGGAGTTGCGGCCGATGCCCGGGATCGGTGCGAAGAATGCTGACCGCCTCCGCGGTTCGTTAGGCCTGCGGTGGGCGCGCCCCTGTCCGGGAGGCCGCCGCGCACGCGAGCGCATGCGCCCCGCCCGTCCGAGCCACCGGGCGCCGCCGTCAGCCCCGCTCGCCCCCCGACCGGACCTGTGCCAATGCGCCGCCCAGCTGCAGCGTCGCCGCCACGTTGCGCGCGGCGATGCGCACGTTGCTGGCGGCGTCGGCCAAGGCCTGTTCCACCGTGCAGGCGCGATGCACCACCGCGAACATGGCATCGATGCCGTGACCGTGCAGCAGCGCGGCACCGTTGCCCAGGCAACCGGCGATGGCGATCACCGGTTTGGCATGCCGTTGCGCCACCCGCGCCACGCCGATCGGGGTCTTGCCGTGCAGGCTCTGGCTATCGAGACGGCCTTCGCCGGTGATGACCAGATCGGCCTGCGCGACCAGCGCGTCCAGTCCGAGCGCCTGGGCGACGATCTCCACGCCGGGCCGCAGCTGCGCGCCCAGATACGCCACCAAGGCCGCGCCCAGGCCGCCGGCCGCGCCGCCGCCGGGCAGCGCGTGCAACCGCACGCCGAGGTCGCGCTGCAGCAGGTCGGCGTAGTGCTGCAGGTTGCGATCGAGCTGGCGCACCATGCTGGGGGTGGCGCCCTTCTGCGGACCGAACACCGCCGAGGCGCCGGTCGGCCCGATCAGTGGGTTGTCCACGTCGCAGGCCACTTCGAACTGGCAATCCTGCAGCCGCACATCCATGCCGTCGGTGTCGATGCGCGCCAGCGCGGCCAGCGCGCCGCCGCCCGGCCCGATCGCCTCGCCCTGGCCATCCAGCAACCGCACGCCCAAGGCCTGCGCCAGGCCGCTGCCGCCGTCGTTGGTGGCGCTGCCGCCGATGCCGATGATGAAACGCCGTGCGCCGGCGTCCAGGGCGGCCAGGATCAGCTCACCCACGCCTGCGGTGCTGGTGCGCAGCGGCGCGCGCTCGGCCGGCGGCAGCAGCGCCAGCCCGCTGGCGGCGGCCATTTCGATCACCGCGGTGCGGCCGTCGCCGGTCAGGCCGAAGAACGCCTGCACCGGGGCGCCGAGCGGGCCGCTCACGGTGCAGGCGATCACCCGCCCGCCGGTCGCGGCCACCAGCGCGTCGACGGTGCCTTCGCCGCCATCGGCAACTGGCACCTTGCGGTACTGCCAGTCGGGGAATACCTCGCGAAAGCCCGCCTCGATCTGCGTCGCCACGTCCAGCGCGGACAGGCTTTCCTTGTACGAATCGGGGGCAATGACGATCTTCATGCGGACACTCGCTGGGACGGGCACATCACTGGTTCACCGCGCGCGCCGGCACCCGCAGCACCAGCGCGGCGCCCAGCAGCATGGCGCCGGCCAGCACGTACAGCGCCACTTCGGTGCTGTGGGTGGTGTCCTTGATCCAGCCCACCAGATACGGGCTGACGAAGCCGGCGACCTGGCCGGTGGAATTGATCAGCGCCAGTCCACCGGCGGCGGCGGCGACAGTGAGAAAGCCGTTGGTCAGCGGCCAGAATAGCGGCAAGCCGCTGACCGCCCCCATCGTGGCCAGGGTCATGCCGAACAAGGCCAGGCCCAGGTTGTCGCTGACGCTGGCGGCAATGCACAGGCCGGCCGCGCCCATCAGCAACGGAATCACCAAGTGCCAGCGACGTTCGCCGCGGCGGTCGGCCGAACGGCCCATCAACACCATGAACACCGCCGCGGCCAGGTACGGGATGGCGCTCATCAGACCGATGCGGATCGGGTCGGTGACGCCGCTGCCCTGGATGATCGAAGGCAACCAGAAGTTGATCGCATACACCCCGCTCTGGATGCAGAAATACACCGTGCCCAGCAGCCACACCGCCGGGTTACGCAGCACCGCGCCCAGCGAAGTGGACGCACCGGCCGGCTTGCCGGCTTCGTCCTCGGCCAGCACGCGTGCCAAGGCCTGTTTTTCCTGCGGGTTGAGCCAGCTGGCCTGTTGCACGCCGTCGCTGAGCAGGAACCACACCCCGATGCCCAGCACCACGGTCGGCAGGCCCTGCAGCAGGAACATCCATTGCCAGCCGGCCAGGCCGCCCTGCCCGGCCGAGAAGTGACCCAGGATCCAGCCGGACAACGGCCCGCCCAGTACCCCGGAGATCGGGATCGCCGACATGAAGACGGTCATGACCCGGCCATGCCGGGCACGCGGGAACCAGCGCGTCAGGTACAGCACGATGCCGGGGAAGAAGCCCGCCTCGGCCGCACCGGTGAGCAGGCGCAGGGTGTAGAAGCCGGCCGGGGTGCGCACGAACAGCAGGCAGGTGGAGAGCAGGCCCCAGCTGACCATCATGATCGCCACCCAGCGCCGGGCACCGATGCGCTGCAGGATCAGATTGCTCGGCACCCCGCAGGCCAGGTAACCGATGAAGAAGATGCCCGCGCCCAGCCCGTACACGGTCTCGCTCATGCCCAGGTCGCCCAGCATCTGCAGTTTGGCGAAGCCGACGTTGACCCGGTCCAGGTAATTGAACAGGTAGCAGACGAACAGGAACGGGATCAGCCGCCACAGGATCTTGCGGTAGGTCGGGCCCATGCCATCGGAGGGCGGCAGGGGCCGGGTGGCTTGGGTCATCGCACGCTCCAGCAGTCGGTAGGCCCACCGGCACGCAGTGCCCTGGCATCGGCACCACACGGGGGTCGGCGCATTCTAGTTGGAGCTTTTTCCCGGAAGTATCGTCAGCCTGCTACCTGTCTGCGGGCAGGAAGACGCCGGTTTTTGTGCAACTGCCCAAATCAGCCACAATCGCTCCAGGCGTGTGCCGGACTCGTAACGCAACAGCAACCATGCTGTTGGTGCAGGGCCGGCCGCCCCGGTGCAGCGACGGCGACCGGTCGGCCACTTGGCTGACAACTAGCGCCGGCGCGCTCCGCGTGCGCCCTAACCATCCAATCCGGCGAAGAAGCCAGTCGCGGCGACGCGCCTTACCCCAGCCCTGCACCCACAACCAAGCCGGCGCCCCGCCGCCAGGCCCATGCAGAACCAGCCCCGCACGACAGACCGCCTCGGCTTTGCGAATCCCGAGTCCCAAATCCCGCGCTCTACCGATTCCCCACTCCCGATTCCCCATTCCCCGCCGCGTACGCCTGCGCCTGGTCCATCACGCGCAAGAGGTTGCCGCCCCAGATGCCGGCGATCTGCTGCTCGGTGTAGCCCTTGCGCAACAGCCACGCGGTGATGCGCGGCAGGTCGGAGACATCTTCCAGACCCACCACCCCGCCGCCGCCGTCCCAATCCATGCCGATGCCCACGTGCTCGGGCCCGACCACTGCCAGGATGTGCTCAAGATGCGCGAAGAAGTCTTCTTCGGTGGCGCGCTTGATCGGGTAGCGCGCATCCAGGTCCTTCAGCGCGGCGCTGAGCTTGGTGCCGTCGGCGATCTTGACGTGCTCCCAGCCGCCGTACTGGTCGGTGAGCGCCTTCTCGGCGGCCTTGCGCTCGGGGCTAGCGCCGCTGTCCACCAGGTAGCCGCCGTAGGAATTGACCTGGATCACTCCACCATGCGCGGCCAGCACCTTCAGGCGTGCATCGTCGATGTTGCGCGGGTGGTTGTAGACCGCACGCGCACCGCTGTGCGAAAGCACGATCGGCACCGGCGACAGCGCAATCAACTGGTCGAACACCGCATCGGAGGCGTGCGATTGATCGATCACGATGCCCAACGCCTGCGCCTGTTGCACCAGCTGTTTGCCGGCCGGGCTCAGGCCGTTCCACTGCGCGCCCTTGGGGTCGGTGGCCGAGTCGGCGAACTCGTTGTTGAGAAAGTGCACGGTGCTCATCAAGCGCAGCCCCTGCGCGTAATAAAAACGCAGCAACGTAGGATCGGCCACCAGCGGGCTGGCGTTTTCCATGCTGATGTACACCACGCGCTTGCCGGCGGCCTTGATGCGCGCGGCATCGGCCGGCGTGGTGGCCAGTGCAAAACGCTGCGATTGCGCGGCCACCAATGTGTGGATCCTCAGCAAGCGCTGCAGACCGGCATCGCGATCGTCCAGGTGCGCGGCCGCACTGCGATCGCCCTGTCCCGTGTAGACCGCCCAGAACCCGCCATCCAGCGCGCCTTCGACCATGCGCGGGTAATCCACCTGCGACAAGCGGTTACCCCTATGCGCCTGCAATACGTCGAAGTCGGCGCGCTCCAGATTGGCCGGCGTGTCCAGATGCGAATCCAGCGTGACCAGGCGTTTCTGCAGGGCGGTGGCGCGCGCCAGTTCGGCCTTGGAAAACTCCAGCGCTTGTGCAGGCAGCGCAGCGGCCAGCAACAACGCGACAGACAGCGAAAGCGAACGCAGGTGCATGCGATCTCACAGGCAGTGGGGGTGAGCCGATCATAGCGGCTGGCCGCACGCGCACTACGGCCACATCTAGGATGCTGCAGCGCTGCGGTCGATCCGCACGGCGTGGCGGGCGATACGCGCGTTGCAAACGCAGTTCTGCGGCGATTCCGATGGCGTGAGCCCGCGCGATGCTGTCCAGCTACGCCCGCCATGCCGGCAACCACGGCGCGACCAGCCGCTGGTCATCACGCATCGGTTTGGTCCGCCTGGCAGCCCAGCGCGCGGAGACCGCCACGCGCGCATATCGCTCAGTCGTCCAGTTCTGCCAGCCGCGCGCGCACGCTGTCCACATCGATGTGTTCGCGCACATGCGGCCACTGCCGCGCCCACACCGAGCGAAACACGATCCACGCACCGAACACGCCCAGGCAGGTCGAGCCCAGCGCCAGCAGCAACGGGTGCAGCGGCGAACCGTCGCCAGTCTGGAACAGGTACATGAAGGCCCCGGAAAACAGCAGCCAGACGCCGAACACCGGCCAGTTGCTGGCCAGCAGGCTGGCATTGGGCCGCTCGATCTGCCGCAGCAAGCGGCGCAAGGCCTTGCGTTCGTCTTCGTCGCTGGAGGTCATCGGCTGCCGGCTCCTGGTTGCATGTCTGCGTTGACCTACTGCTTGCCGGCGATGGCATCGCGCCGCGAAAGACGCTGCCTGCAATGCCGCAGACCGCGTCCTCCGCCACCGAGCGCGCTTACACCACGCGGCAGAAAACGGCTTTCAAATAACGCGATTCCTGCACGTGCGCCATGAACGGGTGGTCCGGACCGGCACCGGCCACTTTCAAAATCTGGATGGTGCGCCCGGAGAAATACGAGGCGCGCCGCAGCATGTCCAGGAACTCCTGCTCGGCCACCAGGCCGGTACACGAGAACGTGGCGAACAGGCCGCCGGGCTTGACCACGCCCAAGGCCAGCTTGTTCATGTCCAGATACTTCTTCAGCGCCGGAATCACCTGCTCGCGGTCGCGGGTCATCTTGGCCGGGTCTAGGATCACCACATCGAACTGCTCGCCGCGGTTGGCCGCATCGCGCAGCCACGGAAAGATGTCGGCCTGCACGAACTTGGGCCGCACGTTGTTGAGCTTGGCGTTGCCCTTGGCAATGGCGATCACGTCTTCGTCGATGTCCACGCCCAGCACTTCGGCCGCACCGCGCGCGGCGGCATACACCGCAAAGCCGCCGGTGTTGCAGCACAGGTCCAGCACGCTCTTGCCTTCGACCTGCTCGCTCAGCCACTGACGGTTGTCGCGCTGGTCGGCGAAGAAACCGGTCTTGTGCGCACCGGCCGGGTCGGCGCGGAACTTGATGCCGTGCTCGGTGATCACCGCCGCTTCGGTGGTGGTGTTGCTGTGGAAATCGAAGCTTTCTTGCTTCTGCACATGTTCGTCGGCAAAGCTGTGGAAGCGGCAGCCGGGGAACTGTTCGCGCAGCGCCTCGTAGATCCATTCGCGGTGACGGAACATGCCGGCGGCGAAGAACTCCACCACTACCAGGTCGCCGTAGCGGTCCACCACCAGGCCGGACAGGCCGTCGCCTTCGCTATGCACCACGCGCCAGGCGTCGGACACGCCGTCGAGCTTGAGCCAGTTGCGGCGCAGGCTCACCGCTGCGGCGATCTTGCGCGAGAACCAGCCCGCATCCACCGGCACCGACCGGTCGGTTTCCAGGATGCGCACGGCAATGCGCGAATGGCCGTTGTAGAAGCCGCGGCCGATCCATTCCCCGTCCATGCCGACCACGTCGACGATGCTGCCGGGCTTGGGCTTGGCGGCGGGCTTTTCCACCAGCTTCTGGAAGATCCACGGGTGGCTGGAGCGCCAGGCATTCTTGAGACGGACGACGGGGACTGGAATATTCATCGGCCCATTGTATCCGGCTGGATTGACGTGCCAGCGCCGGGCACGCAGAATCGGGCGCAGAAGGGGAGTAGCTCCCAGCGTTGTCGCCGTCATGACGAGCCCGCCATGTGCAGCGCTCCGGTGCAACGGCAACCGGCCCGGCCGGTTGCGAGCGAGACCTTCGCCGCGCAGGCGAAGGTCCGTCACCCGGAATCCACGATTTCCGTGTCACAAGGCCTCAGCCCGCCGGCTGTCCAGGCCGCTTTCACTTTTTTCGGGATTCTTATGCAAACCATTGGCAATGTCTGGTTGTGGGGTGGCTTCGCGGTGGTGGTGATCGCCGCGCTGCTGATCGATCTGGTGCTGATGCGCCACGGCGGCGCCCACAAGGTCACCTTCAAGGAAGCCACCTGGTGGAGCATCGGTTGGGTGCTGCTGGCGCTGGCCTTCAATGCCGGGCTGTGGTGGTACCTGCAAGGCAGCGTCGGGGACGCCCAGGCCGACCAGATCGGGCTGCAGTTCCTCACCGGCTACCTGGTCGAGAAATCCCTGGCGGTCGACAACATCTTCGTCTTCCTGATGGTGATGACGTATTTCGGCGTGCCCGAAGAACAGCGCCAGCGCGTGCTGATCATCGGTGTGCTGGGTGCCATCGTGCTGCGCGCGATCATGATCTTCGCCGGCTCGATGTTGCTGGCCAAGTTCCATTGGCTGCTCTACGTGTTCGGCGCGTTCCTGTTGCTGACCGGCATCAAGATGTGGTTCTCCGCCGGCAAGGAGCCGGATCTGGAAGCCAACCCGGTGCTGCGCTGGATGCGCGGGCACCTGCGCCTGAGCCCGCAGTACCACGGCAACCTGCTCAGCGTGATCAAGGACGGCAAGCGCTGGTTTACGCCGCTGTTCGTGGTGCTGATCTTGATCGCGGTGATCGATGTGATCTTCGCGGTGGACAGCATCCCGGCGATCTTCGCCATCACCACCGACCCGTTCATCGTGCTCACCTCCAATGTGTTCGCGGTGCTGGGCCTGCGCGCGATGTTCTTCCTGCTGGCCGGCATGGCCGACCGCTTCCACCTGTTGCCGTATGGCCTGGCGGTGATCCTGGTGTTCATCGGCATCAAGATGATGATCATCGATCTGTACAAGATCCCGGTGCTGGTGTCGCTGGGCGTGGTGGTGGCGATCCTGGTCGCCACCATCGTGCTGAGCCTGCTGCGCCCGCCCAAGCCTGCCGGGCACTGACGGGCCGGGAATTGGGAATTGGGAATCGTGGCGCAGCCTGCACTGCTGGCGACCATGCGCACCGACCATCTCGACAGGCCCTTGCCCGCCCACCGTCGTGGGACCTTGAGCGGCATGGATGCCGCGCCAGCGCTTACAAGGACGTACTTGCAGCGTGTCCCGCGATGGTGGGCGGGCAAGGACCCTGCAGCCAAGCTGCAGATCGGCCGCAAGTGGACTTTGCAGATGGCGGATGGCGCGGCACGTGCGGTGCCGCGCCTCATCACTTGCGTCATGCGCGGCAGACGACGCCAGGATTCGACGGCGGGATTGGATTATCCCGCCGCCGGGCCTGCTTATCCCGAGTTTGAGAGGCTTGTAAAAAACCCGCGCGACGCCATCCGTGAAGGCATGACACCGCATCCTGTTGCCGCCGCCGACACCACCACCCAAGCTCGCCTGGATCGTTCCCGGGTCTTGCGTGCCTTCAATGTGAGCCTTGCCGCCGTGCTGCTGCTGGTGGCGGTGTTCACCGCCCAGGGCATGTTCGACTGGCGCGCCTGGGCGGTGGCGCCGCTGCAGGCCGACGGCCTGCGCGGCATCCTCACCGCCCCGCTGCTGCATGGTTCGCTGGCCCACCTGGGCGCCAACGCCGCCGCGCTGCTGATCCTGGGCACGCTGGCCGGGAGCGTGTATCCGCGTGCCACCGTCATGGCGCTGCCGCTGCTGTGGCTGGGCTCGGGCCTGGGCGCATGGCTGCTGGGCGAGCCCGGCAGCCGGCATCTGGGCGCCAGCGGCGTGACCCACGGGCTGATGTTCCTGGTGTTCGTGCTGGGCCTGCTGCGCCGCGACCGCCCCGCGATCGCCACCAGCATGATCGCCTTCCTGTTCTACGGCGGCATGCTGTTGACCATCCTGCCGCACGAAGCCGGCGTGTCCTGGCAATCGCATCTGGGCGGTGCGGTGGCCGGGTTGATCGCCGCCCTGCTGCTGCGCCTGCGCGACCCGCAACAGGCAAAGCCGCGCTACAGCTGGGAAGACGAGGACGAAGACGCTGCCTGGGACGTGAGCAACCCCGAGCACGCGATGCTGGAACCGCCACCGCCGCGTCAGGTGCCCGTGCTGTGGCAGCGCCAGGACGATGGCTCGCAGAGCGTGGTGCTGCATTTCCCACCGCGCGAACGCCCGCCCGGTAGCTGAGACGTTCCAGGCGACCGCAGAACCGATCAATGCCCTGCCCTGCCCCGCGTAGGCGCGTGCCTGCGCGCGATGGGCTTTACCGATACAGCCCCGTCGCGCTCGCGCGCGCTCCTACGCGACGCTGCTCAGGGATGCCCGCTCAATGCACGCCGCGCCAGGCCCGGGTCGTCGGCGAAGAACGCATCGATCCCGGCATCCAGATACGCCTGCAACTCGAGCAACGCACCGGCGTCGTTGCGCTCGGTCACCGCGCCGCTGCTGCGATTGTTGGCGGCGAGAAAATAATTCTCCGGACGGAAGGTGTATGGCTGCACCTGCAACCCGGCCGCATGCGCATCGCGCACCAGGCTGGTGGGCGTACCCAGGCGTTGCTGCGCATCCAGTGGGATGATGCTGCGGATGTCGGGGCCGATCGCATCGGCATAGCGTGCGACCTGCTTCAGGCCGTCGGGCGTGATCATCTGCCCGTAGGTCTTCGGCGCACCGTCCGTGCCGGCATCGGGCAGCGCGATCTGCGCGCCCCCGAGCAACTGCAGCAGACCGATGTTGCTGGTGCGGCCAATCCTGCTGCGCAGATAACGCAGGTTGCCGGTCTCGAACGACTGGATGATCACCGGCGCAGTCAGCGTATAGGCATGCGCCTGCAAGGTGGCCAGCACCTTGTCTTCCATCGGCAGGCCTAGCGCCTTGAAATAACTGGGGTGCTTGATCTCCGGAATCAGCCCGATGGGGCGCCCGGTCGCTGCCGATTCTGCGGCGACGAAATCGATGATCTCGTCGAAGGTCACGATCTGGAAGTGCCCGTCCCAGCGCGTGCCGCGCAGCTGCGGCAGCCGCTCGCGCGCGCGTAGCGTCTTCAACTCGGCCAGGCTGAAATCTTCGGTAAACCAGCCTTCCATCGCCTGACCATCGATGGTCTTGCGCGTTTTGCGCGCAGCGAACTCCGGATGACTGGCCACATCGGTGGTGCCGCCGATCTCGTTCTCGTGCCGCGCGATCAGCACGCCATCCTTGGTGGACACCAGATCCGGCTCGACAAAATCGGCACCATCGACAATGGCTTTGGCATAGGAGGCCAGGGTGTGTTCCGGACGCAGCGCACTGGCACCACGGTGCGCAAAGATCTGCACTGTCTTCGCCAGCGGCGCTTCGGCAACCGCCGGGCCGCTCATGCCAACCATCATCGCTCCCACCAACCAGGTACGACCGAACTGCATCATGCATCTCTCCAACGAAAAACAGTTACCGAATCGACGCATGACCGCCAGGCAAGGCTGGTCGATAGGCGGCGGAGGTACGACTGTACATCCCGCTTCCGCTGCATCGTCCGCACCCGCCGGAAAATCACTCGCGAGGTCTTGTTAGCCAGCCTGAAACTGTCTGCGTCGATCGAAACCGGAAATGGGTAAGCAATCGCAAGACCGGCTCTTACGATTCGCCAATCCCGATTCCCGATTCCCGTTCTCAGAACTTCGCATCCAGCGTCAAAAACACCTGCCGCGGCGCACTGGCATGGAAGGCCAGCTGACGCCCGTTCGGGTCGGTGTTGGCGAACGCGGTGAGGTTGGAGGCGTAACGCTTGTCGGTGAGGTTGGTGACGTTGAGCGAGAGCTTGAGCCCCTGCAGCACGCCAACCTGGCCGAAGTCATACCCACCGCCCGCATCGAATGAGGTGTAGCCACCAAAGCCCTGATCGTTGGTGTAGGTGTAGTAGCGCTGGCCTGTGTACTTCCCGCGCAGGTTGAGATTCCACGGCCCGCTATTGAAGGCCAGCTCGCTGGCGAACATGCGCTTGGGCGTGTCGACGGTGTACTTGCCGGCGGTGGGAATCACCACGCCGTTCTGCACGTAGTTGTCGTCGTAGGTCGAACGATTGATCGAAGCCGAGTTGTACCACTGCAGGTAGCTGGTCGGCTTCCAGATCACGGTCAGTTCGCCGCCGCGGCTGCTCACCGAGCCAACATTGAAGAAGCGCGTGGTGCATGCCGGCGTGGTGCCCTGCTGGATGCTGGCGCACGGATTGAGCGAAAGCAGGCGGTTGTCGAAGGTCACGTCATAGCCGACCAGCGAGGCTTCGAAGCGGTCGCGCACGACGCGATAGCCCGCTTCCAGCGTGCGCGATTTCTCCGGCTCCAATGCGCCGACGCTGGCATCGAACGAGGCTTGGGTCACCAGTAACGGACCGCCCGCGCCGCCACCCTGGAACGCTGCAATGTTTTCGGCGTACGAGGCGAACACTTCCTGGCCGTCGGCCAGGCGATAGCCCAAGCCGATCTGCGGCAATACCGATTCGCTGGCCTTGAGCGAGCCGGTGGCCACCGGCGCTTCCACCGCCACGCCCGGCGTCTCGCGCGCGGTCATTTCGGTGCTCGGGCTCTTGATGCCCAGGTCCAGGCTCAGGCGCTGATCCAGGAACTTGAAGTTGCCCTGCACATAGAACTGGCGGGTGGTGATCACGTAGTTCTGCGAGAACAGGCGACGGTTGGGATTCTGCAGGAACTTGTCGTCGCTGACCGGGCCGGTAATCCAGTAGAAGTTGCGCTCCACGTCGTGGTGATTGCGCTCGTACCACAGGCCGGCTTCCAGATGATGCGGGCCCAACTCCCACCCGAGCGAGGCGATGCCGCCGGTGCGGTTGATCCAGTAATTGGTGCTGCGGATGGAGATCGGCAATGCCTCCGGCGTGCCCGGGTTGGACGCCTGGCCCGGCGACCACCAGTGGCCCTGGCCCTTGTTTTCATGGTGATAGACCTGCGTGTGCAGGCTGATCGCATCGTTGGGCTGGAAATCGCCGGCCACATAGAACAGGTCGTCGTCGCGCAAGGCACGGCTCTGGTAATACGCATCGTCGATGTTGTCGACACCGCCGCTGAAACCGCAACGCGCGGCATTGCGCGTGGCCGGTGCGCAATACGCTGCGGCCAATGCGCGGTTCCAGTCCGGCGCGTACAGATTCCAGTCCCAGCCCAGGCCACGCGCCATGCCGCTCTTGGACAGGTACGCATAGTCGGCCTGCGAGGTACGCGAGGTATCGGCGAATGCGGTCAGCTTGCCGCCATCGAACTGGTACACGCCCTTGGCATTGAACTGCCGCGTGGTGGTTGGCGATTCCGGGCGCGTCCACATGTCGGCTTCGGCATTGATGCCGGACACATACGCCGAAAACCCGTTGTAATCGCCGGTATCCACGCGCAGGAAGGTGCGGCGGTTGGCATCGGAGCCCACCGTCTGCGACACCTGCCCGCCGAACACGCTGGACGGATCGGCCGAGTAATACTGGATGGTGCCGCCCAGGTTGCTGGTCGACGCGGTGCCCAACGCACCGATGCCGGAGGCCAGCTCCACGCCGCCGAAGTTTTCCGCGATCAACGCGCGGCTGATGTTGAGACCGTTGTAATTGCCATAGGCGTTGTCGCCCAGCGGCAGGCCGTCGAGCGTATAGCCCAGGCGCGTGCCGTTGAAGCCGCGCAGGCTGATCGTCTGCGATTCTTCGTTGGCCCCGAACGCATCGTTGGATTGCACGTTCACGCCCGGCATGCGGTTGAGCAGCTTCTGGATGCTGGTGCCCGGCGGCAACACCGCAATGTCCTGCTGGGTGATGCGCTGCACCTGGCGCGTTTCGCCCTGGCCGATCACCGACACCGCATCGAGTTGCTGCACGGTCGCACCGGTATCGGCAGACACTTCAAGGTCGGCGGCGTAAGCGGCAGGCGCGAGCACGAGCGCGGCGAGAACGGCAGCACTTAACTGATGGGTCTTGGGCATGAGCGGCGTTGGGGACGAGTCAAGAGATGGCGGCAAGCGTGCGACAGTTGTCTTGCGTCGATGCGACCGAAACATGACAGTGCAACGACAACGTTTCGCATCCCTCGCCGTTGCTGCGTCGCGTTGGCATGCAACTGTCATCGAGCCGTCGTAATCTGCGAGCTCTTCCATTTGTGTTGTCTGAGGTTGCTATGTCGCAGCGCATTGCTTGCCACTCTGATCGGACGCTGGTCAGCGTTGCCATCGCCGCACTGTTGATCGGCAGCGGCATCGCAAGTGCACGAGACAAGGCAGCCTCGAAAGATTCGGTGCTCGCCACCGACGCGCATGGGTATCTAGAGAAACAACAACTGCCCGACAGCGTGCAGCTGGTGCCACCGCCACCGCAGGATGACAGCGCTGCGCTCGCCAACGACGAGGCGGTCGCCAAGGCCATGCTCGCCCTGCGCGGGACACCACGCTGGGAGCTGGCCGCGCAGGACGCGGTCCTGAGCTTTCCGGCTGCGGCCACGCACTTCAGCTGCGCGCTCGGCATACAGATCGACCAGGCCAGCACCCCGCATCTGATCGGTCTGCTCGAACGCAGCATGCGCGATGCCAGCACCGCCACCAGCGCCGCCAAGGCACGCTACCAACGCCCGCGTCCTTTCATGCGCAACGCGCAACCGATGTGCACTCCGGCCGATGACGCGGCCCTGCGCAAGAACGGCTCCTACCCCTCCGGCCACACCGCCATCGGCTGGACCTGGGGCCTGATCCTGTCCGAAATCGCCCCCGCCCACCGCGACGCCCTGCTCGCGCGCGGCCGCGCCTTCGGCGACAGCCGCCTGGTCTGCAACGTGCACTGGCAGAGCGATGTCATCCAGGGCCGCGTGGTGGGCGCCGCCACCGTTGCCGCCCTGCACGCCAATCCTGCGTTCGAAAAGGACCTGGCCGCCGCACGCCGCGAGATCGAACAGGCGCAGTCCAAGCAGCCGGCCGCGTCATCGGTGGCTGCGTGCAACGCGGAAAGCGAAGCACTCAAGACCGCATTGCCTGGGGTGATGTAGTCCACGGCAAGCGCACGGGCGGTGCGCCTGCGGTGCTCGGACGAGGTGCGACAGTTTGCGCCCGCATCGCCGTCCACGCAGCTGATGTGCGGCGGCAGATGCGTTTGGGTGCGGCTGATTCCGACGGTTTCCGCGCGCCTCATCGCGCTGGGCACCACCGCATCACTTGCCGATGCAAAAACTCGAGAAGATCTTGCCGAGCAGGTCGTCGGCGCTGAGCTTTCCGGTGATCTCGCCGAGCGCTTCATGTGCCAGACGCAGTTCTTCGGCAGCCAGTTCCAGTTGTTCGAAACCGAGCTCCAGATCGGCAGCATCGGCGTGCTGTTCGGCGCGACGCAGCGCCTGAACATGCCGCGTGCGAGCAGAGAACTCGCCGTCGACGCTGTCCACGCCATCGCCGAGCGCAAGCGCGCGCAGGCGGATGTGCAATTGCTCCAGTCCTTGTCCGGTCACGGCAGAGACAGCGATCGCATTGGCATCGAGCGATGCGGCATTGCCGAGCAGATCGCATTTGTTGTGGATCCATAGCTGACGCGGCACCGTGTCGATGGTATCGCCGATGGCATCGCGGGCGGCCTGCGGGTCGCGTGCATCCAGCACCACCAGCGCCAGGTCGGCGCGCTCCAGTTCGGCGCGTGCGCGGCGCATGCCTTCGCGTTCGATCGCATCGCCGCCATCGCGCAGGCCGGCGGTATCGACCAAGGTCAACTCGAAACCGTCCAGCTGGATGGCTTCGTGCAAGGTGTCGCGGGTGGTGCCGGCAACATCGGTGACGATTGCGCGGTCGCTTCCGGCCAGCGCATTGAGCAAGGAACTCTTGCCGGCATTGGGCGGACCGATCAACACCGCATGCAGGCCGTCGCGCAACTTACGCCCGCGTTCGGCATCGCGCAGCAGCTGTGCGAGCACGTTGCGCGCCTGACCCAGACCATCGCGTACTTGATTGCCGCCCAAGGTGTCGAGCGGCTCATCGGCAAAGTCGATGGCTGCCTCGACATGGATACGCAGGCGCGTCAGGGTCTCGGCCAGTGCATCGACCCGTTGCGAAAACACGCCGTCCAGTGCGCGCCGCGCGGCGCGTGCCGCCCGCAGGTCGCCGGCCGCGATCAAGTCGGCAATGGCCTCGGCCTGCGCAAGATCGAGCTTGCCGTTGAGAAACGCACGTTCGCTGAATTCGCCGGCGCGTGCCTGACGTGCACCCAGTTCGATGCAGCGGGCAACCAGTTGCCGCAACAGCACCGGGCTGCCATGACCTTGCAGCTCGACGACATCTTCGCCGGTGAAGCTGTGCGGCGCGTTGAACCACAGCGCAATGCCATCGTCGATGACGGCGCCGTGCCCATCGCGAAAACGCGCGTAGTGCGCATGCCGCGGCTGCATCCGCGCAATTCCAAGGTGCGCTGCGATCTGCACCGACTGCGGCCCGGACAAGCGCACGATGCCCACGCCGCCGATTCCGGCAGCACTGGCGATGGCAACGATGGTCGAGGTGGAAGACGACATGGACACTGCTCTATGGTGGATTGAACAAGGACACGTGGATTTTAAACGGCGCGGCCAGCAGTGCCGAGCCACATGTTTGCGGGCACTTTTGAGTCGCCTACCGTTGCGACAATCGCGCTGTCTGGCATCTGCACGCCATGTCGTGTCGCTACTTCAGTCACAACGATTGCAGCTGCGTACGCGCCTGCTCCGCACCACTGCCTTGCGGCTGCAATTCCAGGTACGTGGAATAGGCCTTGCGCGCCTTGTCGCGATCGCCTGCCTTTGCATATGCATCGCCGAGATTGAGATAGGCCACTGCGCGCGAGGGATCGATCTTCAAGGTATTTTCCAGCCAACGCGCCGATTCGGCAAAGCGCCCCTGACGGTAATACACAAAGCCCAGGTTGTTGGCCGCCAGCGCGAAATCCGGGCGTAGCTTAAGCGCTTCGTCAAATTGCTCGGCCGCATCGACATAGCGCTTTTCCTTGTACAACTGCAGGCCGCGTTCGTTGGCCAGTTGTGCGCGTTGGCGATCGCTGCTCTTCACTGCGGCGGGCAACACCAGCGTAGCTTGTCCACCTTGCAGCGTCTTCACCGTCACCGGCGCCGCAGCCACTGTCGCACCGGCTGCGGCCGACGCAGGGCGCGCTGCGTCCACGCGTCCGTTGAGCGCAATCGCATCGGCCGACAGCTGCGCGGTCTCTGCAGTGAGAAACTCATCGCCGCTGGGAACCTGGAACACGAATTCGCCGCCTTGCGAACCGGGCAGGCTGCCGAATGCCGGCGTCTGGGCCGAGACTGCCGACACCGCAGGCGCCACGTACGCGGCCAGTTCGGTCCCGGTGATCAAGCCGTCGCCATTGAGGTCGCCCTTGCCGGCCAATGCCTGCAATAGCACCCAGGTGAACACCGAATGCCCATTGGGCCCGCTATCGGCCACCTGTTGATCGGCGCCGCCGGCAGTGAGCATCTGGCGGGCGATGCGTCGTGCGTTCTCGCGCAGGTAGGCGCCGGACGTCGGCCCGCCGCGCGTCAATCCCAGTCCGCTATAGCAGGCATCCATCACGAACAGCACATGCTTGGCCTGCAGGCTTTCGGCGATGTTCTGCAAATCGCTCATTGCGATCGCATCGCTGGCCAGATGCTGCGGGTCCGAGTCGACCGGAATGATGTAGCCAAGATCGCGACCGGAAGCCAGCCGTCGTGTGGCGCCATGCCCGGCAAAGAACACGAACACGCGGTCGTTGGTTTGTGCACGGCCTTCGCCGAGGCGGTCGTGGAATGCGGCCAGGATGTTGTTGCGCGTGGCCTGCCCGTTCTTGAGCACGATCACTTGCGAGGATGGAAATCCCAACGGCCCGGTCAGGGTACTGGCAATCGCCTGCGCATCGTTGGCGGCATATTCGAGCCTGGGCCAGTGCGCGTAGTCGTCGATACCGATCACGATCGCCCACGATTTCGCATAGCCGGTGGTCACCGTGGCATCGGCTAACGCGCTGGGCGCGTGCGCCACCGAAAACTCGCGGCCATTCCAGCCGGCGAACTGGTAACCGTCGGCGATGAGACGATCCAGAATCTGCGGCAGCGCTTTCACTGCGCGGTCGTGGATGTCATGGAACAGCACGATGCCGCGCTGCTCCTTGTTCACTTGATCGAGCACGCGTTGCACGATGGATTCCGGCACCGGGTCGGCCCAGTCCAACGAGTCGATGTTCCACATGATCGATTTCAGGCCGGCCTCGCCGAGCAGCTGCAAGCCTTCCGCATTACGTGCGCCATACGGAAACCGGAACAGCGGCGCACGTTTGTCGTCCACCGCACGCAGCAAGGCGTCGGCATCCAGTACCTGGCTGCGTAGTGCATCGCCGGTGGTTTTGGACAACTGTGCGTGCGTCAGGCTGTGGTTCCCCACGGCGTAGCCTTCTTCCATCAGCGTGTGACTGATCTTTGACAGCGGCGCAAGTTTCGCTTTGCCCTGGGCATCCAAACTGCCGAGATTGCGCCCCACTTCGAAGAACACGCCTGGCACATCGTAGCGCTTGAGAATGGCCACGATCTCTTCGGTGTAGGCCCTGTGCGGGCCATCGTCGAAGGTAAGCACCACCGTCTTGGGCGGCAGGTCGCGGCCGAACACTTCGCTGTCGCTGTCGCGCGCGGCGAACGGATACGGCTCTACCACGCCATGGTCGCGCAGGATGTTCTCGCGCGTGTACAGCGTGCGCAGATGCGCCACATAGTCGTCCCATTTCTCGCGCTTGGGCACGATGGCGCGGCTGCGGTCGAAACGGCTGAAGATCTGCGTCAGCTCCTTGTTGTAGCTACGCTCGATCTCGTCCAGCGCCTCCAGATCCTCGCCGATGCGCTGATGCAGTTTCACCGCCGGCAGTGCAGAGTCGCGGCCGATGCGCGCATGTAGATCGCGCAGCACCTCGGCAAATGCCAGGCGGTCGGCATCGAACAGATCCGGCGCAGATTCCACCTCGTCCAGCACCGCGGCAATCGTCGCGAACCGGCGCGCGTCCTGGGAGATCAGCACGGTGTCGAAGGATGCGGCAATGCGCTCGCGCTGCTCCAGGTTTTCATGAAACAACTGCTGGCCCACGCTGCTGGAGGTGGCGCGATCGCGTGGCCTTTGTTTGTCCTCATCGGCCAGCAGCACGATGATGCGGCGGTGCCGGTCCAGTTGTTGGCGCAGTTGCGCGATCAAGGCGGGCGTGGCGTCCCCGGCCGTGCCCGCCTGCGTGCCAGCGCTCGTTGCAGCAGCGGGCTTGGCAGCGGCGGCAGCATCGCTCGCGTCATGCCTGCCGCAGCCGGCCAGCGCCAGCACTCCCATGCAACTTGCGCACAGCAACAGGCGATGCAACGGCGATGTGGTCACGACGGCGTCCTTGGCGAAAGAGACAACAGGCAATAAATGCGGGCTGACATGCAGAAAGCCCGCCTTGCGGCGGGCCTTCTTGAAATTACTTGGCGTTGGCCTGGATGATCTTGCTCGGCTTCTCGCCGTGCTGGCGGATCATCCACCATTGGATCAACAGGCCCAGGCCGCCATTGACCACCCAGTACAGCACCAGGCCGGCCGGCATGAAGGCCATCATGACGCCGAACACCAGCGGCATGAACTGCATCATCTTGGCCTGCATCGGGTCCATGCCCGGGGTCGGGGTCAGCTTCTGCGTCGCCCACATGATCGAGATATTGAGCAACGGCAGGATGAAGTACGGGTCGCGCGCAGTCAGATCCTGGATCCAGCCCAGCCACGGCGCCTGGCGCAGTTCCACCGATTCCACCAGCACCCAGTACAGCGCGAAGAAGATCGGCATCTGGATCAGTAGCGGCAGGCAGCCGCCCATCGGGTTGATCTTTTCCTTCTTGAACAGCTCCATCGTCGCCTGCTGGTACTTGACGCGATCGTCGCCGTAGCGCTCCTTGAGCTGCGCCAGGCGCGGCTGGAAGCGTCGCATCTTGGCGCCGGACTTGTACTGCGCGGCCGACAGCGGATACAGCGCCAGACGCAGCAGCACCACCAGGCCGATGATGGCCCAGCCCCAGTTGTGCAGGAAGCTGTGCAGATGGCTCAACACCCAGAACAGACCTTGGCCGATGATGGCCATGATCGAAAAGCGGCTGTAATCGACAACGCGGTCCAGGCCCTTGACGTCCTCCTTGGCGATCAGGCTGACCAGCTTCGGGCCCACCCACAGGCGCGCTTCGGTGCTGGCGGTCTGGCCAGGCGCCACGGTGAAGGCCGGGCCACGCAGCTCGGCCACGTCGCGCGGGCCGTCCTGAGCCAGCACATACAGCGAGGCCTGGTCCTTCTGCGGAATCCACGCGGTGAAGAAGTGGTGCTGCAGCAGCGCCACCCAGCCGCCGGTGATCTGGCGATTCAGGCCACCGTCGTCCATGTAGTCCTTGAACGCACGGCGCTCATAGCCTTCCTGCGGGCTGTACCAGGTCGCGCCATTGAAGCTGAAGGAATCCGGATTGGTCATGCCACGGCTGAGGATGGTCGGCACCCGGCTCAGCTTGCGGAAGACGTAGCCGTTCCACGGCGCGCCACTCTTGTTGATCACCTCGTCCTTGATCGAGATGGCATAGCGGCCGCGCTCCAGGGTAAAGGTGCGACGGATCGAGACGCCGTCGGGGCCATTCCAGACGAATGGCACCACCAGCGTGTTCTGGCCCTTGGCCATGTCGAACGTCGTGCCCGGCTGCTCGGCGCGGAAGCCGCCCACGCCCGGCACCGGCGAATGCTCGCTGGCCCAGCCGCTGGTGGCGTTATACGGGTGCGCCGGATCTTCGGTCAGCAGACTGACCGGCGCGGTGCCGTCCTTGGTCTGCGGGAATTGCAGCAGCTCGGCATCGAGCACGCTGCGGCCATCCAGCTTCAGGCGCAGCACGTCCGAGGTCAGGGTCACCACTGGTGCGGCGCCGGCAGCAGCCGGTGTCGCGGCGGTGGTGCTGGTCGCCGGCACTGCACCTGGCGCGCCGGCCTGCGGAATGGCCTGAGCAGCGGGCACATTGGCCGCACTCGGCGTGGCCGCATCCAGATCACGGGCCGCCGGAACCGACTGCGTTGCAGCGACCACAGGCGCATTGGCAGCGGCCTTGTCCTTGCCCCACTCCATCCACAGCAGCGCCGCGACCATCAGCCAGGCAAAAATCAGGAAAACACGGGTCTGGTTCATCGGGCAGCAACTCGCTCAGTCGGAACTACAGTTCCGGCTCTGTCGGGGAAAGGGAGGATGGGTGCACCGTCCTGGCGGGCGGCATTGTGCCGGCCGCAGCAGGCAGGGGCAATGCGCCAGCACGGCGCAGCAGACGCAGGAAAGCGTCGCGAATCTGTGGATTGGTCGCTTTTGCAGCTGCCGAGCGCGCCACGATGACGTAATCGCCACCGGCCAGCTCAGGGAGTAGATGCCGCATGGCGTCACGCAACACGCGCTTGATGCGGTTGCGCCCGACCGCCCTCGTGTCGACCTTGCGCGACACCGCCATGCCCAGGCGCGGCGGCGTGTCGCCGGTGCGCCAGTGCAGGCTCAGGAGTGGGTCCGAGGTGCGACGTGCAGTATCGAATACGATCGTATATTGCGCACGCGTACGAACCCGCGCAGAGCGAGGAAATCGCCTGCACGGGTTCGATGCGTTCACGGTAGGGACTGCCTCGGCCGCAGGGAGCGGCGCGGCAATCAAGCGCTCAGGCGCTTGCGGCCCTTGGCGCGGCGGCGAGCCAGGATCTTGCGGCCGTCGGCGGTTGCCATACGTGCGCGGAAACCATGGTCGCGTGCTCGCTTGAGATTGCTGGGTTGGAAAGTACGCTTGGTGGCCATGGGGCCCTCTGCATGAATGGAGACGAATAGAACCGGCAATTCTATAGGCTTTGCGCGGCGCCGGTCAACACCCTGCTCGCTTTACCGCCGATAAGGACACCATCGGCCTGTGGATTGCCCTGTGAATAACTCTGGGAAAACCCTGCCCTCGGTGCTAGGCTGGTCCATCCTCTTTTCACTACCGGGCTGCGAGCGCGGCGCTTTTCTGCGCGCCGCAGCCAGCAACAGATGATCATACTTTGATGGATGCTTGGCCCCGCTGTCTGGAACGTCTCGAAGCCGAATTCCCGCCCGAAGATGTCCACACCTGGTTGAAACCCCTGCAAGCCGAAGATCGCGGCGACAGCATCGTGCTGTACGCCCCGAACGCCTTCATCGTCGACCAGGTGCGCGAACGTTACCTGCCGCGCATTCGCGAATTGCTGGCGTATTTCGCCGGCAATGGCGACGTCGCGCTGGCGGTCGGTTCGCGTCCACGTGCGCCCGAGCCGGCCCCTGCGCCCGTGGCCGTGCCGAGCGCGCCGCAGGCTGCACCGATCGTGCCGTTCGCCGGCAACCTGGATTCGCATTACACCTTCGCCAACTTCGTGGAAGGCCGCAGCAACCAGTTGGGCCTGGCGGCCGCGATCCAGGCTGCACAGAAGCCCGGCGACCGTGCGCACAACCCGTTGCTGCTGTACGGCAGCACCGGTCTGGGCAAGACCCACCTGATGTTCGCGGCCGGCAATGCGCTGCGTCAGGCCAATCCGGCCGCCAAGGTGATGTATCTGCGTTCGGAGCAGTTCTTCAGCGCGATGATCCGGGCGCTGCAGGACAAGGCGATGGACCAGTTCAAGCGCCAGTTCCAGCAGATCGATGCGCTGCTGATCGACGACATCCAGTTCTTCGCCGGCAAGGACCGCACCCAGGAAGAGTTCTTCCACACCTTCAACGCGCTGTTCGATGGCCGCCAGCAGATCATCCTGACCTGCGACCGCTACCCGCGCGAGGTCGAAGGCCTGGAGCCGCGGCTGAAGTCGCGCCTGGCCTGGGGCCTGTCGGTGGCGATCGACCCGCCGGACTTCGAGACCCGCGCGGCCATCGTGCTGGCCAAGGCGCGCGAGCGCGGCGCCGAAATTCCCGACGACGTGGCATTCCTGATCGCCAAGAAGATGCGCTCCAACGTGCGCGACCTTGAAGGCGCGCTCAACACGCTGGTGGCGCGTGCCAACTTCACCGGGCGCTCGATCACGGTGGAATTTGCCCAGGAGACGCTGCGCGACCTGCTGCGCGCCCAGCAACAGGCGATCGGCATTCCCAATATCCAGAAGACTGTGGCCGATTACTACGGCCTGCAGATGAAGGATCTGCTGTCCAAGCGGCGCACCCGCTCGCTGGCGCGCCCGCGCCAGGTGGCGATGGCGCTGGCCAAGGAACTCACCGAGCACAGCCTGCCGGAGATCGGCGATGCCTTCGCTGGCCGCGACCACACCACCGTGCTGCATGCGTGCCGTCAGATCCGCACGTTGATGGAGGCCGACGGCAAGCTCCGCGAGGACTGGGAAAAGCTGATTCGCAAGCTCAGCGAGTAAGCCATCGGCTGCCATCGGCGCCAGGCTGGAAAAAAGCGTGGAAACGTTGGGGTCAAATGCGGGAGAATCTGTGGATAACGTTGCGCCGCAGTCGGGCTCGAAAACTATCCACAGGTTTTCCGACCAGCTCAGGCGCACTAGTCCAACGCGTTTCAGGTGCTGAAATGTCTTTGGAAACAAACAGTTATGGTGGTTATCCGCTGAAAACGGCCCTACCATCACCACCAGGCTTTTGATTTATTCCATATCTTTTAAAGCATAGGGGCACGGAACCACATGCGTTTTACACTGCAGCGCGAAGCCTTCCTCAAACCATTGGCACAAGTGGTCAATGTGGTCGAACGCCGTCAAACCCTGCCCGTCCTGGCCAACTTGCTGGTACAGGTCAAGGATGGACAGGTCTCGTTGACCGGCACCGACCTGGAAGTGGAAATGATCTCGCGCACGCTGGTGGAGGACGCGCAGGACGGCGAAACCACGATTCCGGCGCGCAAGCTGTTCGACATCCTGCGCGCCCTGCCCGACGGCAGCCGCGTCACCATTTCGCAGACCGGCGACAAGGTCACTGTGCAAGCCGGGCGGAGCCGCTTCACCCTGGCGACGTTGCCTTCCAACGATTTTCCGTCTGTGGACGAAGTCGAAGCGACCGAACGCGTCGTGGTGCCCGAAGCCGGGCTCAAGGAGCTGATCGAGCGCACGGCGTTCGCCATGGCCCAGCAGGACGTGCGCTATTACCTCAATGGCCTGTTGTTCGACCTACGCGACGGCTTGCTGCGCTGCGTGGCTACCGACGGTCATCGCCTGGCGCTATGCGAGATGGAGCTGGAGAAAGCCGGTGGCGCCAAGCGCCAGATCATCGTGCCGCGCAAGGGCGTGACCGAGCTGCAGCGTTTGCTGGAAGGCGCCGATCGCGAGGTCGAGCTGGAAGTGGGCCGCAGCCATATCCGCGTCAAGCGCGGTGATGTGACCTTTACCTCGAAGCTGATCGACGGGCGGTTCCCGGACTACGAGGCAGTGATTCCGATCGGCGCCGATCGCGAGGTCAAGGTGGATCGTGAAGCGCTGCGCGCGTCACTACAGCGTGCGGCCATCCTGTCCAACGAGAAGTACCGCGGTGTCCGTGTGGAAGTGTCGCCGGGTCAGCTGAAGATCAGCGCGCATAACCCCGAGCAGGAAGAGGCGCAGGAAGAGATCGAGGCCGATACCAAGGTCGACGATCTGGCCATTGGCTTCAACGTCAACTATTTGCTCGACGCGCTGTCGGCATTGCGCGATGAGCACGTGGTGATCCAGCTGCGTGATGCCAATTCGTCTGCATTGGTGCGTGAGGCCAGCAGCGAGAAGTCGCGTCATGTGGTGATGCCGTTGCGTCTCTGATATCCCGTTCCACGTGGAACACGGAAGCCCGGCGGATGCCGGGCTTTTTGTTTGCGCTGTTTCGTAGCTTGCTATGTGCAGGGAGCTGTCGCGGCCAGGTCGCCTGTGGAGACCACACGCGGATAGGCTGAGCGACTGCAATCGCGCACGACTTGCAGCGATAAAGCCCTTAGCGCAGTCATCGCGGCTGTGCGTCCGTTTGATCGACCAAACGCGCCCCGGCCCCTTGCCACTCGGGTTTTGTGTGTTCGCTAGACACCGGCATCAGCGGCGAGACCGGTACACGTCGAGTGCCAAGTTCTCCGGTGACGGCCGGCGACCGAGCTTCACGCTAGCCAACGTCAGGACATGATTCACCGCGGCTCCCGCGCGCGTGGGGCCATCATCGAACTGGTGCCATAGGCGCGCATCGCTGCGTCACGCGTCTGCAGTGTTCCAAAAGCTCGGACGGGGTTGGCAACTTGCGAATCAATTAGGCCCGGCAGTCTCGACCTGGCCGGAGCCGATCGGGTTCATTCGCCCGGTCTTCGATCCTAGATCTTGCTCGATTCCAGACGCAGCAAAAGCGAGCGGAGAAAAATACATCGACTCCAACTAGCAAGTTGAGTTCGTAAAGCGTTACCCAGGTTGAAACTGAATTGGTTCAGGATTCAAACTCGGTCAACCGGGTTGCTGTCCTGCATGTCGGCTAGCCACGGTCCACGTGTTCGGTTCCCTGGTGTTTTTGAGTTATACACATCGCAATTGGCTTTTAAATCTATAAATAACTTAAGAGCTTTGTGGTGATGGTAGGGCCAGATTTTGCGCAAAAACACGCTAAGAGATTGTTTTTAAAGGAAATTTAGGGGGCGCAACCCTGTGTTTACCGCGCTGTTTTCTCACAAACAAGCTGTGGATAAGCGAAAGCACCTCCACAGGCCCCATTTTTATCCACATGTTATCCCCTGCCTGTCCGGTCATTCCTGGCGGCCATGTCTGCACGGTTTCATGCCGATCCCGTATCCTTCGAACCGACCGGCATGCCGGATTACAGCCCAGAGCACACCGATCGATGCATGTAGTGCGGTTGTCCATTCATCGGCTTCGTCGGTTTCAAACCGTCGAGCTTCATCCCTCCAGTGCCTTGAATCTGCTGACCGGCGACAACGGCGCGGGCAAGACCAGCGTGCTCGAAGCGCTACACCTGATGGCTTACGGCCGCAGCTTCCGCGGGCGCGTCCGCGACGGCCTGATCCAACAAGGCGCCAACGACCTCGAAGTGTTCGTGGAGTGGAAAGAAGGCGGCGGCGCTGCGGTCGAGCGGACGCGTCGGGCTGGCTTGCGTCATAGCGGGCAGGAATGGACAGGGCGCCTGGACGGGGAAGACGTGGCGCAGCTTGGCTCTCTTTGCGCTGCGCTGGCAGTGGTGACGTTCGAGCCCGGCAGCCACGTATTGATCAGTGGCGGTGGTGAACCCCGCCGCCGTTTTCTGGATTGGGGCCTGTTCCACGTGGAACCCGATTTTCTAACCTTGTGGCGCCGCTACGCGCGGGCTCTCAAACAACGCAATGCGTTGCTGAAACAGGGCGCGCAGCCAAGCATGCTGGACGCATGGGACAACGAACTCGCCGAATCCGGCGAAACCCTGACGTCCCGGCGCATGCGCTACCTGGAACGCCTGCAGGACCGGCTGGTTCCAGTGGCAGATGCCATCGCGCCGGCGCTGGGACTGTCTGCGCTGACGTTCGCCCCAGGCTGGAAGCGCCACGAGGTCTCGCTGGCAGACGCCCTCCTGCTTGCGCGTGAGCGTGATCGCCAGAACGGCTATACCTCGCAAGGCCCGCACCGCGCAGATTGGATGCCCAGCTTCCACGCACTCCCGGGCAAGGACGCGCTTTCCCGGGGACAGGCCAAGCTCACGGCCCTTGCCTGTCTGCTCGCACAGGCCGAGGACTTCGCCTTCGAACGCGGCGAATGGCCGGTCATCGCGCTGGACGATCTGGGCTCGGAGCTGGACCGGCATCATCAGGGGCGCGTGCTGCAGCGGCTCGCTTCCGCGCCGGCGCAGGTGCTCATCACCGCAACCGAGACCCCACCGGGCCTTGCCAACGCAGCTGCACTATTGCAGCAGTTCCACGTGGAACATGGCCAGATTGCGCGACAGGCAACGGTCAACTGAGCCGCGACGGCCGGTACGGGCCGACTGGTATAATTTGTCCGCTATCCCCCTTTTCCCACGGCGCGGAGCGGTCATCGCTGCCTTCGCCCGTGTTGTGGAGCCAACGGCACGCGCATGACCGACGAACAAAACACCCCGCCAACACCCAACGGCACCTACGACTCCAGCAAGATCACCGTGCTGCGTGGCCTGGAAGCCGTCCGCAAGCGCCCCGGCATGTATATCGGCGACGTCCATGACGGCACCGGCCTGCATCACATGGTGTTCGAGGTGGTCGACAACTCGGTCGACGAAGCCCTTGCCGGGCATGCCGACGACATCGTGGTAAAAATCCTGGCCGATGGCTCGGTGGCGGTCTCCGACAACGGGCGCGGCGTGCCGGTCGACATCCACAAGGAAGAAGGCGTATCGGCGGCCGAGGTGATCCTCACCGTGCTCCACGCCGGCGGCAAGTTCGACGACAACAGCTACAAGGTCTCCGGCGGCCTGCACGGCGTTGGCGTCTCGGTGGTCAACGCGTTGTCAGAGCACCTGTGGCTGGATATCTGGCGCGACGGCTTCCACTACCAGCAGGAATACGCGCTGGGCGAGCCGCAGTACCCGCTCAAGCAGCTGGAAGCCTCGACCAAGCGCGGTACCACGCTGCGCTTCAAGCCGTCCGTGGCCATCTTCAGCGACGTCGAGTTCCATTACGACATCCTGGCGCGGCGCCTGCGCGAGCTGTCCTTCCTCAATTCTGGCGTCAAGATCACCTTGATCGACGAGCGCGGCGAAGGCCGTCGCGACGATTTCCATTACGAAGGCGGCATCCGCAGCTTCGTGGAGCATCTGGCGCAGCTGAAGTCGCCGCTGCACCCGAATGTGATCTCGGTGACCGGCGAGCACAACGGCATCATGGTGGACGTGGCCCTGCAATGGACCGACGCCTACCAGGAAACCATGTACTGCTTCACCAACAACATCCCGCAGAAGGACGGCGGCACCCACCTGGCCGGCTTCCGTGCGGCGCTGACGCGCGTGCTCAGCACCTACATCGAACAGAACGGCATCGCCAAGCAGGCCAAGGTCGCGCTGACCGGCGACGACATGCGCGAAGGCATGATCGCGGTGCTTTCGGTCAAGGTGCCCGACCCCAGCTTCTCTTCGCAGACCAAGGAAAAGCTGGTCAGTTCGGATGTGCGCCCAGCGGTGGAAAACGCCTTCGGTGCGCGCCTGCAGGAGTTCCTGCAGGAGAACCCGAACGAAGCCAAGGCCATCACCGGCAAGATCGTCGATGCCGCGCGTGCGCGCGAAGCGGCGCGCAAGGCGCGCGACCTCACCCGCCGCAAGGGTGCGCTGGACATCGCAGGCCTGCCCGGCAAGCTGGCCGACTGCCAGGAAAAGGATCCGGCACTGTCGGAACTGTTCATCGTCGAGGGTGACTCGGCAGGTGGCTCGGCCAAGCAGGGCCGCAACCGCAAGAACCAGGCGGTGCTGCCGCTGCGCGGCAAGATCCTCAATGTGGAACGCGCACGCTTCGACCGCATGCTGGCCTCCGACCAGGTCGGCACGCTGATCACCGCGCTCGGTACCGGCATCGGCCGCGACGAGTACAACCCGGACAAGCTGCGCTACCACCGCATCATCCTGATGACCGACGCCGACGTCGACGGCTCGCACATCCGCACCCTGCTGCTGACCTTCTTCTACCGGCAGATGCCGGAGTTGATCGAGCGCGGCTACATCTACATCGGCCTGCCGCCGCTGTACAAGCTCAAGCAGGGCAAGAGCGAGCTGTATCTGAAGGACGACGCGGCGCTCAACGCCTACCTGGCCAGCAATGCGGTCGAAGGTGCGGCGCTGATTCCGGCCACCGACGAGCCACCGATCACCGGCGAAGCGCTGGAGAAATTGTTGATGCTGTTCACCAGCGCCAACGAAGCGATCACGCGCAACGCCCACCGCTACGACCCGGCCCTGCTCACCGCGCTGATCGACCTGCCGCCACTGGATGTGGAAAAACTGCAGGCCGAAGGCGACCAGCATCCGACTTTGGATGCGCTGCAGGCCGTGCTTAATCGCGGCACCCTGGGCACCGCGCGCTATCAGTTGCGCTTCGACCCGGGCAGCGACAACGCGCCTGCCACGTTGGTGGCCATCCGCCGCCACATGGGCGAAGAGTTCACCCAGGTGCTGCCGATGGGGGCCTTCGAAAGCGGCGAGCTGCGCCCGCTGCGTGAGGTGTCGCTGGCCCTGCACGACCTGGTGCGCGAAGGCGCCCAGATCGTCCGCGGCAACAAGAGCCACCCGATCACCAGCTTCGCGCAGGCCCATGCCTGGTTGCTGGACGAGGCCAAGAAGGGCCGCCAGGTGCAGCGCTTCAAGGGCTTGGGCGAAATGAATGCCGAGCAGCTGTGGGAAACCACGGTCAACCCCGACACGCGTCGCCTGTTGCAGGTGCGCATCGAGGACGCGGTGGCCGCCGACCAGATCTTCAGCACCTTGATGGGCGATGTGGTCGAACCACGCCGCGACTTCATCGAGGACAACGCGCTGAAGGTGTCCAACCTGGATATCTGAGGCACCAGCACCGGCCGGTACGTCGCAACCGCGGCGTGCCGGCCGGTGCTGGTGCTCGCAGGACGACGATGCGCACCGATCTTCCACCGCCCCTGGCACCACGCACGGTTGCCGGCAAGCCGCCGCTGCTGCCCGTGCTCGTGGGTTTCTGGGTCGACGTGCTTATCGCTGGCGGCCTGCTGTTGACCCTCAGCGTGGCCGGCTTTGCATTGTGGGGCGCGGTGCGTGGCTTCGGCCAGGTACAGGCGGCCAAGGCGCAGGGGCTGACCCCCTCGCCCACCGAGGTCATGGCCGCCATTGGCCAACCCGGTGTCATGGTGCAGCTGCTCACCGCGCTGGTCAGCACGGCCACGCCGGCGCTGCTGTTGTACTACTGGCGTCGCCGCGCCACCCCTGCCGAACAAACCGCTTCACGGGCTGCCGCGCGCCGCGCCTCCACCTGGGGCTGGACCGCGCTGATCGCCGCCGCCGTGTTCCTGCTGAGCAATCTGGTCAGCGTGGCGGCTTCGGCGTTGGGCATCAAGCCGGTGCCCACCAACCTGCCGTTGATGAAAGAAGCGCTCCAGCAATGGCCGCTGGCACTGACGCTGTTTGCGGTGATCATCGCGCCGGCTTACGAGGAACTGCTGTTCCGTCGCGTGCTGTTCGGGCGTCTGCTCGCTGCCGCCCGCCCGTGGCTGGGCATCGTGCTGAGCGGAGCGATTTTCGCGCTGGTGCACGAAGTACCCGGCATCAGTGGTAACGGCCCGGCCGCGATCGCGCAGCTGTGGCTGGTGTACGGCAGCATGGGCGCGGCGTTCGCATGGCTGTACTGGCGTACCGGCACGTTGTGGGCCCCGATTGCCGCGCACGGCATCAACAATGCCACAGCCCTGGCAGCGCTGTACTTTTTCGGGCTTGGCTGAGCCCCAAAAGCGGTCGCTTGCGAGAACCCAGCCGCAGCGGCGCGGCGCTTGGGCATCAAATGGATCCGCACACGTGGAGAGCCGATCGCTCCGGCCCGGCACGCGTTATCGGCCGCGCGGAACCGTTTGACGAAAAGTTAAGACGAGCCTGCCAAAATGCCTCCATGGTTCTAGGGGGATCGAATGAAAGCTAGGCTGTTGATCGTTGTTGCCGTGCTTGCACTGACGGCGTGTGCCACCACAACTTCGCCAACCGGCCGCCGACAGGTGGTGGGCGGCGTATCGCAACAGCAGTTGGACCAGTTGGGCGCGCAATCCTTCGCGCAGACCAAGGCCAAGGAAAAAGTCAGTACCGACGGCAAGCAGAACGCCTACGTGCAGTGCGTGGTCAACGCACTGGTGGCGCAACTGCCGCCGCAATGGCGCGAAACCAAGTGGGAAACCGCGCTGTTCGTGGATAACGAAGCCAATGCCTTCGCCCTTCCTGGCGGCAAGGTCGGTGTCAACACCGGCATCTTTACCGTCGCCAAGACGCAAGATCAGCTCGCCGCCGTGCTCGGGCATGAAATCGGCCATGTCATTTCGCGCCATCACGAAGAGCGCATTACCCGTCAGCTCGGCGCGCAGACGGGCCTGGGCATCATCGGCGCGCTCGCCGGTGCCGCCTATGGCGACGGGGCGGCCAGCGCAGTCAATCAGGTCGGCGGTATGACCGCCCAGACAGTATTCCTGCTGCCGGGCTCGCGTACCCAGGAAAGCGAAGCCGATGTGGTCGGCCAACGTCTGATGGCCCAGGCCGGATTCGATCCGGCGCAGGCGGTGACGCTATGGCAGAACATGATGGCCGCCAGCGGCAATCGCCAACCGCAGTGGCTGTCGACCCACCCCGACCCTGCCAACCGCATCCGCGAACTGCAGGCCGATGTTGCCCAGCTCGAGCCGGTGTACCAGCAGGCCAAGCAGAGCGGACGCGCACCGCGTTGTGGCTAGAGCCGCTGACGACATCCGCGCGGCTGCCGTCAACCCGTACGAACACCGATTCCCTACAACGCATGCCTGCCTACCCTGGGGTCGCAGACGCAACCACACCGGTCACGGCCCGTTAGCGACGCTAAGACAGCTGTTCCCCGCTTCTGATTGCCGCAACACAACATGGAAACCGTTTTCGGGAACTGAGACTTTCTGCTAAGTTTGCCGGCTCAGATTTTTCGTACAGCGCCCATTCCGCTTTTCGTACCGCCCGACGGCGGATCGTCCGAGGTGAAACATGAAACTGCTCAACCGCAAGCAAGCCCTGTTGTCCCTGTTCATCGCCGCGTCGCTGGGTGGGGCTGTCGTCACCGATGCGGTCGCGCAGTCGGACCGTTCCTCCGAACGTGCCAGCCGTAAATCCAAGAGCGGCAAGGCCGAGGAGCTGTACCCGCAGTCGACCCGCCAGGCACCGACGATCAAGCCGTCCTCGAAGTTGAGCAGCAAGCTGCAGAAGCTGATCGAAACCTTCAACAAGGGCGAGGACTACCAAGGCGTGCGCACCCAGGCCGATGAGATCCTGGCCAACAGCGCGGCGAACGACGCCGACAAGGCGCTGGCGGCACAGCTGGCCGCGCAGGCTGCCTACAACCTGGACGACACCGCCGGTGCCAAGAAGTACCTGCAGCAGGCCATCGGCCTGAACGCGCTGGACAACAACGGCCATTTCCAATCGATGCTGATGCTGGCGCAGTTGCAGATGCAGGACGACCAGCAGGCCGAGGGTCTGGCCACGCTGGACAAGTATCTGGAGGAGAGCAAGTCGCAGCGTCCGGAAGATCTGATCCTCAAGGGCCAGGCGCTGTACCAGACCGAGCGCTACAAGGAAGCCATCCCGGTGTTGAAGCAGGCCATCGCTGCCTCGCCCGAGCCCAAGGACAGCTGGAACCAGCTGCTGATGGCGTCCTACGCCGAAGCTGGCCAGACCGGCGAAGCCGTTGCGGCCGCCGAGGCGCTGGCCGCCAAGACGCCCAACGACAAAAAGGCTCAGCTCAACCTGGCCAACATGTACATGCAGGCCGACCAGATGGACAAGGCCGCAGGCGTGATGGACAAGCTGCGTGCCTCCGGTCAGTTGACCGAAGAAAAGGAATACAAGCAGCTGTATTCCATCTACGCCAACACCGAGAACAAAGAAAAGGACGTCATCGCCGTCATCAATGAGGGTATGCAAAAAGGCATCCTCAAGCCTGATTATCAGACATACCTTGCCCTGGCCCAGTCGTATTACTACAGCGACGATGTACCGAAGGCGATCGAAAACTGGCAGAAGGCCGCACCGCTTTCCAAGGATGGCGAGACCTACTTGAATCTGGCCAAGGTGCTGCATTCGGAAGGTCGCATCCCGGAGGCCAAGCAGGCCGCACAGCAGGCGATCGCCAAGGGTGTTAAAAAACCCGAAGACGCCAAGAAGATCATCAACCTGAAGTAAAAAAAGAAAATAAACCCCCGAAATCCCTGTGTTTTTAGTGGTTACAGGACTCGGGATTGGTATAAGCTTGGGAGTTCCTGCGGTGTCAAAGCCGTCCGAAAACCTGGGGATCATCACAGTGATCCGGGCCCCCACTGAAAGAGCCATTGGCGCATGACGGAACAACTCGTTATCCACAGGCATGACTACGATGCCGGGAACCAGGGTCTGAGCTGGGCCCGCATTATCGGCATTGCTTTTGTAATTGCTTTGCACCTCACTGCACTGATGATGTTGCTGATCCCTGCAGTGGCGCCGAAGGCTCCGGCAGAGAAGGAGCGCACCACCATGGTCACCTTGGTGGATGCACCGCCTCCTCCCCCGCCGCCGCCGCCGCCGCCGCCGCCGGAAGACAAGCCGCCGCCGCCGGTCAAGAATCTGTCGCCGCCGAAGCCGTCACCGGTTCCGCCGCCGCCGGAAGCTCCGGTGGTCGACGTTCCCGAACCGCGTCCGAGCGATATCGTCACGCCGCCGAGCCCGCCGAGCCCTCCGGCTCCGCCGAGCGACATTGGCGCCAGCGTCGATATCTCGTCCAAGAACATGAACCCGCCGAAGTACCCGCCGGCTGCATTCCGTGCCGGTGTCCAAGGTGAGGTCATCCTGATCGTGGATGTGGATGCCAGCGGCAACGTGACCAACGTGTCGGTCGAAAAGTCCAGCCGCAACCGCGACCTTGACCGTGCCGCGATGGACGCAGCACGCAAGTGGAAGTTCAACGCCTCCACTGTCAACGGGCAGAAAGCCGCCGGACGTGTCCGCGTCCCGGTCAACTTTGCTCTGAACTGATCCCACGGGCCGGCCACGGTCGGCCCAGGATCCTGTCTTCCTTTCGCTCCACCCTTCATCACCACACACAACAAAGGTAAGCGTCATGCTGCAGGAATTCTTTATCGCCGCCGCTGCAGGGGGCTCCAATCCGTCGGCCGCTCTGTCGCAGATGGGCTTCGAGCACTTGATCACCGAAATGACTTCCAGCCCCGGCGACTTCGCCGTGTCCTGGGTCGTGTTGATCACCCTGATCGCCATGTCCGCTGCCTCCTGGTACTGGACTGTCATCAACATCTTCCGCGCCACCCGCCTGAAGAGCGCGGCTGACCGCGTCACCACCGCGTTCTGGGATGCCCCGAATGCACAGGACGCCATCCGCGCCATGGAAGAACAGCCGGCTTCCGAGCCGTTCTCCAAGATCGCATTGGACGCAGCCCAGGCTGCTGCGCACCACCAGCGCGCCGAAGGCAGCACCGGTGGCCTGGGCGAGAGCCTGAGCCGTTCGGAGTTCGTCGACCGCGCCCTGCGTCAGGCCGTGACCCGCGAAAGCACCAAGCTGCAGTCGGGCATGACCTTGCTGGCCACCGTCGGTGCGACCGCGCCGTTCGTCGGTCTGCTCGGCACCGTGTGGGGCATCTACGGCGCGCTGATCAAGATCGGTGCAACCGGTTCGGCCTCCATCGACGCCGTTGCCGGCCCGGTGGGTGAAGCGCTGATCATGACCGCGATCGGCCTGTTCGTCGCGATCCCGGCCGTGTTCGCGTTCAACTTCTTCTCCAAGGTCAACAGCTCGGTGATCGCCAAGTTCGATACCTTCGCCCACGACCTGCACGACTTCTTCGCCACCGGTTCGCGCGTTCGCTAATCCGGTCGTCAAGAACGCCTTCGCAACGATTTAGACGGAGCCCGTTATGGCCTTCAGTAGTGGAAACAGCGGTGGCCCGATGGCCGACATCAACGTGACGCCCCTCGTGGACGTGATGTTGGTGCTGCTGATCATCTTCATCATTACGGCACCGCTGATGTCCCATAAGGTCAAGGTGGAGCTGCCAGAGGCCAACTTGATCCAGAAGGAAGATGCGGAGAAACGTGCCGCGCCGATCACTCTGGCCGTCAAGGAAGATGGGTCGCTGTACTGGAACGACGAGCCGATTTCCAAGGAAGCCCTGGAGTCGCGCCTGTCCACCGCCGCACAGCAGACCCCGCAGCCGCCGCTCAACCTGCGTGGCGACCGCACGACCAAGATGCGTACGATCAACGAGATCACCAAGATCGCGCAGGGTCAGGGCATGCTGGACGTCGGTTTCGTTGCAACCAAAGTGAAGGGGCAGTAAGCCATGGCATTTAGTACTGGTGGAAGCCGTGGGCCGATGGCCGACATCAACGTCACGCCCCTGGTGGACGTGATGCTGGTGCTGCTGATCATCTTCATCGTCACCGCGCCGATCATGACCTACCCGATCGCCGTGGATCTGCCGCAGCGGGTGCTCAACCCGCCACCGCAGACGACCGAACCGCCGCCGCCGATCGAGTTGCGTATCGACGCCAGCAACCAGGTGTTCTGGAACAACAGCCCGACTCCGGTCGATGTGTTGCAACAGAAGATGGAAGAAGTGGTGCAGGCCGATCCGACCAATCAGCCGGAACTGCGCATCGATGCAAATCCGGATGCGGAGTACGAGGTGATGGCCAAGGTGCTGGCCGCTGCGAAGAACTCGCAGATGAAGAAAATCGGCTTCATGCAGCAGTAAACGTATCTGCAAGACCGCAACACAACAGTCATGACGCGACTGCAACGCCACCGGAAACGGTGGCGTTTTTTTATGTGTTAGGTGGGTGATCGTGCCTGCAGACATGCCTGCGATCCAACGAGCGTGAGTGCGGTACGAAGCAATAAAGCGGCCATTGCTGTGAAAGACTGTCGATCAATGCCACCGCAGCATCCACTTACGCGAACGTAGTTGTCGCCAACCCAGGCATCGATCATCGATGCCGACGTTACCGCATGAACTTAAGCGCTAACGTGGCCGCTACGCAGAATGTCGACGTACGCGCGTACGCTTGCATCCAACCCCTGATACAGGGCTTCGCTGATCAAGGCGTGGCCGATGGAGACTTCCAGCACACCCGGCACAGCGGCGAGAAAATCGCCCAGGTTGGCTTGCGACAAATCGTGCCCGGCATTGATGCCCAGGCCTGCGGCACTGGCACGCTGCGCGGCGTTGGCGAACAGCGCCAAGGCGGTATCGGCTTGGCCGCTGGCATGCGCGTGGGCATACGGGCCGGTGTACAGCTCGATACGGTCCGCACCGAGCGTGGCCGCGCGGGCGATGTCCGGGTTACCTGCATCGACGAACAGGCTGACACGGTTGCCCAGCCGCTTGAACGCTGTGATCAGCTCGGCGAGTTGGACGGTGTCCTGCGCAAAATCGAAACCGTGATCGGACGTCAGTTGTCCATCGCCATCCGGTACCAGGGTGACCTGCTCGGGGCGCGTGGCACGACATAACTCCAGCAGACCCGGATAATCGCCGCGCGGCGGCGCAAACGGGTTGCCTTCGATATTGAATTCGACTCCGTGCTCGCGTGTCAGCGCGCTCAGCGCCAGCACGTCGTCGGCGCGGATATGCCGCTGGTCCGGTCGCGGATGCACGGTGATGCCGTGCGCGCCGGCGGCAATACAGGCGCGTGCGGCCTGCACCACGTCCGGGTCGGCGCCGCCGCGCGAGTTGCGCAGGACTGCGATCTTGTTGACGTTGACGCTGAGCTGGGTGGTCATGCGGCGATCAGGCCTGCGGCTCGCTGTCGCGTGCGGCGGCCAGGGCAGCCGACTTGCGTGCTTCTGCCAGCTCGCGCAGGCGGCGCAGCTCGGCCGGGTCGATCATGCTGCTGGTATCGCGTTGGGTGTCGCCCATGCGCGAGGCGAACCAACCGCGCGTCCACAACAGCAGCAGCAGCAACGCCACCAGCAGCGAGGCCACCAGCAACCACACGTGCGGCGTACTGAAGGCCAGCACCAGCGCACCCAGTGCCATAAGCAGAAACAGCCAGTGCATGACGAGCTCCCCGTTGAGTGGCGGCAGTGTAGCGCCGCGCCCGGCGCGGTTCCACGTGGGCACCGCACCGTTGGTCAGAGCAGCGGCGACAGCAGCCGGGCAAACGCTTCGGGCAGGCGCGAGCGCCATAACGGCCGGTGTCGCGCGAATTGCACTTCCTGCGCCTGTTGCAGATCGGTGCCGATCAGCCCGGCCATCTCTGCCGCCACGGCCTGGTCGCGGAACAGCATCGACAGCTCGAAATTTAGCCGGAAGCTGCGGCTGTCGAAATTGGCGCTGCCGACGATGCAGACATCGTCGTCGGCCAGCAGCGCCTTGGTGTGCAGCATGCGCGGCCCGTACTCGTAGATGCGGACACCGGCTTCCAGCAGCTCGTCGAAATACGAGCGTGCCGCGTAGGTGACCAGGCGCGAATCGCTGACCCGCGGCACCAACAGGCGCACGTCCAGCCCGCCGAGCGCGGCCGAGGTCAGCGCCATACGCGCCGCCTCGCCGGGCACGAAGTATGGAGTCACCAGCCACACGCGGTGCTTGGCTTCATGGATGGCGGCGACCATCAGACGGTGGATCGCTTCCCACGACGAATCCGGACCCGACACCAGCACCTGCGCATCGACCGTGCCTTGCGCGCGGGTGGGCATATCGTCGGGCCATAGCTGCTGGCCGTGGAAAGCTGCGCGGCCCTGGCTGGTGGCATAGAGCCAATCCTCCAGGAACACCAGCTGCAGACTGCGCACTACATGGCCTTGCAGGCGCACGTGCAGATCGCGATACGCCTGCTTGCGCACCTGCTCGTTCTCGTCGTCGGTGACGTTGATGCCACCGGTGAAACCGATGCGGCCATCGATGACGATCACCTTGCGGTGGGTGCGCAGGTTCAACCACGGCCGCTTGAATGGCTTGAGCAACTGCGAGGGGTGGAACCAGGCGGTTTCCACCCCGGCCTCGCGCAGCGTGCGCAAGGCGCGTCGGGTCATTGCCGATGAGCCGATCGCATCCATCAGCAGCCGCACCTTGACCCCGGCACGGGCACGTTCCATCAGCGCAGCGCAGATCGCGGTGCCGCTGTGGTCGGGCTGGAAGATGTAGTACTCCAGATGGATATGGTCGCGTGCGCCCCGGATCGCTTCGATGATGGCGGCGTACGTGGCAGCGCCATCCACCAGCCAGTGCACTTCGGTGGCGCTGCTGGGCGCCAGCCCGGTGGTGGACTGGGCGATCTTGGCCAGCTCGGTGCAATCGGCATCCGGCGGGCAGACGCTGCTGTAGCTCTCCATGCCCGAGCGCGAGCGCCCGCGCCGCAGCCGCTGCCGTTTGACCTTTTGCGGCCCGAGCCAGTAGTAGATCAGCAGCCCCAGGTACGGCAGCGCCGCCAGCGACAACACCCAGCTCAGCGTGGCCACCGGTTCGCGCTTCTGCAGCACGATCCAGCCGGCGATCCATAGCAGGTACAGCACATAGGCGGCGAGGAGGAGCGCTTCGAGGTGGGGAATGGTGGCCAGCCACTCCCACGCGCCCTGTGCAAGTGCGAGCATGCGCGGATTCTAAGAGCCGCTGCAGCGGTCTGACGGGCGCCTGGACTGCCGCAGTGCTGCTCGAGCTCCGATGATCGCGCGTGATTGTTCGCAGGGTGCTCGGACATCACAACAATCTAATGTGATCAAGCTCGACCTTCGCAAATGACGCCTGGATTGAGGTTTGACGGTAGCCATGAAGGCAGTGACACTCGTGCAGCAGGGGATCGAAACGGAGCTTTTGACGATGAAGATGATCGCAATGTTCAGCAGCTTGGTGCTCTTAGGATTTGTCGGAAAAGCCACTGCAAATGACATTCACTTCTGCGATTCGTGCACGCAGACTCAGCGAGGAGTACTAGCAACTCAGCTGACCTCCGGTCTTGGCCAAGTCTACATCGGTGATCGCACTACAGGCGTTCCATACCTCTACACAGTCAATACTGTAAACGGCCCCGTCTCGGTGGCACCACCCGGGATTCAAGAGCAGCCCGTGTCTCAAGCGGATGCCGACCAATTCGCGATCTACTCGTCGGTGTATCGGAGCTATGGAAATATCGGCACGCTCAACGTAAAGATCGACTTGGCGAATGGAACTGTTGCACCGAGCTCGGTCAGCAGAATGGTTGAGGTGGCGTCCGACGAGTCGTCTGCCTTTCGACGTACGCCGGGAAGGTGCGACCCGTCAACAAGTCATCCAGTGGCTTGAAAAAAACGACTGGCAAGTGCCCAATACAGGCGAAAATTTCATCTTCTTCATCCAACAGGTTCTCTCCAACGCCTATAAATGGAGGAGTTCGGAGGACTACAGCATCCGCATTGATACCACTTTCAACGACAAGAGCAGAGCGATTTTCGCCTATGATTCCGCAAAGCGCGCCATTGTTTACGTTGAAGCCTACGATTCGGCGGGCAATCTCATTGGGACATCCAGCAGTGAGCCGATCAATGTCGATTACAGTTCCTACGAAAGCCCGGGCGCAGCATCTCGGCCCGACTACCAGCGCGGCATAGACTGGCTCACGTCAAGTGGTGCAGCCACCATCTCTGGAGGCACAGTGACGGTAGGTAGTGGCACTGTCCTTGTCGGCGATGTGGTCCAAGTCAAGTAATGAGGACCTTCCGCATCAGGGGGCGCAGGTTAGGCCTGCGCTTTCGTGAAACAGTTCTGCTTGCGGGCACGTTGGCTTGCTCGGTGCTCTTTGTGGCGACTCAACGCCAGATCGGACTGCTGTGCTATGCAGTAGCTCCCATTCTGCTTTTAGCGTTTTTTGTGCTGCAAGCAGATTTGGTGTGGCGTGGACATAAGACCGCAGGGGCGGCCTTCATCATGGCTGTTGCTGCTTGGCTGACGTTTTCAGTCCTCGCCACCTATGCCTTCTCTGGCTTGGTGCACACCCACAATTTTTTGGGCACCTGGCTTAAAGCGCTTCTGGGAGCAGGCTTCTTTGCCGTTCTCTTTTCTCTGTCAGTGCTGCTCGCTAGGAAACGATCGGTGAGCCTCTATTGGTATTTGGCTGGAAGCCTGGCGGTCGTGATCGCAGTGGCAGCAGTTCATCCGGAAAACTCCGGCGACATCACAGTTAACTGCGAAAGAGGCAGCTGTGCTGCTGGCATCATCGCCTTTTGGCCCGGTGCTTTCCAGGCTGCGGATGGCAAGCGACCTATCTCCGTTGTCCTTCCTCATTCCGGCGGCGATTGACAGTAAGCAATCCTGGTTGATCGGCCCAACATTGCAAATACACGTAGCCTAACGATTGGATGTGCACTGCTACTTCGGATCCAGGGTTTCAACGTGGCGAGGTGTCATTGAACCCGCGACCTCGGAATACCCGCCTATCTCCGCATAACGACAGGAGACACTGCGATTCTTAGCCGGAGTCGAACTAGCATCGCAAACCGCATAGAAAAATTAGAAAAGATTAAGCTGCGGCGTGTCCGGTCTGGGTGGACGGAAGTGCGTGGTATCGAGTCTGGGCAATCGCCCGAATCCAAGGCGCCGATATGCGATGGAAAAACGCTGCGCGATCAGTTCTGCAAACGGGCCTTCGCCGACCATGCGCTTGCCGAAGCGGCTGTCGTAGTCCTTGCCGCCGCGCATCTGCTGGACCAGGCTCATGACATGCTTGGCACGATCCGGATAGTGCAACTCGAGCCACTCGCGCCATAACTGGGTGAGTTCGTGCGGCAGGCGCAGCAACACGTAGCCGGCCGAACGTGCGCCGTGGGCTGCGGCCGCGTCCAGAATGCGCTCCAGTTCCTTGTCGTTGATCATCGGGATGACCGGAGCGACCAGCACGCCTACCGGTACGGCGGCAGCGTGTAGCGCCTGCATGGCGCGCAGTCGCGCATGCGGCGCGGCGGCGCGCGGCTCCATCTTCGCCGCAAGCCGATTGTCGAGCGTGGTGACCGAGAAATACACCGACACCAGGTTGTGCTGCGCCATCTCGGCCAGCACATCGATGTCGCGTTCGATCAACGCCGCCTTGGTCACGAAGCTGACCGGGTGACGGGCCTCCCCAAGCACTTCCAGGCATTGCCGGGAGATGCGCAGACGCCGCTCGGCGGGCTGGTAGGCGTCGGTATTGATCCCCAACGCGATCGGCGAGCACTGGTAGGACGGGCGTGCGATCTCCGCGCGCAGCAGCGCGGCCGCATTCGGTTTGGCGAAGATCCGCGTTTCGAAATCCAGCCCCGGCGACAGATCCAGATACGCGTGCGAGGGTCTGGCAAAGCAGTACACGCAGCCGTGCTCACATCCCCGGTACGGGTTCACCGACTGCGAGAACCCGATGTCGGGCGAGTTGTTGCGGCTGATGATGCTGCGTGCGATTTCCTCGGCCACCACGGTCTTGGGGCGCATGGCGGTCTCGCCATCGGCATCGAGCGCGCCCCAGCCATCGTCTATCTCGACGGCGGTGGTGACCGAGAAGCGACCGGGCACGTAGGCGGTGGTGCCGCGCCCCTTGATGACCGTGCGCGAGCTGCGGACATCCCGCTCCGCTGCCGCACTCGCGCTGGGGAAAGAGTTCTTCTGCATACCGTTAGTATTATTACTAACGATGCGCGGTGCAAGCGACATGTACTGGTCCGAGGAGCGAGCACAAGCGTTGCGATGCGGTGCGCAGTCGCAACTGGGGGAATGGAGAATCGGGAATCGGTAAAGCAACAGCAGCAGCAGCAGAAAGCGTCGCCGTTGCGATTCCCCATTCCCGATTCCCGATTCCCTATTCCCCGCCGTAAAGCGCCTGCGCCGATTGAAACAGGATCCAGCTGGTGGCGATGAACTTGTCGCCGCCGACCGGGCGGTTGCCGCGGTGAGTATGAGTGAAGGCGGTGGGGGCGATCAGCAGACTGCCGGTGCGTGGGCGCGCCTTGCGTTGCTGGAACAGGAATTCGGTTTCGCCTTGCGCGAAGTCGTCGTTGAGATACAGCGTCCACAGCAGATGCCGATGCAGCGTGTCGGCATTGGCATCGCGCGGATACAGCTCGCAATGCCAGTATGGGTAGCCGCCCTGGTCGGCGGTGTACCACTGCAGATTGATCGCGCCCGGGCGCAGGCAGGTGCGTGCCAGATCGCCCAGCGCCTGGTCGCTCATCTGCACGATGTCCTCGGCCACCAGGCGATGCGGTCTGCCATCGGCAGTGGTGACCTGCAGCATCAGCGGTGAAATCAACGCCTGCGGATACTGCCGCAGATAGGTGAGCACGCCCTCGAACACCGCCTGTTGCAGGCGGTTTTCCACTTCGGCCCATTCGGCCATCCCACTGATGCGCAGGTCGCGGCTGTGTTTGAGGTCGGGAAAGACGCCGCCACCGATGCGGCCGGGATGCAGCTGCTGGCTCTGGCGCATGCGCTGCACGATGGCCACGCAATCTTCGTGCGCGATGGCGTTATCGGTGATCTGGATGAAGTCGGGTTGGCTCATGCGCCTGACCATAGCAATCTGTCGCGCCGGTTGCAGCGTTCGCCATGCATTGCGCAGGCTGGATCGGTACGCGACGTTGTTGGCATCCCAGTACGCGGCTAGGTGGCGACACCGCGCAGGGGGGTGAAGCGCTGCGCTGAGGCGATGCGTCCTGCCTGCTTCGCTTGTTGCGTGTGATGGCTGCCCGTGTCGTGTGTGGAGCGTGCAAGGCAACAAAGAAAAACCCCGCCGAAGCGGGGTTTTTGGCCACTCAACGCGTGCTGCGGCGATCAGAACTTGTAGTTGATCGACGCGGCCAGCACGTCGCCCTTCACGTCGTAGCTGCCGGCAAGACGGTCGCCGGTGGCGCTGCGGGTGTCGCTGGTCGGGTCGCTGGTGAACAGGTGGGTGTAGCCGAAGTTGTACTCGGTCTGCGCCGACGGACGCCAGCTCATACCCAGCGAAACCCACTTGCGGCTCGCGTCCGGCACGCGCACGTCGCGGTGTTCGGCCGTGGTCGGGGTTTGGTCGTACGCCAGGCCGCCGCGCAGGATCACCGTATCGCTCAGGCGGTAGTCGGCACCGATCGAGGCGAAGGTGGTGTCGCGGTAGGAGAAGTCCAGCACGCTGTCGGGCTGGTTGGAAGCGAAGTCCACGGTCACCTGGTCGAACTTGCTCCAGGCGGTGCGGGTGACGTCGGCCATGATCGACCACTGCTCGTTCACGTTATGCGTGAAGCTGGCGGTGGCGCTGGCCGGCAGCTTGACGGTGGCGCGGCCCTTGGTATCGACGAAGGTACCCGGTGCGGCCACGCTCAGCACGGCGGCAGCACTGCCCGGCACGGTGAAGTCGGCGGTGCCGTCGGTGATCTTGTGTTCCACCTGCGAGCGGTAGCTGAAGCCGATGTGGGTGTTCTCATCGATGCTGAACAAGCCGCCCAGGGTGAAGCCCACTTCGGTGCTGTCGCCCTTGATGCGCGAGTAGCCATCGGCGCTGCCCGGCGCGAAGCCCGGCACGCGGCGCGCAGCCAGCACGCTGCCGAAATCCACCGCGTTGGCCAGGTCGATATCCAGACGCTCGGCGAACACCGAGGCACCGAAGGACACGTACGGGTTCACGTCATAGGAGAACGCGACGTTGAAGTCGATCGCCTGCAGCTCGGTCTTGGTGCCGTGGTAGCGGCCGACCCAGTCGCGGTCGTATTCGGTCTTGAAGCCGAACGGCACGGTCAGCGAGGTGCCCAGGTGCATGTTGTCGTTCTCGCCGAACGGCACGTGGAAGTACATCGCCGGGACCGGCGCGATCATGCCGGCGTCGCCGCCGTTGCCGCCGGACACCGGCGCGCCGTTGGCGTAGGCCGCGGTGTCGGGCTGGAACTTGGCCGAAAAGCTGATGGCGCTGACGTCGGCCTGGAACAGGCGGCCGTCCAGCTGGCGCATGCCGGCCGGGTTGGTGGCGATGATGGAGGCATCATCCGGGGCGCTGCCCGAACCTGCGAATGCGCGGCCAAGGCCCTTGGCGCTGTTTTCCTTCAGCTGGAACGCGGCGCCGTGCGCCTGACCAACGGCCAGCACGCCAGCGATACCGACGGCCAAGAGGGTGGCGCGGCTGAGAGTGGAAGCGGTAGACATAAGTTGTAGCTCTCCGGATAAGGACTGCAATGGTCGGTTCAGCGCCCGCGTCCAGCACCAATCCAGTGCCCGGAGCGCGCCGGAGACCCCCCCCCGACATACGACGCCGTACGCAGTATACCCATGACGATTAACCGAACAATAACAAGGCCTGTGCTGAACGCGCCGTCAGGTTAGGGCTGGGTTCAGCAGCGTGGACCGGCTATTGTCCCCGTCCGATGTTCGTCTCTCTTCCTTCCCGCAAGAAACCCACCCCGCGCTGGGCGGTGCCGTTGCTGTTCGCCACGGTGTGGTTGGCGTATTTGTGGTCGATCAGCCGGCCGGGCGAGGCGCGCAATACGTTGTGGCTGGACTGGGGCGCCCTGTCCAGCGGCGTCTCCAATCTGGGCGACTGGTGGGCCACCTTGCGCGACGGCAGCGTGCTGCGCCTGTTCACGGCCCTGTTCCTGCACGCCGACTGGTCGCATCTGCTCGGCAACCTGGTGTTCCTGCTGATCTTCGGGCTGCCGGCCGAACGTATCCTGGGCCCGTGGCGGTTGTTGCTGCTGTTTCTGGTTGGCGGCGCGGCCTCCAACCTGGCGGCGATCTTTGCCATCGGCACGCCGGACCGGGTGATCATCGGCGCCTCGGGTGCGGTGTCGGCGTTGATCGGCACGTACCTGGCGCTGTTTCCGGGCGCCAAGCTGGGCGTTGTCCTGCCGCTGGGCGTGTTTCTGGAATTCATCCGGGTGCCGGCGCCGCTGTTGATCGGCGCCTGGGCACTGCTGCAGGTGGTGTTCGCCTACATCGGCCCGGCGTTCGGCATGGTGGCGTGGTCGGCGCATATCGCCGGCTTCGTGTTCGGCATCGTGTACGGCCTGTATGTGCGCGCGGCGATCGCGCGGCGGCTGCGCAAGCGCCACGGCTTCTGAGGCGCGCAGCGCACCGGCTGTACCCGCAGGCCGCAACCCGGGCGTGGCCCAGGTACCGGCACGATGCCGCGCATGTCGCTGTCCAGGCGCGCGCCTATAATCGTGGGCATGTCCAAGTCTCTGTACAAAGTCACCTTCCTCAATCATGGCAAGGTGTACGAGCTCTACGCGCGTGAGGTCACCGGCAGCCATCTGTGGGGCTTCAACCAGATCGGCGAGCTGGTGTTCGACGTGCACGACGGGCTGGTGGTGGACCCCACCGAAGAACGCCTGCGCGAGGAATTCGGCAATACCAGGACCTTGCACCTGCCGATGCAGAGCATCGTGCGGATCGAAGAAGTCGAGAAAAAGGGCCAGTCGGTGATTCGCGATGCCACCACCGGCGACAAGGTGGTCACCCCGTTCCCCTCGCCGATCAAGCCACGCTGATGCGCATTGTGGTGCCCGACGACTACCAGGGCGCCGTTGCGCAGCTGCCCTGCCTGCAGCAACTGCAGGGCCACCAGGTGCAGGTGCTGGGCGCGTTGGATGCGGAGCTCGATGCGCGCGCCGCATGCCTGGCCGACGCCGACGCGTTGGTGTTGATCCGCGAACGCACGCGGGTGGATGCGGCGCTGCTGCAACGGCTGCCACGGCTGAAACTGATCAGCCAGACCGGGCGCGTGGGTGCGCATGTGGATGTTGCGGCGTGCACTGCGTTGGGTGTGGCGGTGGCCGAAGGCGTCGGCTCGCCGGTGGCGCCGGCCGAGCTGACCTGGGCGCTGATCCTGTCGGCCAGCCGTCGGCTGACCGACTACCAGCATGCATTGCAACAGGGACGCTGGCAGGCGCTTGGCGATCCCGGCTTGGGCCGCGTGCTGCATGGGCGCACGTTGGGGATCTGGAGTTACGGGCGAATCGGCCAACGCGTGGCCGGCTTTGGGCGCGCCTTCGGCATGCAGGTGGTGGTGTGGGGCGGCGAGGCGTCCTGTGCGCAGGCAGCGCGCGATGGGTTCGCGGTTGCGGGCAGTCGCGAGGACCTGTTCGAACGCAGCGACGTGCTGTCGCTGCATCGGCGTCTGACTGCGCAGACACGGCATGACGTCACCGCCCAGGATCTGGCGCGCATGCGCGCCGACGCGTTGCTGGTCAACACCAGCCGCGCCGAGTTGATTGCGCCTGGCGCCTTGCTCGCTGCGTTGGACGCGGGCCGGCCGGCGCAGGCCGCGCTGGATGTGTTCGAGCACGAGCCGGTGCTGGACCCGCGCGATCCGCTGCTGCGGCATGCGCGCGTGCTGGCGACACCGCATCTGGGATACGTGGAGCGCGACAGCTACGCGCTGTATTTCGATGCGGCGTTCGACAATGTGCTGGCGTTCGCGGCGGGCACACCGCGCAACCTGGTCAATCCCGAGGTGTTGGCAACAACGCAGCGGGTGTGATTCCCCGCTGGGTCAGCGCGGTCTTGAAGCAGCCAGCAAGCCGCGCGCGCTGCTGCCAGGTCAGCGGGGCCCGAGGTTCGGTGTGGCATGTACCACTCCTCCACCGATTCCTGTGTGCCGACCGGACCTACGTCACGACGCCGCGCGCAGGTCTGTTGCCCACGCTTAGTTGACCGGCTCGGCAGGCTTGTCCGTCGGCGTCGTCGGCTGCACCGGTTCGGCTGGCGCTGGGGGTGTAGTGGCCGGCTTGGCTTTGCCTGCCGGTTCGGCCGACCTGGGCTTGTCCGTGGTCGCCGGGCGCGCTGCGGCGGGCTTGGGCTCGGCACCGGTCTTATTGGCGGCCTTCGCCTTCTGCGCGGCCTGCGCCTTGGCTTTGCGTGCAGCCTGCGCCTTGGCGGCGGCGCCGGGTTGCTTGAGTTCGGCCAAGGCTTCGGTGATCGGGCCGTCGCCCGGCAGCACGTCGCCGGCGCTGTAGCCCTCCTCGCCTTCGTCGTCGCCGCGCAGGTGGCCCGGCAAGGTGGCTTCGCTGTAGTCGGTCAGGCTGGCCGGCACATCGGCATCGCCCGGCTGCGGTTCGGGGGTGAGCAGCACGTCCGGCACGATGCCGCTGGCCTGGATCGACTTGCCGCTGGGCGTGTAATAGCGCGCGGTGGTGAGCTTGACCGAGTCGCCGTTGTCCAGCGGCAGCACGGTCTGCACCGAGCCCTTGCCGAAGGTGCGGCTGCCGATGATGCGTGCGCGCTTGTTGTCGCGCAGCGCGCCGGCCAGCACCTCCGAGGCACTGGCCGAGCCGGCGTCCACCAGCACCACCACCGGTGCGCCATTGAGCAGATCGCCCGGAGTGGCGTCGAACTTGGCATCGCTGATGGAGATGCGCCCGCGCGTGCTGACGATATTGCCCTTGTCCAGCAGATCGTCGGCCACCTGCACCGCCGAGGTCAGCAGACCGCCGGGGTTGCTGCGCAGATCCAGCACCAGGCCGCGCAACTTGCCGCCGGCCTGCAGCTGCTTGAGGTTCTTCTGGAAGTCGGCGCCGGTGTCGGCCTGGAAGGTGCTGATGCGGATGTAGCCAAAGCCCGGCTCCAGCAGCTTGCTGCGCACGCTGGCCACGCGGATGGTTTCGCGCTGCAGGGTCACATCGAACGGCTTGGGCGTCTTGTCGCGCATGATGGTCAACACGACCTTGCTGCCGGATTCGCCGCGCAGCGGCTCCATGGCCTTGCTGGCATCGATCGGCTTGCCGTCGATGGCCACGATCACATCGCCGGCGCGGATGCCGGCGCGCGCGGCCGGGGTGTCGTCGATCGGCGCGATCACCTTGAGGGTGTTGTCCTGCTGCTGCAGCAATTCCACGCCGATGCCGTCGTAGGCGCCGGTGGCCTGTTCGTCGAAGGCTTCGGCATCTTCCTTGTCGAAATAGGTGCTGTGCGGGTCCAGGTCCGAGAGCAGGCCACGCACGGCGGCGTGCATCAGCTTCTTGTCTTCGACCGGGTCGACGTAGGCCTGCTTGACCGCGTTGTACACCGCCACGAAACGGCGGATCTCATCCAGCGGCACCTTGGAAACAGCGGCTTCATTGGCTTCCGGATCGTCCGCGCTGGCCTGGGCGGCGGCGGGGCCGGCCTTCTGCGCCCAACCAGGCGACGCGAACAGGGCCAGCGACAGGGCAACGGACAGGACGGCTACGCGCATGAAGCACTCCGACAAAGAGATAAGGCGCCCCGCAGCGCGGAGCTGACCGGATTATGCGCGAAGCAGCGGTAAATCCGCGTTGAATCGCGGGCGGTGCGCGGCGCTCAGCGGCGTTGCAGCCAGCTCGATGGATCCACCGGCTGCCCGTTGCGACGCAATTCGAAGTACAGCGCCGGCACGCCCTGCCCGCCCGAACTGCCGACCTTGGCCACCGCGTCGCCACGTTTGATCGTTGCGCCGGCATCGCGCAGCAAGGTGTCGTTATGCGCGTACAGGCTCATGTAGCCGTTGCCGTGGTCCACGATCAGGATCATGCCGTAGCCGGTCATCCAGTCGGAAAACACCACCGTGCCATCGGCCACTGCAGTCACGGTGGTGCCCTTGGGCGCGCCGATCAGCACGCCCTTGCTGGTGTGGCCATCGGGCAAGGTGGCATTGAAGCGCGCCAGCAGATTGCCCGCCACCGGCCAGCTGAGCCCACCGACCTTGGGGGCCGGTGCGTTGGCGACTACCTTGGGTGGCGTCTTGCCGGGGCGATCGGAACGCTCGGTTTTGCTGCGCTTGGCCTGTGCGGCGGCTTCGGCAGCGGCGCGTCTGGCGGCAGCGCGCCGTTCGGCTTCGGCCTTGGCGGCGGCCGCGCGCAGATTGGCGAGCAGTTGTTCCAGCGCCTTGGCGTCCTGGCCGATTGCCTTTTCGCGCTCGGCGCGCTGTTTGTAGCGATCGTCCAGCTGCGCGACGGTGGCCGCCTGTTGCGAGCGATCCTTCTGCAACGTGGCCGCCTGCGCCTTTTGCTGCGCACGCGCGGCATCCAGCGCCTGGCGCCGGGTGGCGATGTCCTGTTCCACTGTCGCCAGGGCATCCAGTTGCGTGGTCAAGGCGTGGATGCGCTGCGCGCGTGCGTTTTGCACGTAGCGGTGATCGGCCAGCATGCGCGCGGCATCGCCCACCGTGTCCTGCGACAGCAGCACCTTCAACGGTGCATTGCGGCCCACCTGATCGGCGGCGCGCAATAACGCCGCCAGCTGCGCGCGCTGGTTCTGCAGGCCGCGCTGCAATTGCGCGCGTTCCTGTTGCAGGGTGGACAGATGCTGTTCCTGCGCGCGCATCGCCGCTTCGGTCTCGCTCAATGCACGTGCGGTCTTGGCCACTTTCTCGTCGGCCTGGCGCAACTGTTGCGCGGCGGTGCCGCGCTTGCCTTCCAGTTCGCGTCGATCGGCGCTGATGGTCTTGAGCTCATCGCGCAGCTGCTGCAGTTTGCGCTCGGTCTCGCGCTGGCTCTGCGCGCTTGCGCCCATGCTGCCCAGCAAGGTGCAGGCCAGCACGCCCACCGCCAGCCACATCCGTCCACGGCCGGTGGCAGGAGCGAGCGGCAGGCGCGGCAGCGGTGCGGGCGAAGGGGGCAACGAAAGATCCAGTGACTTCAGGCAGGTGCGCGATTGTAGCCAAGCATGATGTGATCGCCGCCACGCCCCAGACAACCGCCGCCGCGCGAGGTTCAGCATGAAGCCCCAAATTCTTCTCCTGGCACTGTCCTTGGTCTGCACGAGCGCCTGGGCCGACGAGGACGTCAGCAAGGTCAACGGCAAGATCAGCGCAGATGCCGGCAAGACCTATGGCGCCCTGGAAACGGTCAACGGCTCCATCGAGATCGGTGCCGGTGCCCAAACCAAGAACGTGGAAACCGTCAACGGCGGCATCCGCATCGGCGACAACGCGCGTACCGGTGGCGTGGAAACGGTCAACGGCTCGATCACGCTGGGCCAGAAAGTAACGGTGTCCGGCGGGCTGGAAACGGTCAATGGCAGCATCCTCGCCGAGCGCGGCAGCCAGATCAGTGGCGGCGTGGAAACGGTCAACGGCAGCATCGGGCTGGTGGGAACCGAGCTCGGCAAGGGCATCGAGACGGTCAATGGCGACATCACTGTCGGGGTGGGCTCGCATGTGCGCGGCGGCATCGAAGTGAGCAAGCCGAGCTTCGGTTTTTCGTTCCAGCCCTCGCGCAAGCCGCGTGTGGTGATCGGCCCGGATGCGGTGGTCGATGGGCCGTTGCACTTCGAGCGCGAGGTCAACCTGTACGTGCACCGCAGCGCCAAGATCGGCGCGGTGAGCGGCGCCACCGCGCGCAGCTTCGACAGCGACGTCGCGCCGAAGGACTGACCGACGCAACACGCACCTGCCGGTGCGTGCGCCGGATCCAGGGCACCTGCTCCAGGCGCCCTGCCCGGCCCGCCATGCGACTGCAGCGCACGCAGCGACGCGCTCACCTCGCCATGCGGCGCAGGCTCTAAGATCGGGATTCCGCCGCACGAGGAGTTCCGATGCCCCGCAAGATCCTGTTGTGCCTGGCCGCGACGCTGGCCCTGGCCGGCTGCAAACGCGAACCCGCCGATGCGCCCAGCGCGCCTGCCGCGCAGACGCCGACCGATAGCGCGCCCAGCGCACCGGTCAGCCGCCACACCTTCTCCCCGGACATGACCACTGGCGACTTCGCCGAACTGGTCAAGACACTGGCGTCGGACGACTTCGAAGGCCGCGGCCCGGGGACGCCCGGCGAAGAAAAGACCGTGACCTACATTCGCGACCAGATGCAGCGCATCGGGCTGCAGCCCGGCAATGGCGACAGCTGGTTCCAGGAGGTGCCGATGGTGGAAACCACCGCCGATGCATCCACCGCCCCCAGCCTGCGCAGCGGCGAGCAGACCCGCACCCTCGCCTTCGGCACCGACATCGTGGTCGGCACCCGCACCGGGCAAGCCGAGGTCAAGCTGGACAACAGCGAGCTGGTGTTCGTCGGTTACGGCGTGGATGCGCCCGAGCAGCAGTGGAACGACTACGCCGGCCAGGAATGGAAGGGCAAGACGGTGGTGATGTTCGTCAACGACCCGGGCTTCCACACCGACGATGCCAAGTTGTTCGACGGCAAGCGCATGACCTACTACGGGCGCTGGACCTACAAGTTCGAAGAAGCCGCACGCAAGGGCGCGGCTGCGGCGTTGATCGTGCACGACACGCCCGGTGCCAGCTATGGCTGGGACGTGGTGAAAAATTCTTGGTCCGGCCCGCAATACGACTTGCCGGCCAAGGACGACCCCGACCCGCGCCTGCCGGTGCAGGGCTGGATCAGCGCCGAGACCGCCAGGCAATTGTTCGCCAATGCCGGACTGGACCTGACGCAGGCCTACAAGGACGCCAGCAAGCGCGGCTTCAAGCCGGTGCCCTTGAAGGCCAGCTGGTCGGTCGACCTCAAGAGCACGATCGCGGCGAAGACCTCGCGCAATGTGGTCGGCGTGCTGCCGGGCACCAGCCACGCCGACGAGGCGGTGCTGTACATGGCGCATTGGGACCACCTGGGCAAGCATCCGGGTGAACGCGGCGACAACATCTACAACGGCGCGGTGGACAACGCCACCGGCGTGGCCGGCATCCTGGAAATCGCCGACGCATTCGCCCATCAAGACCCCAAGCCGACGCGCTCGGTGGTGTTCCTGGCGGTGACGCTGGAAGAATCCGGCCTGCTGGGTTCCAAATACTACGTGGCCAACCCGAGCTTCCCGCTGGACAAGATCGCGGCGGTGATCAATCTGGATGCGATGTCGGTGGCCGGGCGCGCCCGCGATGTCACCGTGGTGGGGATGGGCAGCTCGGAGCTGGAGGACATCCTCAAGCCGATCGCCGCGATGCAGGGGCGCACCCTGCACGCGGAAGCCACCCCGCAAAGCGGCTCGTATTTCCGTTCGGATCACTTCAACTTCGCCAAGGCCGGCGTGCCGGCGTTGTATGCCGATGGCGGCGAAGACCTGCGCGAGGGCGGCACTGCCGCCGGACGTGCCGCGGCCGAGGACTACGGACGCCATCGTTATCACGCGCCTGGCGACGAATACGACGCCGCCACCTGGAAGCTCGATGGCACCATCGAAGATCTGCAGGTGGTCTATGGCGTGGGCAAGGAGGTCGCTGCTGGCGAACGTTGGCCCAACTGGTACCCCGGCAACCCGTTCAAGGCCGCGCGCGATCGCATGATGGCCGGCAGGCCTGGCACAAGTGCGGCGAGCGCGCAGCCGGCCGACGCCACCAGTAGGGCTACGCAGACGAACATGGCCAAGCCCCCACGCTGAGAATCTTCCGTTACGCAAAAGGCCTCCCATCGGAGGCCTTTTGCGTTGCTGTGTCATGTCAGGCATCTGGCCCATCGCCAGGCAACATCGCTGAGCTGCGATCTTGCGCGATCAGTGGCTTGCTGCACTGACGCTACATGTCGGCCCAAGGCGCGGCAGCGTGGCCATGCTGCGTGCGTCCTCTGCGATGCTTGATCTACCCTACCCGCCTGGCAGGCGAACGTGACGTGCGCCAACTCAATCGTTCTCCACGCTCACCACGTGGCCGTCTTCCGGATCTACGTGCAGTTCGACCTTCTGCCCGTTGCGCTTGGCATCGGCCTTCCACAGGCCATCGTTGAACTTGAGGTCGTGCACATCGGCATAGCCGCCGGTGGACAGCGATGCGCGCACGTCGGCTTCGCTGAGCTTGGAGGTGGTCTGGTCGCCATAGACGCGGCCGGTCACCGGGTCGATGCGCACGTCCACATCCTTGCCGTCGCCGCTACGCGCATCCGCGGTCCAGACGCCGTGCTCGAACTTGAGGTCGTGCACCTTGGTGTAGCCCTTTGCGGTGAGCATGCTGGTGACCTCACCAGAGGTGAGCGCCTTGGCCGGCTTGTCGGCCGCTTGTGCCAACGCGCCCTGCGACACCAAGGCTAGGACGCCGATCAGTGCGGTCTTCATCAATCGCTGTGTCATGGGAATGCTCCTGCAGTGAAGTGCGCTCATGCTGGAGGGCGGCTTATCGCCATCAGGTGAAAGGCCGCAAGCGGCCGCGACGAAAGTTCAGTAAGCTGAAATGCGCAGGTGCCAGTTCACCTGCGCTACACGCGTTGTTTACATCGCAACGGCTGTTGCGGCCGAGCACGCAGCAACATGGCTATCCACGATGGAATCGCAGTAATCGGCGTGTGCATCCCATCGTGCCAACGCCATTTGCCCGCGCGCTGCGTGCGTAAAACAAAGCCGCCTTACGGCGGCTTGTCTGGCATCAGCGTGCCGTGCGTGCAACGGATGTGCTTGTTGCGGAGGTCGATGCAGCGGAAGTGCGCGCCGCGGCAGCAGCGACCGGTGCACGCGTGGCGAGTGCGGCCTGCGGCGACAGGATCGCCATCTGCGGCTTGTCGGTGCCGTCCTTGTTGGGGTGCACGCTGTATGCGTAGCTGAGGTTCCACCACGAACCGGCCGCCCACCAGGTCCAACCCAGCCACACATCTGCATTGGTTTCCATGTACGCCAACATGCCTTGCAGCGCCTGGTTGCACACCGCATTGTTGGCGGTGCCGAATTCGGCCAGAAAGCCGCGCTTGCGGTTGGTGCGCAGCCACTGCGTGAAGTTGCGCAGGCGCTCGGCGCCAATGGTGCTGCTGACACAGGTGCTGCTGGTGCCGCTGGAATCGGCATCCAGATACTGATGCACTTCGAAGGCGTAGCGATCGAGCGGGTCGTAGATGGACGTCAGCGCGGTGGCGTTGGAGTAGCCATCGTTCGTGGTGGAATACCAACTGTGCGCGCCGGTCCACAATGCGCCGGGCACCAGAATCAGGTTATTGGCACCGGTCCTGCGGATGGCATCGATGGCGGCCTGCGCTGCGCCGGCCCATTCGCTGGCCGAAATATTGTTGGGCTCATTCATCAGCCCGAACATCACCACGTTGTCGCTGTTGAACGCCAGTGCGAGACGACGCCATAGATCGGTAAACGTGGCCACCGGTACTTCCGGGCTGCCGATCTTGTAGCCGTAATACTTGGCGTAGTTATGGATATCGATGACCAGATACATGCCGGCTGCCTTGGCGCGTGCCACGGCCTGTTGCAGCAACGCGAGTTGGGCCGGATCCAGTTCGCCGCTCGCGGTGGGCTGCAGCCGTTCCCACAGGATCGGCAGGCGGATGGTATTCATGCCGACACCGGCGAAATAGGTGTAATCGCTGGCCGCCGCGTACATATAGTCCTTGTTGAGGACTCCGGGCTTTTTGGAAGATGCGAATTCGGCACCGGACAGATTGACGCCGGCATAGGTGAGCGCGCGCGTCTGCGCGTGGGCCAACGGCAGGCTGCCAAACACGATGAAAAGCAGCGTGGAGCGCAGTAGCGCGCGCAACGAAAAACAGACAGCAGACATGACACAACTCCTCAGACGGGGGGAGATGCAGCTAAGTGCATGCGCGTTGCGCGCGATGCGCTGCATCGGTCTGAATCAATGCATCAGCCGTGCCCAATTGCCGGGTGTGGCCAATGGAACGCCAATATGCGAATTGCATCGCAGTCACACTCTGCAAGGCGCATTTTCGAGATTGATAGGCCGCACAAAAGCGCGCGATATCGCGAAGTGTTCGCGCAATTGCGGCGTGCGTGTGTCCGCGCTGTCGATTTTGCGTCGTATGGAAGCGTCTGCCGTCAGTGGCATGACGTCATGTCTATGACGCTATGCCGCATTTAAAGCGCCACCCAGGGAGCGTGCATAGGCTGCATCGATCTTTCCCCTGAAAGTACGAGGAAAAAGCGGCCCAATAGCGGAATGCTCAGCCCAGTAGAACGCGCGTGCTCACTACCGGATAGAGAAAGTGATGTGCGGTGACGATTGCTTGGCCGCAGCCGCACTCGCCTTGACCAGCGCCGTCGTTGCGGAACAACAGCTGAAACACCGGCGTGCAGCCATCAGGCTGGCGCGGCAGGCGCGTGGCATGGACCACGCGGACGTTGTGGTTTCCGCGCCATCCACGTCCACCTGACGACTGCTCGCTAGGTGTGTTGGTCGCGCTTAATCGGTAATCCGGCGCGCACGTGGGCTCAATATCGACATCTGCGGCTTGTCGCGCCCTTGCGCATCCGGTTGCACGTTGAACGGATACGCCCCACTCCACCATGCGCCTGCCGCCCACCAGGACCAGCCCATCCACACATCGCTGTTGGATTCCATGTAGCCCAACATGCCGTTGAGCGCGAGATTGCAGGTGACCGTATTGCCGGTGCCGAATTCGGCGAGAAACCCGCGTTTTTTGTTCAGACGCAGCCACTCGGTGAAGCTGCGCAGCCGTTCGACCCCGACCGTGGCGCTGACGCAACCGCCGCTGGTGCCGCTGGAATCGGCATCCAAATATTGATGCGCTTCGATGGCATAACGATTGAGCGGGTCGCGAATGGATGCCATCGCCACTGCATTGGATTGCCCGGCCACCGTGGAGTACCAGCTATGCGCGCCTGTCCACAACGCACCCGGTACCAGAATCAGATTGGTGGCGCCGGTTTTACGAATGGTGTCGATGGACGCCTGCGCGGCCGTCGCCCACGCTTGCGGATCGATGTCGTAAGGCTCATTCATCAGCCCGAAGATCACGGCGTTGTCGCTCTTGAAGGCGATCGCCAGCCGTCGCCATAGATCGTTGAAGGTGCTGATCGGCACTTTCGTGCTGCCGATGGTGTAGCCGTAATACTTGGCGTAGTTATGCACATCCACGATCACGTACATTTTGGCCGCCTTGGCGTTGGCGACCGCCTGCCGGATCAACGCCAGCTGGGCCGGATCCAGCTCGCCACCTGTCTTTGGCTGCAGCCGTTCCCACAGGATCGGCAGGCGCACGGTGTTTATGTGCTTGCCGGCGAAGTAGGCGTATTCATCGGCCGCCGGATAACGGTAGTCGATGTCGAGCACGCCGGGCTTTTGCGAGGATTTGATCTCGGCGCCGGAAAGATTGACGCCTGCATACTTCAGGCCGGTGGCGCTTTGCGCCTGCGCGAGGGGCATGGCGGCCAGCAATAGGAAAGACAGCGCGCGGCAACGCAGCCGGCGCGTATGCGTGGTGAGGGATTTCATGGGGGAACTCCTGAGACTTCTGCGTGCGAAAGACCTGTGCAAGGACGACGTGCCGAGACGGGCATGAGCTCGTTCGATGTACGACAGCAACGCGTCCATCACCAGACTAGGCGTATACGCCCGCACAAACTACGGCTGAGAGGGATCAATCGGCCAAGCTGTGCAGTGACGCGCAGTTCTTGTGTTAGAGCGCGCACGCATGGCCCGAACGCACCGCACCGTTAGCGCACGCTTCAAACCAGTGGCACACCATGACCTGCGCGATGGCGTGCTGCGCATCGCAGGCGAATGCAGCTGCGTTGCGTGCAAAGCCTCTGCGCTGCAGCGCTTCTCTGTTCATCGCGATGGGCTGCCTGATTGGCAATGCTGTCGTCGGGCAATGCCAGCCACCGCGGCAGACAGAGCGCAGGTGGCGTGCGCAATCGCGGTGGCGCGATACGGGATGAGATCGCTTGCGCGTCGTCCACGCACTTGGTGCGAGCGCGTTACGTCAGCGCGTCGTCGCGACGGCCGCTGTGCACCGCAGCTTGCACAAGCGCAGGCAAGACATGGCACGCGCTCGATGCCGGGCTGTCGCACGCCATCGAAGAGCGCACATCGGCAATCGGAAGCGTTTGAGCTGGCGCGGGATTGCTTCTGCCTTCTGCGCTGCCCACGGCGAGCTAGCGGCGGCCTGCTCTTCTCCGAAGCAGCCTGTCCTCCAACGCGGTGCACCGCAATGGACATAAAAAAGGTGGCCGCAACACTGGTTGCGACCACCTTCTGCCTGCGCCGCTGCTTACTTGCCGGCGCGGCGTGCGTACTTGCTCAGGATCGCCATCTGCGGCTTGTCGCTGCCGTCCTTGCCCGGTTGCACGGTGAAGGGATAGTCCGGCTTCCACCACGCGCCCGCCGCCCACCAGGTCCAGCCCAGCCACACGTCGCTGTTCTTTTCCATGTAGGTCAGCATGCCTTCCAGCGCCTTGTCGCAGACCGGATTGTTGGCCGTGGCGAATTCGCCCAGAAAGCCCTTCTGCTTGTTCTCGCGCAGCCACGAGGTGAAGCCCTGCAGCTTTTCTTGGCCTACCGAATCGCTGGTGCATACCGGCTTGGTGCCGCTGTAGTCCTTATCCAGATATTGATGCGCTTCGAAGGCCAGGTTGTTGCCCGGGTCCTTGAGGATTTCCAGCGCCTTTGCGTTGGAGACGCCGTAGCTGGTGCTGCGCCAGCTGTGTGCGCCAGTGTAGGCGGTGCCCGGCACCAGGATCAGATTCTTCGCGCCGGTCTTGCGGATCGCAGTGATCGTCCCCTGCGCGGCATTGGCCCAGTCGGGCGCGGAAATGCCATTGGGCTCGTTCATCAGCCCGAAGATCACCGCCTTGTCGTCCTTGAACTCCAGCGCCAGCCGGCGCCACAGATCGGCCAACGCGCCGGCCGGCACGTCGCTGGTGCCGATGCGCTTGCCGCTGTACGTGGCGTAGTTGTGCAGATCCAGGATCAGGTATTGCTTGTTGGCCTTGGCTGCCTCGAGCGACTTCTTGATCAGCCCCAATTGGGCCTGGTCCAGCGGGCCATTGAGCTCGGGCTGCACGCGTTCCCACAGGAACGGCAATCGGATCGTATTCATGCCCTTGCCGGCGAAATAGCTGAAGTCCGAGGCGGCAGGATAGGTGTAGTCCTTGAACAAGGTGCCGGGTTTCTTGCGCGAGTTGAACTCGGCACCGGACAGATTGACGCCAACATACTTCAGGCCGGCGGTTTCCCTCCTGGGGCCGGGCGGCTCCTTGGCCTGGGCCAACGGACCGGCGGCGAGCAAGGTCAACGCGAGCGCGGCGATGCGCAGGCGGGGAAAGTGCGGTGGAGTGCGGAACATGGAAGTCTCCTTCGGCATCGACGTGGGCAGCCGCGGGGGAGGGCACGGCCAGCGCAGATGGTGCAGCGCCATCTGCTGCTGCGTGAGCCTATGAGCTCGCACGTTAGCGCGCCATTCACGCGCAAGGTCCGGATTTGACCGCCTGCGAACACGCGCAAGGCGCATCATGCGGGTGCGCTCGCGTTCGCAAGAGACCAGGTAAGACGCACTGTCGCAGGAGTGCGACATCTGCGCGTTTTAAGCTAGCGATCCTTCTTTTCCGTTGTTGGCGCAGCTTGCCGACGACGCAACACCCCGGAGTTTTCCCATGAGCACAGCCCACGCCTACGCTGCCCAGGCCGCCGATCAACCACTTGCCCCATTCGTGTTCGAACGCCGTGCGCCCGGCCTCAACGACGTGCAGATCGACATCGCCTACTGTGGCGTGTGTCACTCGGACCTGCATACCGCACGCAACGAATGGCACAACACGCTGTACCCCTCGGTGCCCGGCCACGAGATCGTCGGCCGCGTCACGGCGGTGGGCAATGCGGTCACCGGCTTCAAGGTCGGCGACCTGGCCGGTGTTGGCTGCATGGTCGACAGCTGCCGCAGCTGCGCCTCCTGCCAGGAAGGCGAAGAACAGTATTGCGAAGCCGGCTTCACCGGCACCTACAACGGGCCGATGTTCGGCGGCGGCGAGAACACCTACGGCGGCTATTCCGACCATATCGTGGTCGACCAGAAGTACGTGCTGCGCATCACCCACAGCGACAACCTGGCCGCGGTGGCGCCGCTGCTGTGCGCCGGCATCACCACCTATTCGCCGCTGGCGCACTGGAAGGTAGGCCCGGGCCAGAAGGTGGGCGTGGTCGGTCTCGGCGGCCTGGGCCACATGGCGGTGAAGATCGCCAAGGCGATGGGCGCTACCGTGGTGCTGTTCACCACCTCCGAAAGCAAGCGCGCCGATGCGCTGCGCCTGGGCGCCAGCGAAGTGGTGATTTCCAAGGACGAAGCGCAGATGGCCGCGCAGTACAACACCCTGGACTTCATCCTCAACACCGTGGCCGCACCGCACAACCTGGACCCGTTCCTCAACGCGCTCAAGCGCGATGGCGCCATGGTGCTGGTCGGCGTGCCCGAGCAGTCGCACCCGTCGCCGGCGGTGTTCAACCTGGTGATGAAGCGCCGCACGCTGGCAGGCTCGCTGATCGGCGGCATCCGCCAGACCCAGGAAATGCTGGATTTCTGCGCCAAGCACAACATCGTCTCGGACATCGAAACGATCCGCGCCGACCAGATCAACGAGGCCTACGAGCGCATGCTCAAGAGCGACGTGAAGTACCGCTTCGTGATCGATATGGCGACCTTGGATAAGGCGGCTTGATCAAGATTGCATCAAATGTATGAAATGCCACCGCTTGCGTTGTTGTTAGACGCAGGCGGTGGCGCGCGGCAGTTTGTTACCAGCGCAGCTTGATGCGCTTACGGCCAAAGCCTAATGGCGAGTTCTTCACGATCAACGAGGTCTCCCATAAGAGCACCAAACTCTCGCGAGGACTCGCCGTCCGGCATCCACTTGGTGCCGATGTACCGTGCCGAGTCGGCATCAATCTGTCGCCACTCGAGTTTGCTAAGTGATCCGCTTTTTTCTTGCCAGGGGCCTCGATAGTCATCGCCGTTGAATACGCCCAAACAATCCACATCCTGCGGCTGTGCTATTTGCGCTATTGCAGCGCGAATAAATGCTTCTGAGCCGAATACAATCAGATCCGTATCCGATTGGTGAGTTGCACGATCGTTAGCGCGAGATCCGATTAGCCAGATCGAGTCTGGCGACGGTTGCAAGGAAGTCAGAGGGAAATGAGCGCTACGGCCTGATCTGGTACCTGCAATCTCATATCTTGTGCACCCACGACGGCTACGCCGCAGCCGGCTCCTTGACCTGCGCTTTGACCCCGAGCAGCTGCACGATGCTTCCCGCCGCATCGCGGCCTTCGGCTACTGCGGTCACCACCAGATCGGCGCCGCGCACGCAGTCGCCGCCGGCGAACAGGCGCGGGTTGCTGGTCTGGTAGGGCAGGCGGCCGTTGCCGTCGGACGGGGCGACGATGCGGCCATTGCCGCCGGCGTCCACGCCTTGCGAGGCCAACCAGTCGGGCAGGGTAGGCGAGAAGCCGAAGGCGATGATCACCACGTCCGCTTCCAGCAGCGATTCGCTGCCTTCCACCGGCACCGCATTGCGGCGGCCGCTGGCGTCGGGTTCGCCCAGCTTGGTTTCCACTACGGTCACGCCGATGGCTTCGTCGTCGGCGCCGGATTCGATCGACAGCGGTTGGCGGTTGAACAGGAAGCGCACGCCTTCTTCGCGTGCGTTGGCAACCTCGCGTGCCGAGCCGGGCATGCTGGCTTCGTCGCGGCGATACGCGCAGGTGACCTTGGCTGCGCCCAGACGAATGGCGCTGCGCACGCAGTCCATGCCGGTGTCGCCACCGCCCAGCACCACCACGCGCTTGCCGGTGAGGTCGGGCAGGGCGAGCTGGTCTTCCCAGCCGGCGATCGGCCGGCCGTGCGGGTCGTTGCCGCTGACGATGCGGCTGTTCTGCACCAGGAACGGCAGCGCCGGCAGCACGTTCTTCAAATCCTGCCCGGGCAGGCCGCCGTCGGTGTAGCGATAGGCGCCGGTGCCGAGGAAGACGGCGTCGTACTCGCCCAGCAACTGCTCGATGCTGATGTCGCGGCCGACCTCCACGCCCAGGCGGAACTGCACGCCCATGCCTTCGAGGATCTCGCGGCGCTTGCCGATCACCGATTTGTCCAGCTTGAAGCTGGGGATGCCGAACTGCAGCAGGCCGCCGATCTGCTCATAGCGGTCGTACACCACCGCTTCGATACCGGCGCGCGCCAGGCGGTCCGCACACGCCAGGCCGGCCGGGCCGGCGCCGATCACCGCCACACGGTGGCCGCTGGCCTGCACGTTGCCCAGGTCCGGGCGCCAGCCCATCTTGAAGGCGGTGTCGACGATGTATTTCTCCACCGCGCCGATGGTGACCGCGCCGAATTCTTCCAGCGTGCAGCTGCCTTCGCACAGGCGGTCCTGCGGACACACCCGCCCGCACACTTCCGGCAGCGGGTTGGTCGAATGGCACAACGCGGCGGCCTCGATGATGCGGTCTTCCTGCACCAGCTGCAGCCATTGCGGGATGGCGTTGTGCACCGGGCATTTCCAGCTGCAATACGGATTACCGCAGTCCAGGCAACGGCCGGCCTGGTATTGCGCGTCGGCCTTGTCGAACCTGCCGTACAACTCGCCCCAGTCGCCGGACGTGCGCAGTTCCACCGGAATGCGCGTGGGCATGGTCCGGGGCAGGTCGAGGAATTGGAAAGCTTGTTTGCGGCTCATAAAGAAATCCGTAGCTGATTCCCTTCTCCCGCGTGCGGGAGAAGGTGCCCCGAAGGGGCGGATGAGGGGGGCAGGCCGCTGCCCTCACCCCCAGCCCCTCTCCCGCGCGCGGGAGAGGGG
>NZ_QEYV01000028.1:0-163943 GCF_003992815.1 Xanthomonas sp. DAR33341 | reverse complement strand
CGTCCTGTGGCGCGTCGAGACAAGGCGTGCGCTGCGGCCCAGGCTGGCCGCTTGGGCAAGGCGCGCAACGCGGTCTCGGCGCGCCACAGGGCGCTTCCCGGAGGGTTGCCCGTCAGCGGTGCGGCGCGGGCAACGCATCTCATCTCAAAGTGCATAACACGCTCTAGGCGTAACGGAAAAATGCATCCATCGGATCGGCCGCTGCAGTCGCCACGCCCGGCGCCGGCAGCGGGCCGCGGTTACCGGCAACCACCTGCACGAACGCGTGTTTGAAGCGCGCCATCTCCGCGTCGGTGCCCACGGTAATGCGCGACCAGGTGGGCCACACCGGCCAGCTGCGACCGATGAACACGCCATGGGTGGCCATATCGTCCTTGAAGCCAGCCGCGGGGCGCTTCACATCGACCATAAAGCAATTGCTCTCCGAGGCAGTGCACGCATAGCCCTGACGCGCGAGAAAGTCCATCACATCCGTGCGGGTAGCGGCGGTACGCGCGCGCCGTTGCGGCACCAGTGCAGGATCGCGCAGGCTGGCCAGCCCGGCAGCGGCGGCGGTGACCGGCAAGCTGTTGACGCTGTAGAACTTCAGCTTGGCCAGCAGGTCCGGGCGCGCGGCCGCATAGCCCAGGCGGATGCCGGCCATGCCATAGAGTTTGGAAAACGTGCGCAACACCACCACGTCTTCGCCTGCGGCAACCATGTCGACCATGCTGCGCGTGCTTTGCGCGAAGTGGATATACGCCTCATCCACCACCAACACGCTGCCTTTGGGCTTGTGCGCCAATGCGTAGTCCAAGTCCTTGCGTGCGGTGACCGAGCCGGTGGGATTGTTGGGGTTGCAGATGTAGATGACGCCCGCGTTGGCATCGGCCGCGCACATGGCCTGTACATCGTGCGAAAAATCCTTGCGCAGCGGCACCTTGATCAAGCGCGCGCCATTGCGGGTTGCCGCACGCCAGCCGGATTCGTAGGTGGGGTCGGCAGTGACCAACGCGGCGCTGGGCGAAGTGAATGCCAGCATCGTGTAGTCGAGCGGTTCGGTGGACCCGGCGTACGCCATCAGATGATCCACCGGCAGCTTAAGCTCGGCAGCCAGGGTGGTCATCAATTCCATCTGTACCTGGCGCAGATACCTCCCGCCTTGCGGTGCGATCTGCGCGATGGCCCTTACTGCGGCAGCCGACGGTCCATCCGGAAATTCATTGGAGTCGATCATTACCGGTGTCAGCGCCGTTGCCGGCGTGGGCGCAATGGCAGTGGAGCGTTCGATGGCGCTGGCCAGCAGCGGCAAGCTGGCGGCACCGGCGGCGCCGGCAAACAGCGCGGAGTCGCGTAGAAACGTGCGGCGCGAAAGAGCAGTGTTCATGACAAACTCCAGCAGGATGAAGACGCGGACTCAGGGACGCACGGCAACAACTTCGATCTCGACCCGGTACAGCGGGTTACCCAATGCCGCGATCTGGAATGCCGAGCGCGCTGGCAGATTGGGTTGCTCCTTGGTGCCGAAGAACTGGCGATACCCTTCCATGAAGCCGTTGAAATCCATCTTGCCGCCCATCGCCGGATCGCCGACCAGAAACACCTGCATCTTCACCACATCGCCCATGCCCAACCCCAGCGTGGTTAGCTGCTGCTTGATCTGGTTCAACACGCTCACCGTTTGCGCCTTGGTATCGCCATAGGCAGCAGCGGAATCCTTGGGCGCATTGGTATCGATCACCGCCGGCACCTTGCCGCTGACATACACCGTGGCCTTGCCGGCTGGAATTTCCACCGCAGCAGCAATTGGGAAATCGCTGTTGGGAATCTTGTGGCGGATCACCTCGGCGGCGTGCGCGGCACCGAGACTGGCAGCCCACACTACTGCGGCGCTAAGAACGGTCGTGATGGAACGTGGCATGGCAATTCCTTGTAGGAGAGAAGATCAGCGGCGGAGCGATTTGACGTCGTCGATGGTCACGCGCTCGGCATAGTCGTTACCGAAGTGCGTGCGCACATAGCTCACCACTTCGGCCACCTGGCGGTCGTCGAGCATGTCGGCGAAACCCGGCATCCCCGCGTGGCCGTCGAGCACCATCATGGTCACGTACGGGCCGGCAGCCAGCTTGGGGTTGCCGGCAAGCGCAGGATAGTCGCCGGCACCTTGCGCGCCACGGCCGGCCGGCATATGGCAGCCCTGGCAGATGGCCTGGTAAACGTCCTGACCGGAGGCCTTGGCGAAGCCTTGCTGCGGAAACAACTGCGTGGCATCGGAACTCTGCGCCTGCGCATCGCGCACGTTGGGCGGCAGCAACAAGGCGAGAATGGCGAGCGCAACCGTGGCGCCGCACGCTCTTGGCAGCAGACTCATGCGCGCGCTCCCTGGGCAATGACCTTGCGATGCAGGCGGCCAACCACATCGTGTGCCGACAGGATGGCACCCTCCTGCCAGGCCGGGATGTACGACACGTGCTCGCCGGCCAGCGCCAGGCGGCCGTCGATCTGGCACAGCGGTTCGTAATGCTCGGCGCGCGCCTGCTCGCTCCACATGCCGAAGCAGCCATGCGTGAACGGCACGCGGTGCCAGCCGACCGCAATGCCGTTTTCGAATTCGCGCGGATACTGCCGATGCAACTGGGTGCCGTACTCCACCGCTTTACGCACGCGCTGCTCCGGGGGCATCGCGGTGAACTGGTAGGCGTCCAGCCCCCAGACATAGGCACCGAGCAGCACGCCTTTGCCCGAGCTGTGGTAGTTGGTGCTGGGATAACTGATCAAGGTGATCGGCAGATCGGTGTAACTGATGCCGCCGTAGATCGCTTCGTCTTCTTCCCAGAAACGGCGCTTGAATTGCAGGCCCACTTTCACCGATGCCGCGTACGGCACCTTGCCGATCGCCGTGGTCATCGCATCGCTGGCAGTGACCGGTATGCGGCTGAGCACCGACAACGGAATGGTGCAGATGCACCAATCCGCACTGGCGAGGCGTTCTTCGCCGCCACGCGCCGCATCCTGCCAGGACACGCGCACGCCGCTGCCGTCCTGATCGATCTTAGTGACCTTGGCGTTATAGGTGATGGCATTCCCCAGTTGATGCGCGAATGCCTTGCCGATCTGGTCCATGCCTCCCACCGGCTGGAACATGGTGGTCTGCATTTCGTAGTTGTTGCCAGCCGCCAGTGTGGTCCACAGGCGTGAGCGCAGCACGTCCTGCACGCTGAAAGGATCGGAGAATTCCGGCCTGCCCGACAAGCCGCCACCGGGATAGCGCGCAAACCCACGCCGCTCGCTGCTGTCCTTGCCTTTGACGTACCCGAACTTCTGGTCGAGCGCGCCCCAGGTGCGCAGAGATTCCAGCAGCAGCTCCTGATCCTCGCGGCTGACGGCCGCGTCCAGGGCGTGTTGCTGCGTGCACTTGGCCAGCAACTCGGACACATGGCCCTTGTAATCGGCGTCGATGGCGCGAAAGCGCTGCGGTTTGCCGCCGAAGCCTTTCTGGCTGTGCAGCAGCGCGTTGTAATTGACCTGATTGAACGCTTCCAGCGCCACGCCGAACTGCTTGCAGTAGCTCAACACCGCCTTGTGGTGATGCGGAATGCGCCATGGCCCTGGATTGAGGTACAGCCCGTCGTCGAACTGGCAATGCTGCGTGGCCCCGCCTAGCTCGGCATAGCGGTCGCCACCGCGCAGGGTCCAGTTACGGCCACCGGGGCGGTCGTTGTATTCGAGCAGTTGCACGCGGTAACCGGCCTTGCGCAACTCGAACGCCGCGCTCATCCCGGCCAGCCCGGCACCGAGGATCAAGACCGACGTCCCCTTGGGGTCGCCATCCAGTTGCAGCGGCCCTTTGAAGGTGGATTCGGCCGCCATGCCCAGGCTGCTCATCGCCTGATACATCATTGCGCCGCCGGCGGTCATGCCGATGCGCGCCAGCAATTGCCGCCGCGTCATCGCTCCCGTGTGATTGCCTTGCATCAACGCACGTCCCCTGCATGTCATGGACCAACGCACGCGGCCGGCAACCTTGCCGGCCGCGGCTGCACCTCAGAACGTGTACGCCAGACTGGCGAACAGCTGGCGCGGTGCGATCAACTGATACGAACCGGAGCTTTCGTTGGGAAACACCGCACCGATCGCATCGTCCTTGTCGAACAGGTTGTAGACCGACAGCTGCAACCGGCCACCGGCAAGAAACCCGCTGTCCCCGCCCTGATACCCGACGCTGCCGTTGACGATGAAGGTGGCATCCACCCGATCGGTATTGAGCGTGTCGCCATAGCGCTTGCCGGTGTATTTGGTATCGAGGTTGGCGAAGAAATGCGCGCCTTCCCAACCGCCGTTGATGCTGAACATGACCTTCGGCGCATCCGGCACTTCGTTACCTTCCACCTGCACCAGGTTGCCGCTGACCGGGCCGAAATAGTTGTCCTGGAATTCGGACTTGTTCCAGGTCAGCGATGCGCCCAACCGCCAGCCCGGGGCCGGCTTCCACATGCCGGAGACTTCCGCGCCGTAGGTCTGCACGTCGCCGACGTTGGCGTAGACGGTGGGCGCGACCACCAGCGGGTCCGGGTCCGTGAGCGCGATGATGCGGTTTTCGTAATCGATCTTGTAGGCGGCGAGATAGCCGCTCCACTGCGTGGATTCGGCACGGATGCCGATATCGATGTTGGTGGATTCTTCCGGTGCGATATCCGGGTTGAATGCACCCGAGGTCAGCGCCAGCCGCGGCGCCGAGCTGAAGTTTTCCGCGTAGTTGGCGAACACCTGCACACCCTCGGCGAGCTGGAAGCTGGCGCCGACCTGCGGCTGGAACCAATCGCTGTTCTTGATGGTGACATCGCGGCGTATGCCGACATTGAAGTCGTCGAGATTGGCGATGCCGTTGTAGTCGCGTTTGACATCCAGCCCCTTGGCGCCGAATTCCATCGTGAGCCGGTCGTCGAGCAGGCGCAGCGTGTCCTTGATGTAGAGCTGCTTCACTTCGGTGGAGAAGTGGTTGTCGTAGTAGATCACGATCGGCAGCGCGCTTTTGAGCAATGCGCCGGTGGCCGGATCCAGGTTGTACAGCGGGCGCACCTGATCGAAATCGTAGTTTTCGTACCACGCACCGACTTCGAGTTTGTTGTGCTCGGTCTCCCACGATACCGACGTTGTGAGGCCATAGCGATCGCCGCCCATGATTTCCTCGCGCCGCGTCATCGCACCGACGTGGGTGACATTGCCGTTGGCATCGACGATCTGCGGATCGTTGATGGCGATATCGGTGCGCCCCGGTGTGCCGGCGATGGCATCGTTGTACAAGCCCGTCGCCGTGCTCGGCGGCGTGCCGCCGACGCCATACCCATGCTTGTTTTCGTAATAGCCGGTAAAGGTGAAGCCGATCGCATCGTTGAACAGAAAATCGCCGTGCAGGCTGAGCAAGGAATCGCGTCGCCCGTTCTGCCATTCGCTGTAGTGCTCGGCATCCACTTCCGGGTTGCCGGTGATGCGCTCATGCAGATCCCAGGACACCGAACCGTCGGAGTTGTACGACTGCACGTCGTAGTCTTTGCGGTTGTTGTAGATCCAGCCCAATGTCAGGCTGCCTGCATCCCAGGCCTGGCGAATCTTGGCTTCGAAGTGGTCGCTCTTTTGCGTGGCCGGCTCCATGTCCCACACCCCGCCTTGCGTGCGCGAGGCGGACAGATAAGCGCTGGGGCCGCCCTCCCACCAGTCCGGGGTGTCCAGGCGCACGAAGCTGCGTACCAGATCGTCCGACCCAATGGTCTGGGTGAGATTGCCGCTCCAGCTGTCGCCGCCCTTCGGTGGCAGGCTGGTGTAACGGATCGCACCGCCCAACGCGTGATACGACGGCTGGGTGACGTCACCCGAACCAGCCGACACCGTGACATCGAGCAGATTCTCGCTGGACACGTAACGGGTGATCGGCCCGCCTTCGCGGGTGTCGAAGGTTTCGATCGGAATGCCATCCAACGTCACGCCGATCTGGTTGGCGGAAAACCCGCGGATCGTCATCGAATCACCGAACTCATACAGCCCGAACGGGTCGGTGGTCTGCACGTTCACGCCGGGCAGGCTGGCCAATAGCTGCTGTGGCGCTACCCCGGGCACCTGCGCCTGGATCTCGTCTACCGAGATGGACGCCGTGGTGCGCGTGGAGCCGGTGCCCACCACACTGACCGCATCCAGCGTGCGTGCGTCTTGCGCCAGCGCAGGCAAGCTCTGCGCGCCGGCCAGCAGCAAGGTCATGGACGCCAGCGCGTGGCGCGGGCGGGTGGTGGCGAGGATGTCGGCGACCGAGGCCGCCAATTGATCGGTGTTCAAGCACTTTGGCATGCAATCAACCCCTGGAGACGTGTGGCGTGCTGAGTGACCGGGCGCTCCCCCGAGACCGGCTGATACCGCGGATGCGGCGTGCAGTGACCATAACCAGCGCGAATGCTCCGCAACTTTGGTACGGCGGGTGGGGGCGGCGCAGGCGGGTAGGTCGCTGCCGAATTCAAAACTCTGAATAGGTAGCGCAACCCCCTACCTGCGCGAATGTTTTGCATTGCAGGTCTTGCGCGCTTGCCATGCCGCGCCGAATCGATAACGCTGCGCAGCCACCGCACGAGCACGCACATGTCGCCCGCACCTCCATCGCTGCTGTTGCTGGATTTCGACGGCGTACTTGCTCACTACGCGCGGCCACGGCGCATGGCCGCTCTTGCAGCAGCGGCGAGTTGCTCACCGCAGCGCGTGCATGAGGTGTTGTTCGCGCAGGGTCTGGAGCGCGCCTACGATGCTGGTGCGATCGACACGCAGGCGTATCTGGCGCAGTTGAGCGAAGGGCTGGGGCAGCCGATCGATCGCGCTACCTGGGTCGATGCGCGCGTGGCGGCCTGCCGCGCCGACCCGTCGGTGGTGACACAGGTGCTGGCGGTATCGACGACTACGGCGGTGGCGGTGCTCACCAATAATGGCCCGCTGATGGCAGAAGCGATCGAGCGGATCGTGCCATCGCTATTTCCGTTGTTGCGGGGCCGCGTGCTGTGCAGCGGTGCACTGGGCGGCCGCAAACCGGATGTGCCGGTCTATCAGCGCGCGCTTGCGCAACTTGAGCAACGCGCCGAGCGCACGTTGTTTGTCGACGACCTGTTCGTCAACGTGCGTGGCGCACGCGCGGCCGGCCTGCACGCCGACACCGTGCGCGACGCCCGCGCGTTGCGGCGAGTGCTGAAGCGATACGGACTTGCATGAAACCAGGCCCCTCTCCCGTCGGGAGAGGGGTTGGGGGTGAGGGTACGGCGGAAGACAGCCATCCCATCCAGGCAATTAAAAGACCGGGCACTGCGTCAGCGCGCTACATGCCGCACACCACGCATCTCCCCCCACTTCTAGCCAGCACAGTGCCGGCCAGAGGGCGCGCAAGCACCGCCGGACATCACGGCTGCGCGACATACTCGGCAGTGGCCAGACGCAAGCGCGCCAGACCATCGGCCAGTTCGGCATCGGTCAGATTCAGTGCCGGCACGAAGCGCAACACATCCGGGCCGGCCTGCAGCAGCAGCAGGCCATGCTTGGCCGCCAGATCCAGGATCGCCCCCGCCTGCCCGGCGTGTTCCGGGGCCAGCACCGCGCCCAGCATCAAGCCACGCCCACGAATCTGCGCAAACAGGCCGAACTCGGCGTTGAGCGCCTCCAGACCTGCGCGCAATGCCGCAGATTGCCGCACCACGTTGTCGGCAATCTGCGGCGAGGCCAGCTTGCGCAGCGCCACGCGCGCCACTGCCGCGGCCAGCGGGTTGCCGCCGAAGGTGGTGCCGTGCGCACCGAACTGCATGGTCTGCGCCACCTTGGGCCCGGCCAGCATCGCACCGATCGGGAAACCGCCGCCCAAGGCCTTGGCCAGGGTCACGATGTCCGGCGTCACCTGTTCCTGCCAATGCGCGAACAGCGTGCCGGTGCGGCCCATGCCGCATTGGATTTCGTCCAGCACCAGCAACGCATCGTGCTGGTCGCACAGCGCGCGCACGCGGCTCAGGAAACCCGGCGCGGCCGGCATCACGCCACCCTCGCCCTGGATCGGCTCGACCATCACCGCCGCCACATCGCCGCCGGCCATCGCCGCTTCCAGCGCCGCGACGTCGTTGAAATCCACATAGCGAAATCCACCCGGCAGCGGCTCGTAGCCTTCCTGGTACTTGGGCTGCGCGGTGGCGGTGACCGATGCCAGCGTGCGGCCATGGAAACTGCCGCCGAAGGTGACGATGACGCGCTTGTCGGCCGGACGGCCCTGGCTGCTGGCCCACTTGCGCACCAGCTTGATCGCCGCCTCGTTGGCCTCGGTGCCGGAATTGCACAGGAACACCTTGTGCGCGAAACGCGAGGCGCTCACCAATTCTTCGGCCAGTTTCAGCGGCGGCGCGCTGAAAAACACGTTACTGGTGTGCCACAGCTTGCCGGCCTGCTCGGTGAGCGCAGCCACCAGATCGGGATCGTTATGGCCGAGCCCGCTCACCGCGATGCCCGACGACAGATCCAGATACTCACGCCCCGCATCGTCCCACACGCGGCTGCCCTGGCCGCGCTCCAGCACCACCTGGCGCGGGCGGTATACCGGCAGGTAGTAGTGCGCGAGGGACAGGGGCGAATCGGCAGCGGTGCTCATGAGGATGGTCGCAGAAGCGGAGGGAGAAGCGGCATTCTCGCGCATTCGCCGGTCTGCGGCACAATGCGCGCATGCGCCCCTTCTCCGATCCGCAACTCACTGCCGCCACCGACGATGGCTGGCGCCGGCAGTGGTTCGACATCATCTACCGCCACGACACCCGCCCCTCGCGCAATTTCGACCTGATGCTGGTGGTCGCGATCCTGGCGAGCGTGGTGGTGATCATGATCGACAGCGTGCCGCGCATCCATTCGCATGCCGCGGACTGGCTGGTGCCGCTGGAATGGGCGTTCACGGTGATCTTCACCATCGAATACGCGCTGCGTCTGTCCGTGGTGCGGCGCCCGCTGCATTACGCGCTCAGCGTGTGGGGCGTGATCGATTTGCTGTCGATCCTGCCCAGCTATCTCTCGTTCTTCGTGCCCGGCGCGCAGACGCTGTTGGTGGTGCGCGTACTGCGCATCCTGCGGCTGTTCCGCATTCTCAAGCTCACCCGCTACATCGAAGAAAGCGGGCAATTGCTGGATGCGCTGTGGCGTAGCCGTCGCAAGGTATTGGTGTTCCTGTTCACCGTGCTCACCATCACCGTGATCGCCGGCGCCACGATGTACATCATCGAAGGCCCGCAGCACGGCTTCACCAGCATCCCCACCAGCATGTACTGGGCGATCGTCACCATGGCCACGGTGGGCTTCGGCGATCTGGTGCCGCAGACCACACTTGGGCGCTTCGTCACCTCGGCACTGATCCTGATCGGCTACAGCATCATCGCCGTGCCCACCGGCATCTATACCGCCGAACTGGCCAGCTCATTGCGCGAAGGTGGCCACACCGGCAAACGCGATGCGCGCAACTGCGCGCGCTGCGGGCTGGAAGGCCACGCGGTCGACGCACGTTATTGCCGGCAATGCGCCGAGCCACTGCCGGAGCTAGGTAACGGCTGAGGCACTGGAGCAGCCAACACCACGGCGCCGCCGCCAGGCGGACGCGGCCGTTGCTCGGTAGCGCGTGTGCCACGCGTACACTGCGGTTCCAGCATGCCGTCCACGCTCACGACAACTGTTCGCCTTGTGGTTAACCGCTCTCAGTCCAGAAACAGATCCGGCAACAGCGCGCGCGATGGATCCATCGCATAGCCGCGCAAATCGGTGACGCCGGCCTGGGCCAAGACCTCATCATCGATCAGGAACTGCCCGTAAAACCCGGCCGCGGCGCGCGTCAGCACCGCATGCGCGGCGTCGGCCATGATCTCCGGCCGACGGCAGGCCGCGGCGTCCACGCCGGCAAGCATGTTGATGGCGTCAGTGGCAATGACGGTACGCGGCCACAATGCATTGATCGCTACGCCTTGCGGGCCGAATTCCGCCGCCAGCCCCAGGGTGACCAGACTCATGCCCATCTTGGCCAGCGTGTAGCCGGTGTGCGCGCCCCACCAAGCGGGGTTCAACGACGGCGGCGGGGCCAAGGTGAGAATGTGCGGATTGGCCGCCTGCAGCAGGTGCGGCAGGCACGCCTGCGCGCACAGAAAACTGCCGCGCGCGTTGACCTGCTGCATCAGATCGAAGCGCTTCATCGGCGTGCCGAGCGCGCCGCGCAACCAGATCGCACTGGCGTTGTTGACCAGAATGTCGATCCCGCCGAACGCATCGACCGTTGCCGCCACTGCCGCACGCACCTGATCTTCTTCGCGGATGTCGCACTTGAGCGCCAGCGCCTGCCCACCGGCCGCAGTCACCGCCGTGGCCGCGCTATGGATGGTGCCAGGCAATTTGGGATTGGCCACCGCCGATTTGGCCGCAATCGCCACATTCGCCCCATCGCGCGCCGCCCGCAGCGCAATCGCCAAGCCAATCCCGCGCGAGGCACCGGTGATGAACAGGGTTTTGCCGGATAACGTCATGGGAATCGGGAATCGGGAATCGGGAATCGGGAATGGCAAAAGCTTAGCGCCTCAACCGTTCCGCAGGCGCCGAACGAACAGCTCGCACGGTGCGCTCTTCGATTCCCCATTCCCGATTCCCAATTCCCGGCCGTTCAGGGCTTCGGCCCCTGCCCTTCGTTGTCTTCCCAGTGCAGCACGCGGCGGGTCACGAAGCGGTAGACCGGTTTGCCGGTGGCAAACCACAGCTCGCGGACCCAGGAGGTGCGCTTGAGCACGCGGCGTTCCACCGGGGTCAGTGCGGCCGGGCAGTACATGCGCTTGTGCTTGAGGAGGTGGCGCAGATCCTCGCGGGCAAGCAGACGCATCCAGCGCGCGCGCGGGTTGCCGCGCACCGCCAGCTGGAAATCGATCACCGCCGGGCTGCCGTCCTCCTGCACCAGCCAGTTGGCTTCCTTGGCCAGATCGTTGTGCGCCACGCCGCGGCGATGCAGCTGCTGCAGCAGCCTGCGCGCGCTGCGGAAGTAGGCCAGATCACCGCGCGGCGGACGCTGGTACATCGCAGCGCCGTCCAGATAGCTGCGATCCAGGTGCCGCCCGTCCCAGTGCAGCAGGCGCGGTGTGCGCGGCACGTCATCCAGTTGGCGCAAGGCCAGCGCCTCGCGCCGTGCCAGCCACCAGGCCACGCCGCGCAACAGCCACGGCGCCACGCCAACATCGCGACGCACGAACAAGCGTTCGCCATCGCGGACCAACAGAATGCGCCCGAACGTATCGGACTTCAGCGGCAGATTGGCTGCAGGGTCGTGACTCATCCCCCATTGTAGGCGGCAGGCCTGTCTCGCTGCGCGCATCTGTGGCATTAGCGCGTGCGGCAGCTGCATGGCCGCAACCTCAGGTGAAGCCAATCCCCCGATGTGAGGACGATGCAGGTCAGGCGCCGCCGCGCCCACCTATAATTCAGGTATGAACTCATGGATCGACGCCACGCTGGAGTGGATCGGACACCACCCCACCTTGGCTGGCGTGGTGATCTTTGGCATCGCATTTTGTGATGCGGTCATCGTGCTGGGCGCCATCGTGCCTGCGTTGCCGTTGCTGTTCGCCATTGGCGTGCTCATCGGGCTCGGGCAGATCAACGGCCCCTATGCGGTGGCGTGCGCCACCCTGGGCGCCTTCGTTGGCGATGCGTTGAGCTTCTGGGTCGGCCATCGCTGGGGCCATCAGCTGCACACCTACTGGCCATTCCGGCGTTACCCGCAACTGCTGGAGCGCGGCGAGCTGCTGTTCCGACGCAATGCCTTCAAAAGCATCCTGATTGCGCGCTACGTGGGTGCAGTGCGCCCGTTCGTACCGGCGATCGCCGGCATGTCGCGCATGCCGTTCAAACGGTATCTGGTCGCCAGCGGCCTGGCCTGCGTGTCGTGGGCGTTGTTGTTCCTGGTGCCCGGCTGGGTGCTGGGCACGGCCTACGACGCAGTGGCCGCGGTGGCCGGGCGGCTATTTGTGGTGGTTGCATTGCTGGCGGCCGTGATCGGGCTTGCCTGGGCGGTCGTGCTGTATTCGTACCGCTGGTCGGCCGGCCATCTGGATGCCTTGCTGGCACGTCTGCTGGAGTGGTCGCACCGGCACCCGGTCCTGGGGAATTGGTCGGTCGGCGTATTCGACCCGCGCCGTCGCGAATCGGTGCCGCTGGCCATGATGGCCTTGATGCTCTTGCTGCTCGGCTGGGGCTGGTTCGTGCTGCTGATGGTGGTGCTGGCGCACGGCGAGCCATTGCGCGTGGACCTGGCCGTGCACGACCTGATGCTGGCGCTGCGTAACCCATTGGCCGACTACCCGATGGTGGCGCTGGCCTCATTGGGCGACTGGCAGGTGCTGTTGCCGGCCATCGCCGCCGCGATGGGCTATCTGGCCTGGCGTCGCCGCTGGATGGCCGTGGCCCATTGGGTGATCGCGCTGGCCTTCGGCCTGGCGCTCACCCAGCTGCTTGGCGCCACCGTGCAGGTGGTGCGCCCGCCTGCGGCCAGCAGCGGTTTCGGCTTTCCATCGGTTGCGGTCACCATGGCCACGATCGCCTTCGGCTTTTTCGCGCTGTTGATCGCGCGCGAGTTGCCTGGCCGCCGCCGCGTGTGGCCGTATCTGGTCAGCGGCGCCATCGTCTCGCTGATCGGTTTTGCACGTTTGTATCTCGGTGCGCACTGGCTCAGCGACGTCGTCGGCGGCATGTTGTTCGGCATCTTCTGGCTGCTGGTGCTGGGCATTGCCTACCGCCGCCGTGCCACCCGCGCGTTCTGGGTCAAGCCGGTGTCGTGGATCTTCTATGGGGTGTTCGTGAGCTGTGCCATTTATTTTGCGCCGCGCAACCTCGACATCAAGCTGGCCAAGTTCGAACCGCCGCCGCCGGCATTGATGGAGTTGCCCGCACACGAGTGGTGGGAAGAGCAATGGCGCCTGCTGCCGGCACGCCGTAACGAATTCGACGACGATCAGCGTTGGCCGCTGGACGTCCAGTTGGCCGGCCCGCTCGCCCCGTTGCAGCGCCAGCTTCAGGCGCGCGGCTGGCGGGTCCAGCCCCAGGCGGGCTGGGAACAGGCGCTGCACCTGCTCGATGTCAGCGGCCGCCCCGACGAAGTACCGATTCTGCCGGCCACGCTGGAGACCCAGGTCGAAGCCCTGTTGATGGTGCGCCACGCCGCGCCCGGCCACGTGCATGTGCTACGCCTGTGGCCGGCGGCTGCGCGCCTGCAGCCGGATGCACAACCGCTGTGGGTGGGCAGCACCCAGACCTTGCGCTACAGCCGCCACTTCAGCCTGATCGGCCTGTGGTACCCGCTGCGCGGCGTCGATCCTGCACTGAGCGCATTGCGCGAGGCACTCGGCCCGCTGCCCCATCGCATGGAACAGCGTCGTCGCTCGCAGGTGCCGGTGATCCTGATCGACAGCACCTCGGGCAGTGCGGTGCGTGGCGAGGACAAACACAACGCTGTGCCGCGGACGGACACCGCTGCGTTCGATCCTGCTGCATCGGGTCCGCCGCAACAACGCCGTTGATCGATCGGGCAATAGGCGATTGGCCGGCGATCGCGCGATGGGTCGAGATGGGGTGTCAGCAACAGCTGTTGAACCCTGTCTCGATGGTGACGTGCTGGCGCCGTCCAGAGGCTGCTGAATTGACAGGGTGAACGCTTCGTTGGTCGAGCGCGCGGCGCCCTCGCCGCTTGCGGGACACGCCGTGAACCCGTCCATGGGGCTCGATGGCTGCATCCATGCCGCCAACGGTCCCGCAAGCGGCGAGGACACCGCACCAACTTTTGTCGGTGATCTACCGAAGAGCAGAGAACACTGCGTCGCCTGGTTACTTGCGTCGCATGGTTTGCTATCGCTTGAACACTCTGCGCACCGACCAACTGGACTGGTCCTTGCCGCTCACCGTCGCGGGACCTTACGCGGCATGGATGCCGCGTAAGAGCTTACAAGGACGTACTTGCAGCGTGTCCCGCGATGGTGGGTGGGCAAGGGCCATGCAGAAAACTCGCAGTTGGCCGCGCCACAACTGCTTGCACCGTTCAATCGCCTCTCAAGGCGAACGATAAGAATGCGAATCAGCGCAGTTCGGCGATGCAAAGGCCGCATTGGCCTAGCACGCGATACCTCACCACAACACGCCATCCACCGGCTGCATCGGCTCCGGCGCTTGCTCACCAATGGCCTGCAGCGCATCGATCTCCACCGTGCGGCACATCGTGTCCAGCGGCAGGTCGTGGATGGTGTTGGCGAATGGGTCCACTAGCTCATCGCCGATCTTCAACACCGCCAGAAACATCAACCCGGCCACGGTCGAACCGACCGGTGTGGCGTATTGCAGCGTCTCCACCAGACCGATCGGCAACAGCACGCAGAACAGCCGCGTAAACAGGTTCGGATAGAAGCGGTATTGGTACGGCAACGGCGTATTCTTCAGGCGTTCCATGCCGCCCTGTGCGTTGGCGATATCCACCAGGATGCGTTCCACGCTGGCCTGCTGGATGCTGTCGATCCAGCCAGCGCGCCGCGCCTGCTCCACGCTGCGTCCGGTGATGTCGAGCAAGCCGTTGGCCACATTGGTGCGCACCACCACCGCCGCCGCTTCGTCGGCGTCCACATGCGGGGACAACGCCATCGCCACCGGCAACCGGCGCAGTTGGCAGCGCAGCGCGTTGACGTAGGCAATCTGGCGCAGCGCAATGGTGCGCCCAAGATCGCCGGCCTCCGGTGCAGCCAGGATACTGACGCTCAAGCGCACCAGATTACGCGAGGCATTGATCATCTGGCCCCACAGCACCCGCCCCTCCCACCAGCGTTGGTAGGTTGAATTGGCGCGAAAGCCCAGGAACAACGCCAGCGCAGAACCAAAGATGGTCAGCGGCAATGCCGGCGCACGGAACGGCAGCACGTAGTAAATGATGGTGATCAACACATCCCATACGAACAACACCGCCAGGGTCCGCCAGACCTGGCTGATCACATCTGCCACACGCGGCTTTACATCGACAATCAAAGGCACACCCCATCAAAAGAAACGAGTGACGCCATTGCGCGCATCCAGTGCATGGATGCGGTCGGTAGCGCACTCAAGCGTGCGCAGTGTGCCGTTGCCACGGTGCAAGCACGGTGATGGGGCCGATCGAAACCATTGCCCTACGCGACCGGAGCGATGGAAAGGCGTAGCGAGCGGCCATCAATGGGTGTGCAAGGCGTGCGGGAACACAGTGCACACGCGGCACATGAAAGTTCGGAGCGTTGCCCGCACCCGTGTAGCGGGCGCAGCCGGTTTATCTGCAGCTCTTACGGCATCCAGGCCAGCAATTGATCCAGCCGCCGATGCGGATCGTCCTGCTGCAGCAGCGACAGCCGTTGCTGCTCGGTCAGCGGCAACAGCTCGGCCAACCGCCAGCCCACCCAGGCGGCTTGATCCAGCAAACCCGGCCCCACCGAAGCGAATTCGCCCCCCACCTGTTCGAGCATCCGCTCGAGCACCGTGGCCAGCAGGCTGTGTTCGGGGCGCAATTCGTCGTCCGGATCCGGTTCGCGCCAGGCGACATCTCCCACCACCAGACCGTTGTCGCGAATGCGCGAGCGCTGTACGTGGAAACGCCGCGTGCCACGCAGGCGCAGCACCAGCACGCCGTCGGCGCCCACATCGAAATCCTCGATGCGCACTTCGGTACCGAACGCGGCCGGCGTAGCCGGCACGCCGACTTCGTTGCCTTCCAGGATCAGGCACACGCCGAAGCTGGTGCCGTTACGGCCGCTCTCGCGCACCAGGTCCAGATAGCGGCGCTCGAACACGCGCAAGCCCATTGCCGCACCGGGCAGCAACACGCTGTGCAACGGAAACAGCGGCAAGGTGCTGGTCTCGCCGGTAGCCATGAGCGGCACCATCAGGACAACTGCGCCAGGAAGCGACGCGGCGCACCATCGAAGCCGCCATTGGACATGAACACCACATGGTCGCCGGGCCTGGCAATCTCGCTCAGCGTGTGCAGCAAGGCATCCACGTCCTGCACCACGCGTGCCTCGCCGCGCACCTGCGCAATGATGGGTGCGGCGTCCCAGGCCAGTTCCGGCCGATGTAAAAACACCACTGCATCGGCATCGTGCAACGACGGCGCCAGTGCCTGCGCATGCGCGCCCAGCCGCATCGAATTGCTGCGCGGCTCCATTGCCACCACAACACGCGCCGCCCCGACCTTCGCACGCAAGCCCTGCAACGTGGTCGCGATGGCGGTGGGATGGTGCGCGAAGTCGTCGTACACGGTGATGTCGCGCGCGTTGCCAATGACTTCCAGCCGCCGCTTGACGCTCTGGAACTGCGCCAGTGCCGGCATCACCGTCGCCGGATCCACACCCACCGCCTGCACCGCCGCCAGCGCCGCCAACCCGTTCAGGACGTTGTGCCGCCCAACCAGCGGCCACTGCACCTGGCCAATTTCCACGCCACGATGCAGCACCGCAAATGCGCTGCCATCGGCCGCGATCAAACGCGCACTCCAGTCCAGCGACGCCTCGAAGCCGAACCGCTCCACCGGCGTCCAGCATCCCATCGCCAGCACCTCGGCCAGGTGCGCGTCTTCGCCGTTGACGATCAGGCGACCGCGCGCGGGCACCGTGCGCACCAGATGGTGAAACTGGCGCTGGATGGCGGCCACGTCCGGGAAGATGTCGGCGTGGTCGTATTCCAGGTTATTGAGGATCGCCACCAATGGCCGGTAGTGCACGAACTTGCTGCGCTTGTCGAAAAACGCGGTGTCGTATTCGTCGGCTTCCACCACGAATTCGCGCCCCTGGCCCAGTCGCGCCGACACGCCGAAATCTTCGGCCACGCCACCGATCAGAAACCCCGGCGCGCGCCCGGCCGCCTCCAGCAGGTAGCTCAGGATGGTGGTGGTGGTGGTCTTGCCATGGGTGCCGGCGACCGCCAGCGTGTCGCGGCCCGGCAGCACCTGCTCGGTCAGCCATTGCGCGCCGGAGGTGTACCGGCGGCCGGCATCCAGCACCGCCTCCACCGCCGGATTGCCGCGCGACAGGGCATTACCGACAACCACCTCGGTCGCGTCCAGAGAAATATTGGACGGCGCGTATCCCTGTTCCAGCGCAATGCCCAGCGTTTCCAGTTGTGTGGACATCGGCGGATAGATGGCCTGGTCGCTGCCTTCCACCTGCCAGCCCAGCTCACGCGCCAGGGCGGCCACACCGCCCATGAAAGTTCCGGCGATGCCGAGAATGTGGAGTTTGCTCATGCCGCCTATTGTCGCCGATCGCCGCAGTTGCCGGACATTCCAATCCAACGCAAGCCCAGGTGTCGGGGATTTCCTACCGTACTGTCGGGAATTTCCCGATGTGCGAACCCGGTCACATCGCTCACTATGCTGAACGCCAGTCGCAGTATCCCTTTGGTCCTACTCCCCAAGAGGCCAAATCCCCAGGGAGCTCATGCTGTCGGGGCTCTGAGCAAGCCTACTACTGGCGTTATTCTGCCCCGGGCGTCTTGTACGTCCGGGGTTTTTCTTTTGGGTAACGCTGGCCGGGCGATCACGGCGAGAAAGCAGCGCGACCAGAGGCCGCGCATGGCCGAGACCGTGCCTTGCGCCGGGCGTCCCCCTACCGACTCAGCGCCCGAGCGCCTTGCTGATGCGCTCCAGCACTTCGTCCAGCGAACCCACGCCATCCACGCGCGCCAACTTGCCGCGCTGCTCGTAGAAGCCGATCACCGGTGCAGTGGAATCAGTGTAGACCTGCAGACGCTTGCGGACCGATTCCGGGTTGTCGTCTTCGCGGCCTTCGGCCTTGGCACGACCGGCGATGCGCTCGACCAGCAACTCGCTGGCCACATCCAGCTGCACCACGGCATCCAGCGGCTGACCGATCTTGCCGAGCAGTTCGTCCAGCGCATTGGCCTGGGCCACGTTGCGCGGGTAGCCATCCAGGATGAAACCCTTGGCCACATCGGCCTGGCCAAGGCGCGCCTCGAGCATGCCGAGCAGGATGTCGTCGGACACCAGGTCGCCGCGTGCCATCACTTCCTTGGCCTTCAATCCCAGCGGCGAGCCAGCGGCCACTTCGGCGCGCAACAGGTCGCCGGTGGAAATATGCGGAATATCAAACGTGTCTTTGAGACGTGTCGCCTGGGTGCCCTTGCCCGAACCGGGCGGTCCCAACAGAACCAATCGCATCAGTGGACTCCACTTTCGAATAAAAACGCGTTGCGGTGGGCGGCGTTAGACTCACGTCTTCGCCGGCGCTGACCGTATGGCCGTGCAGCTTACCGCATCCGGGGAATGTCCCGGCACTGTCCCCCTGCGCCATGTTCCCATGTGAGGAGTCTGTCCCCCTATGACCACTGGCAACCTGCTCTATGCCCAATCCGGCGGCGTCACCGCCGTCATCAATGCCACCGCCGCCGGCGTCATCGCCGAAGCGCGCGCACGCAAGATCAAGGTACTGGCGGCACGCAACGGCATCCTGGGCGCCTTGCGCGAGGAGTTGATCGACACCTCCAAGGAATCCGCTGCAGCCATTGCCGCATTGGCGCAGACCCCCGGCGGCGCTTTCGGCTCGTGCCGCTACAAGCTCAAATCGCTGGAGGAAGACAGCGCCAAGTACGAACGTCTGCTCGACGTGCTGCGCGCGCACGACGTACGCTGGTTCCTCTACAACGGCGGCAACGACTCGGCCGACACCGCGTGGAAGGTCTCGCAACTCGCAAAGGCCTATGGTTACCCGCTGCGCTGCATCGGCGTGCCAAAGACCATCGACAACGATCTGGCGGTGACCGACACCTGCCCCGGCTTCGGCTCGGCGGCCAAGTACACCGCGGTCTCGGTACGCGAGGCCGCACTGGATGTCGCCGCCATGGCCGATACCTCCACCAAGGTCTTCATCTATGAGGCGATGGGCCGCCATGCCGGTTGGCTGGCCGCAGCGGCAGGCCTGGCCGGGCAAGGCCCAGACGACGCCCCGCAGATCATTCTGCTACCCGAACGCGCCTACGACCAGGCTGCATTCCTGGCCAAGGTGAAACAGGTGGTGGAGAAGGTCGGCTGGTGCGTGGTGGTGGCCAGCGAGGGCATCCAGGACGCACACGGCAAGTTCGTCGCCGATGCCGGTGGCGCGGCCGACTCGTTCGGCCATGCACAGCTCGGCGGCGTGGCCTCGTTCCTGGCCGCACAGGTCAAGCAGGAACTCGGTTACAAGGTGCACTGGACGTTGCCGGATTACCTGCAGCGCTCCGCACGCCACCTCGCATCCAAGACGGACTGGGAACAGGCGCAAGCGGTCGGCAAGGCCGCCGTACAATACGCGATCAAAGGCATGAACGCGGTGATCCCGGTGATCGAACGCGTCAGCGACGCACCCTACCGCTGGAAGATCGTGCCCGCCCCCCTGCACAAGGTGGCCAATCACGAAAAGAAGATGCCGCCCAGCTTCCTGCGCAAGGACGGCTTCGGCATCACCGAACGCGCCCGCCGCTACTTCGCCCCATTGATCAAGGGCGAAGCCGCACTGGCCTACGGCAGCGATGGCTTGCCGAAGTATGTGAGTTTGAAGAATGTCGCGGTGGCGAAGAAATTGCCAGCTTGGGAGGGGTGAGATCGGCCCCGCGTGGGATGCACAGCGATGTTCAACTCTCCGCTGAGGCGGCGGCACATCGGGCGACTCATGCGCGTGGGTTGCGCCCTAACGAAAGGTGGCGCTGAGGGCGTAGGTCAATACGACAGGTTTATGAAAGCGCGTTGTCTTGGCGACTGTCGAAGCAATTGATACACCGGTGCATGCACTGAAAGCGAACCCCGGCCTGGCCGGGGTTCGTCGTTACGGATGCAGAGCAAAGTCTCGACTTACTGACACGCCTTGCCTTCCATCGTCATCTGCGCAGCGAACATCGGTACTTGCGGAATCTTGCCGGCAGCGGCTTGCTGCTTGGCGTCTTCCAGATAGATGCGCGACTGGCCCTGGCCATCGAGTTGTGGCTTTGCGTCGGCCGGCTTGCGCCACACGCGCACGACCGCTTGCTGTGACGGGCACGCTGCGCTTGGTACACGGATCACATCGTTGAAGATCCAGCCCGAGGCTACACTGGGCGCGGCCTTGGCGAAATCCACGAAGCGTGCACGTGGCTGGCAGGTGGGGCTGCTGCGGACCACCGACAATGTATACGGCTGTGCAGCATTTCCGGTAAACACGCCTTCCAGTCGTACGCAGGCTTCCGGGATCTGACGCAAGGTGTGCACGGCACCGACCGCTTGCGCGGTGCCGGGTGCGCGTGGCTTGAGTTCGGGCGTGGGATCGGCCGCAAACGCTTGGCTCGTCAGCAACAGCGTCGCGAGCATCGCGGCATATTTTTGCGCGGTATGGTGTGGCATTTACACTCCTGGTCGACCGAATCACGTTGGCCGCAGGCTGTCACGCCGCAACTGAACGACGCGCCAAAGCCGTCACGCTGGTCGCCACGCAAGCCGCGGCGCATACTCGGTCGCGATCCGGCCACCTGAACATTCGCGACGCGCATTACGGCCCAGGCGGCCGTCGAGTCCGTATTCGTCAGTCCACTCGTTGTGTGCATCGCCCTTGGTTCGTCCCGACCGGACGACATCCATTCTCTTGGGAGGGGTCATGCTGGAACACTACGGGTTGTGGCTTGCGCTGGGTTGTGCGGTCTTGGCAATCGTCTATGGAATCGTGTCGGCGCGCTGGGTGGTCGCGCAGCCGAGCGGCAATGCACGCATGCGGGAGATCGCCGCCGCGATCCAGGAAGGCGCGCGTGCCTATCTCAACCGGCAATACCTCACCATTTCGGTTGCTGGGGCGGTGCTGTTCGTGTTGGTCGGGCTGTTCCTGAGTTGGTACACCGCGATCGGGTTTGCACTGGGTGCGGTGTTGTCCGGGTTAGCCGGCTATATCGGCATGAACGTGTCGGTGCGCGCCAATGTCCGCACCGCCGAAGCGGCGCGGCATGGCATTGGCAAGGCGATGGATGTGGCGTTCCGTGGCGGGGCGATCACCGGCATGCTGGTGGTCGGCCTGGGGCTGCTCGGCGTGGCGGGCTACTTTGCTGTGCTGCAAGGCATGGGGCTGCCACTGGAGCAGAACCTGCATGCATTGGTCGGGTTGGCCTTCGGGTCGTCGTTGATCTCGATCTTCGCGCGCCTGGGTGGCGGAATTTTCACCAAGGGCGCAGATGTGGGCGCCGATCTTGTCGGCAAGGTCGAGGCCGGCATTCCCGAGGACGATCCACGCAACCCGGCGGTGATTGCGGACAATGTCGGCGACAACGTGGGCGACTGCGCCGGCATGGCGGCCGATCTGTTCGAAACCTACGCAGTCACCGTGATCGCCACCATGCTGCTCGGCAGTCTGACGTTGGCCGACACCGGTTCGCATGCCGTGCTCTATCCATTGGTGCTCGGCGGGGTATCGATCATCGCCTCGATCGTGGGCGCGGCCTTCGTCAAGGTCAAAGACGGCGGTTCGATCATGGGTGCGCTTTACAAAGGCGTCATCGTGTCGGGCGTACTGGCGGCGTTGGCTTACTGGCCCATCACCCAATCGCTGATGCGCGACAACATCCACGGCGCCACGGCGTTGTACGCCTGCGCACTGATCGGCCTGGTGCTCACCGGCCTGATCGTGTGGATCACCGAGTACTACACCGGCACGCAGTACACCCCGGTGCAGCATGTTGCATCGGCCAGCACCACCGGGCACGGCACCAACATCATCGCAGGGCTCGGTATTTCGATGAAATCCACCGCGCTGCCGGTGATCGCGGTCTGTGCAGCAATCTGGGGGGCGTTCCATTTCGGCGGCTTGTACGGCATCGCGATTGCAGCGACGGCCATGTTGTCGATGGCCGGCATGATCGTTGCCCTGGATGCGTATGGGCCGATTACCGATAACGCCGGCGGCATCGCCGAGATGGCCGAGCTCCCCCCCGAGGTCCGCAACATCACCGACCCGCTGGACGCGGTGGGCAACACCACCAAGGCAGTGACCAAGGGCTACGCGATCGGATCGGCGGCGCTGGCTGCGTTGGTGCTGTTTGCCGACTACACGCACAACCTGCAGGCGGCCAATCCCGACCAGGTGTACGCCTTCGATCTATCCGACCACACGGTGATCATCGGGCTGCTGATTGGCGGGCTGATTCCGTATCTGTTCGGCGCGATGGCGATGGAAGCGGTCGGCCGCGCCGCAGGCGCCGTGGTGGAAGAAGTGCGCCGCCAGTTCCGCGAGCTTCCCGGCATCATGGCCGGCACCGCCAAGCCGCAGTACGACCGCGCGGTCGATATGCTGACCCGTTCGGCGATTGGCGAAATGATCGTGCCTTCGCTGCTGCCGGTGGTGGTTCCGATCATCGTCGGGTTGCTACTGGGGCCGCGTGCACTGGGTGGCTTGTTGATCGGCACGATTGTCACTGGCTTGTTCCTGGCGATTTCGATGACCACTGGCGGCGGCGCCTGGGACAACGCCAAGAAATACATCGAGGACGGCCACTTCGGCGGGAAAGGCAGCGAGGCGCACAAGGCTGCGATTACCGGCGACACAGTCGGTGACCCATACAAAGACACCGCGGGGCCGGCGATCAACCCGTTGATCAAGATCATCAACATCGTGGCCTTATTGCTCGTGCCCCTGCTGTAACGCTGCGACGACCGCAGGTCGCGTGACCTGCGGTCGCGACGACGGGAGCAGCCGACCAACCAAACCAGTCGCGGCAGGTCAAGCGGAAAGTGGCAACGCTGCGGCCCAGGGACCAGGCCAATAAGGGCGCGGTCGGACCCGGTCATTTGCGCTGACCAGCTCAGGATCGGCATCACGCCGGCGCCCGCTGGCGGCGACCATCGTCGATACGAAGATGCCGCCCCCAGGTGGAAGGGGCTGGCCCATGTTGGCAAGCCCCCCGTCCCGCCCGGACCAATGATCACAGGCAGCCGATCAAGCCGTCATAGATCGGCGGTGCGCCGCCCGGCAGTGGCTCGAACAGCGGATTGGTCACCGCAAGCGTGCGATACATCTCATCCAGGCGGGTACCGTCCTTCAACGGTGCCGTGCAGCGCCACACCCGGCTGTCCGACCGCAGGTAACCGCTGCGCGGGTCGACGCTGACCTCACTGGCGCCGAAGGTCCAGATGCAGCTCCGCACCACCCCGGTGACGCGATGCACCGAGCAGCGGAAGCGTAGCGGCTGGTAGTCGCTGAAGTCGCCACCGCAAAAGGTATCGCCGCAAATATTGTCGAAGTCGCGGTCCAGCCGCTGCTCCAGGTCGATAAACGCCTCCCAACCCTCGCCATTGGCGGGCCAGTCCACCGCATCCACGAAAGTGGGTGGAGGCGTGGCGGCGGCGATCTGGGCGGTAAGGGACAGCAGCAGGAGAACGAGCAAACGCGCAAGCCTGGACATGGGCAATTCCTATGCGGTGGATGAGTCTGCAGGGTGCGCCGCCGGCCGGGCCGCAACGATCAGGCAGCCACCCGTGATGAACGCGGGCTATGCCGCACGCAGCGGTCAGGACATTGCCCATTCAGTGTCGCTGCAGCGCAACAGCCGAACGCGTAGAATCGCGCTCCACACACTGCTGACGCCTCGGAGCTACCCGCATGGGCCTTGAACTGGTCACCTCTGGCAAGAATCTGCCGGAAGAAATCAACGTCGTCATCGAGATCCCCAAGGATTCCGAGCCGGTCAAGTACGAAGTCGACAAGGCCAGCGGGGCGATCTTCGTGGACCGCATTCTGTCGACCCCGATGCGTTACCCCTGCAACTATGGCTACGTGCCCAACACCCTGTGCGGCGATGGCGACCCGGCCGACGTGCTGGTGGTGCTGCCGTTGCCATTGGTGCCGGGCTCGGTGGTGCGCTGCCGTCCGGTGGGCGTGCTGCGCATGAGCGACGAAGCCGGCAGCGACGAAAAGATCCTGGCCGTGCCGATCGAGAAGATCTTCTCCGGTTACGCGCACATCGAAGACATCAACCAGGTGTCCAGCCACTGGATGGAGCGTATCGGCCACTTCTTCGAGCACTACAAGGACTTGGAGAAGGGCAAGTGGGTCAAGCTGGATGGCTGGGGCGGCGCGGCCGAGGCCAAGCGCATCCTGACCGAGTCGGTGGAACGCTACAATTCCGACGCACCCTGATCCATCGATCGTGATGCTGCCCCGCGTGTAGGGCGGGCGACCGGGATCACGCTTCTGGCGTGATCCCGGTGACCGCAGTCGGCAGATTGGGTACATTGCCGAAAGCGTTTGGCCGGTGTCTGTCACCGGTGACTTCTGGGGAAGTGTCTTGCGTATTCTGTTTGTTGGGGACGAAGCCAGTCTTCCGTCCGACCTTGTCGACTATGTCGCCGACCTGGGCGACCAGTGGCAGGCGCAGCAGGTGGCCGATGGCAATTCGGCGATCGAAGCTGCCGCGCTGTCGCCGTTCGACGCCGTCATCGTTGCCCCGGTGCTGCCGGACCTGACTGCCGCCACCTTGCTGGGGCAAATCCGCACGCTGCGCCCGGACACCATTCGTATTGCGTTGATCGATGCGCAAGGCGGCCAGCGCACGCCGCCGGCCCGCATCATCGGCGTGGCGCATCGCTTCTTGCCGATGCCGCTGGCACCCGAAGTGCTGCTCGAAGCGGTCACCAGCCTGGAAGAACTGCGCGAGCTGCTCAGCAATCCGCGCCTGCGCGCGGCGATCGGGCGGATCGAAAAGCTGCCCTCGCCTCCGCATTTGTACCTGAGCCTGATGCATGCGCTGGAAGAGGACGACGGCGCCGATGCGGCCGATATCGCCAAACTGATCGCCGGCGACCCGGCGATCGCGGCGAAAGTGCTGCAATTGTGCAATTCGGCGTTCTTTTCCGGTGGCCGCAGCATTACCGATCTGCGCACGGCGGTGACCCGCCTGGGCGTGGCGACGCTGCGCGATCTGGTACTGGCCAGCGAAGTGTTTTCGGTCCAGACGCTCACACCGGCCGAGCGCAACGCGATGCAGCGCCGCGCCCTGCTCTCCTCGCGCCTGGCGGCCAAGGTGCTTCCGCCGACCAGCGCAGAACTCGGTTCCACCGCCGCATTGCTGGCCGACATCGGCCTGCTGCTGCCGGGCGTGCGCGACGAGCGCGAAGCCCCGGCCGAAGCCGGCGACGAACGCCTGGGTCACACCGAAGCCGGCGCCTACCTGCTCGGCCTGTGGGGCTTGCCGATGCCCATCATCGAAGCGGTGGCCTTCCATCGCCATCCGCTGCGTTCCAGCATGCGCAGCTTCTGGGTCACCGGCGCAGTGCATGTCGCCACGGCATTGGCCAGCGGCGAAAGCGTGGACGAAGAGTACCTGACCAAGGTCGGCGTCATCGCGCGCCTGCCAAGCTGGCGCGAACAGGCCGACACGTTGCTGGGGCTTACCGAGGCGTAGGTTAGTCGCATGCGGCGTGCCTGAAAAAAACGCGGCCAGGGCCGCGTTTTTTATGCCGCTTCTTCCCCCCCCCCCTGCATGGAGCCGTTGCGCCAGGGCCGCGCATTGCAAGCCTTGGCCTGGGTGATGACGACCCTCACCCGTAGCGCACCGCACTACGGGCAGGACAGTGCGCTCAAGCGCTGTGGAAGCTGCACGAGAATAAGGACGGCAGTTCTCTCGAGCCGCATCACTCGACGACTTCCACCTCCTGCGCGCGCTCTTCGCGGAGTGCCGCAGCGCTTGAGTAGCGCAGCGATTACCCTGCATCTAAATCACCGCGTCGCACGCGCAGCTCCCTCATCGCATCAGCAAATTGCAAAAAAAAAGACGGGCCTTGCGGCCCGTCTTTTATTTACCACGCGCGTCGATGGATCAGAAGCGCTGGGTGTACTTCATGTACACGAAACGACCGATTTCGAAGCCGCCGTAGTAGGCGAAGCTGCTGTTCGGTGCCGAGTACTGCAGCGGACCGCGGTGATCGAACACATTGTTCGCGCCAAGTGCGATCGTTGCGTCCCACGGCGCCTTCCAGTTGACCTGCAGGTCGTGGAAGGTATTGGCGCCGGTGTGACGCAGCGGGTCGGACTCGCCATTGGCGACATGGTCCGGCGCATCGCAATAGCCTTCGGCCAGCGTGATGCAGCTTTCCTTCATGCCCGAGTAGTAACGCAGGGTGTAGTTGACGCCGAAATCACCCAGCGACCAGTTCACGCCAACGTTCGAACGCACGCGGAAGATGCCCGGCTCGCCGACGCGACCAATCATGATGGCGTTGCCTGCGCTGTCCTGGCCGGCTTCGTCGTATTTGCTGACGTAGCTGGTCTGCCAGTCGAAGGTGAAGGAACCGATGGCCGTTTCCGGCAGGCGGTACTTCACACCCAGGTCGTAGCCTTCGGTTTCCATCTGACCGAGGTTGGCCACGCCGTAGCTCATCGCCGAGATATGACCATCGGCTGCGCGTGTGACATTTGCGCAACGTTCTGCATTGCCGAGCACATAGCAGTCGCGCAGGATGCGGTCGACGCTATCGGCGATGATCATGTCGTTGATCTCGTAGCGGTACCAATCCAGCGAGATGTCCAGACCCTGCACCCAACGCGGGCTCCAGACCAGACCGGCGGTCTTGCTCGTGGAGGTTTCCGGCTTCAGGTTCGGGTTGGCGCCGCTGATGAATTCATCAGGCGTCTGGCACGGATAGGTCGTGCAAGGCACGAAGCCCTGGCCGAGCTGGGTATAGCCGAGCGGAACATTGGCATTGTTGCAAGCTGCGTTGCCGTTGACGCTGTTCGGCGCGCCGACGCCGCAAGGATCGATGTAAGACTCGAAGCTGCTGCTGAGGCCACCATACAGGTCGCTGATGGTCGGCGCACGGAAACCTTCCGCATACGTCGCACGCACCAGCAGGTCTTCCAGCGGACGCCAGGTCAGGCCGAACTTCGAGTTCAGCGTGTTACCGAAGTTGCTGTAGTCCGAATAACGCGTTGCGGCGTTGAAGGTCAGTTCCTTGGCGAAAGCGACATCGCTCAGGAGCGGAACATTCAATTCGAGGTAGACCTCGTCCAGCGAGTACTGGCCCTGCGTGGTCTTGGCACCCAGGCCGGTGCTTTCGCCCGACTGCGCAAACGCATCCGGAGAGAAGCGACCTTCTTCCTTGCGGTGTTCATAGCCCACCGCAACGCCCAGATCGCCAGCCGGCAGCTCAACCACCGAACCGGACAGGTTTGCGGTGAAGCTGGTGGTCTTGGTCAGGCCGGTATCGGTGAAGGTCGGGAACAGGAATTCCTGCAGCGCCGGGTCGGCAAGCGAGCCCTGACCTGCAACGTTGTACGGCAGCAGCGGATTCCACGGACGGCAGGCCGACAGCGAGATCGGGTCTGCGGCGGTCCCGCACTGCGCAACGCCCTGGCCGTTGATGAAGGACGGGCCCAGTGCCTGACGCGACGCGATGAGGCTCATGTCGCCACGGCTGCGCTTGGTGTTCTCGTTGCGGTTCCACAACGCACCCACGTCCCAGTCCCAGGTCTTGCCGCCGATGTCGAAGTAGCCACTCAAGGTCGGCGCGAAGCGCAGGGTCTTGAGCTGGTTTTCGCTGGCGCGCGGCACTTCCCACAGACGGCGACGGAAGTCGACATCCTGGCCGATCGGATTGAACGCGCTGCTGCCTTCCAGCGGAGTGCCGAACGAACCGAACTGATACGGGTAGCCCGCGATCTGTCCATCTGTCGTGCGCTCGTTGTAGGCAATATCGGCGTTGAAGGTGATGGCATCGGCAACGTCGTAGTTGACGTTGGCGAACACCGACTTCCGCTCGATACCGGTCTGCACCATCATCTGCTGGTTCGAGTTGGCGTACTCGGCCGGCGTGATGCGGTGATAGTCGGCCGGGTTGTTCGGGTTGCCGCCGGCGTTGAGCGTCTGCCACACCGCGGTGTCCGGATCATCGCAGTCGACCTGCAGCGGATTGCACCACGAACCGTTCTGGCTGATCGGGCTCCAGCTGTTCGGGGTCGAGTTGGGACCACGCGAACCATCGCGGCTGAACCAACGGTTCTTGGCGAACACCGGGTCCTGCTTGGAATATTCGGCAGACAGCGTCACGCCACCGCGCTCGCCCTGCGAGCCAACAGTGAAGGAGTACTGCGTGGTGTCGCCGTCGCCCTGGCCGAACTGGCCGAACTGCACGCTGGCTTCAGCGCCGTCGAAACGCTTACGCGTGATGACGTTGACCACACCGGCGATCGCGTCGGAGCCGTAGATGGACGAGGCGCCGTCCTTCAGCACTTCAATACGCTCGATTGCCGACATCGGAATCTGGCTGAGATCCTGCAGACCGGAGGTCGACGCACCCAGACGCTTACCGTTCACCAGCACCAACGTACGCTGCGCGCCGAGATTGCGCAGATCGACGTAGTAACCGCCAACGTCTTCGCCGGACGACAGCGCGTCAGCGCGCGAGATAGCCGGGGAACCGGCGGAGGTCAGGTTCTGCAGCACGTCGGCAACAGACGTCAGGCCCTGCTTTTCCAACGCTTGACGGTCAAGCGTCAAGATCGGCTGCTGCGTCTCGACGTCCGCGCTACGGATGCGCGAGCCGGTGATCTCGATACGGTCAAGCGTGGTGGTCGACTCTTGTGCGGCGGCAAAAGCCGGCGTCAACGCGATCGCAATACCGGCGGGCAACAGGCCCAGCCGCACTGCGGAAGTGCGAAGGTTCATCAATCTCTCCAGGGTTCGTTAGTGGCGCGTTAAGCGCCCCTGTGCAAATTACGATTGCGTGAACGCCGTCGCTTTGCGCGTCACGCTACGTGGCTTTGCCGAATCTGGCGGATTTGCCGTTTGGTCGCGGTAGTGCGATGCGGAGACACCGAAGCGCGCACGAAACGCACGCGCGAAGCTGCAGCAATTGTCGAAGCCGCTTGCCGCTGCAACCTCGCCGATCATCATCGAGGTATCGCGCAACAAATCGGAGGCACGCTCCAGACGCAAGCGTGCCGACAGCGCTTGCGGGCTTTCTTCGTACAAGCTCTGAAACGTCTTGGAGACGTACCAGCTGGAAAAATTGGTCAGCTGCGCCAGTTCGCTGATGCGCACCACGCGGTCGCTGTTGCCTTCCAGGTACAGCCGCGCACGCTGCATGCGCCCGAACACCTGACGCCGACGGCTGCGCGAGCGGCCCGGGCAACGCTGTTCCTGCGCAATGAAATCGCGCTGCATCGCGGCCAGGTGCAACAGCAACGGCCGCGCGGACGCACTGCCGCTTTGTGCGGCAGCATTGCGCCACAAGCGCAAGGCGATGCGCAGATCGCCGCGCGACAACTGGGCACGGCCGGGATACAGCGTGGCGTCGGTCAGTTCAGCAAGCGACTGCAGGCTCTCGCCATCCAGACCGACGCCCACGCATAGCGCGCTGCGGTCTGCCTGCACGGTGGGATGGGAATCCTTGTCGAAGGCGATCCAGTCGCCGGCGCGCAGACGAAAGCGGCCTTCCTTGGATTCCACCCATGCGCGTCCACGCAGTTGAATCCACAGCGTGAATGTCGCCGCGCTGGTGCGGATGCTGCCGAGCCGCGAGACCGCCAGACAAGTGGTCGATGTCGACTCGCTGGCGCTATCCAGCGCGAGCGCGAGCCCACGATCTGCAGTGATGACCTGTTGCATGTTGGCAGCCCCCTGTACAAAAGAGGGCGTAGTGTTTTGCCGGATGTGGCGTCGGTCAGGAAGTTTTGACGAAACTGTGCCGAAATTGCCACGAAGCCTTTCCGAAGAACTTACGAGGTGATTTTTCTCAATACCGACAATAAGTTAGCAATGACGCCAACAGGCGCCACGGAATGCTGCGGCAGCGCCATGTACGCAATAGCGCTGCCATCTTCTTCGGCCAGCGACACATACAGCGTCCCGTCATGCTGGTTCAGGCTGAAACCGTTGATGGTGGTGAACTTGACCGCATCCAGACACTGGCCGCGACCGCTGCGCAGCTCGCTATCGTAGGCAGCGCAACTGTCGGTCGACGACAGGTAATGCAGCTGGCCATTCACGCCCGGCGCCCAACTGCGATACCGCCAGCGCGACGGCTGCTGCGGATCGACGGCATGCAAGGTATCGGCCGCCAGCGACGGAGCGACCTGCCAGACACCGCCGCCGCTGAGACGAGTCAGCAACACCTGTCCGCTGACGCGGTCCAGGCGTAGTTGCGAAACGTCCTGCAGCGTTGCCAGCGCGCGCCATGGGCTGCTGCGCCGGTCGTACAGCGTTGCGAAGGTATGCCCGTCGTCGGCAGCAGCAAGCACCAGCAACCGGTGGGGGTCGGGAAGATGGATCGCCTCGCGGCTGCGGCACAGGCAGTCGCACCACCTGGCCGCTACCGGGGGTCACTTCGAACAACGCGGCATGCCCGGCTGCATCGCTGCCGCTGACCAGCACGCGTTGCGAATCGGCTGACCAGTCGGCGGCCTGGCGAGAATCCGGGCGCAGCCCTTCGATCAAGCGCACCGAGCCGGGCTTGCTGACATCGCCCCACCACAGCCCGTACGCACCGGATCGATTGGATGCAAAGATCAGCTGGCGCCCGTCCGGCGCGATCATCGGCTGATCGTCGCGCCCGCTGGATGGAAACAGGCGGCGTCGAATGTAGCCGCCGTTCATCGTGTCGCCAATGACCTGGTAGACGCCGAATTGCGGCTTGCGTTGCACGAACACCAGATGGCCGTGCGCCACGTCCGGTGCCTGCGCATCGTCCACGCCCACATCGTGCAAGCTGTGGTCTCGCAGATCGAGGCGATACAGCCGCGCCTCGCTGTCCACGCGACGCCCGAAGATCAAACCGCTGCCGTCGGGCAGCCAACTCCATCCACGGATATCGGCGTTGTCATGGGTGAGCCGTTCGGCAACGCCGCCTTCGGCCGGAATCCGCCACAGGTCCCCGAGCTGCGGATTACGTAGAAAGACAATCCAATTCCCATCGGGCGAATACCGCGGCGCGTAATCGAAATCACCCGCCTGCGCCGGGTAGTCCAGCGCCTGCCACTGCCTGGTTGCCAGATCCAGGCGACGCATGCGGGCCGCGCCGCGCGTGCCGGTCATGCTGCCAAATACCAGCGCGCGCCCATCCGGCGACCAGCTGAAACTCAGCATGTCGGCACCATCGCACCGCACGAGCTCGCGCGAGGCCGCCGGCCCGGTGGCCGCAGCGATCATGATCCGGCAGCTCCCATCGGGCGCCTGCCTGGAAAACGCGATCTGGCGGCCATCCGGCGACCACGCCGGCAAACGATCGGAGACGCCGGGTCCAGGCGTCTCCAGTACCCGCGGATAGGCGTTGTCGGTGGTCTTGACCAGGATCGAGGTGCCGGCACGATCGCCGGTCAATGAGGCGTACGCCACCATCGCGCCATCGGGCGACAGGCTTGGCGTGAGATCGAAGCCACCGCCTGCGGTAATCACCTGATACGGCCGCTTGGGGCTGCCCAAGACCGCAGGCGCTTGCGCGGCCTCAGGCGCCGGGGCACGTCGCCATGAGGTCCATGCCGCAAGCCCCAGCACGACCAGCAACACCACGCAGGCGACTGCCAGCGCCATCGAGCGCCGTTGCCGCGGCGCGGCCGGCGTCGAAGCGGCCGGTTCCGCAGCGACGGGCGCCACAGGCTGACCACGCGCGGCGCGGATGGGTGGTGCAACAGTATCGGACTGCGCGGGGACCGACGCCACGCCTGCGTGTGGCTGAGCCGGCTCGAACGCATCCGAATCAGGTGCCTCATCCGGCAGCGTTGCCGATGCAGGTGCATGCGCTTCCCACACAACCGCCGCCATCAAGCGATACCCGGTCTTGGCGATGGTCTCGATGTGCTCCGAGCGCTGCCCGCCGTGGCTGGCAAACGCCTTGCGCAGCTGCGTGACCGCCTGGGTCACCACATCGTTGGTCGGCAATGTATCGGGCCAAACCTCGGCCAGCAGTTGCTCGCGCGTGACCACCTGGCCCGGCTGCCGCGCCAGGGTCAGCAACACTGCCAGGGATTTGGGCGCCAGCCGCAGCGGACGCTTTGCGCCAGGTGCGTGCACCTCGCGCGAGGCAACGTCGACCACGCACTGGCCGACCCGTAGCCGGCCCGATGGCATTGCAATGACGGGAGGAACACTCATCGGCAAAAAACACGCGTCGGCATGCAAGAACAACAAAGAGCGCCCCGCGCTTTTCGCGAAACGCCAAATTCGGCAAAGGACGACGACCAACTGTGTCATGCATCCATTTGGTGCAAATTTTACGCTATGCCCCGTTGCTTCCTACGACAGGCGGCAGCGTCAGGCTCTCTCTCTCGCCGACGAATTCGAATAATGACGACGTACCCTTCGCGCCTTCTGGCGCGATTTTTTTATCTGCGATTCAGCTAAATCAGCCGAAACCCTTATCTACTGGAATCGCTTGCAACCCGGTCGTAGCGCGGCACTTGCGAACCGCGCTGCAATCTGTTCGATATAAAACTGAATTTTTCCTAAGCAGGCGCTACATACGATCTGTGAAGCGCTGCCATGTCACGCGTCAGGTGGCGCGATAGACCTGTGCACCCTGCGCGACAAATTGCGCGGACTTTTCCTGCATGCCTGTCGATAGCGCTTGCGCCTCGCTCACGCCGTGCTCGTTCGCGTAATCACGCACGTCCTGGGTAATCTTCATCGAACAGAAGTGCGGCCCGCACATCGAGCAGAAGTGCGCCAGCTTGTGCGCGTCCTTGGGCAAGGTCTCATCGTGGAACTCCTTGGCCTTTTCAGGATCCAGGCCAAGATGGAACTGGTCGTCCCAACGAAACTCGAAACGCGCCTTGCTCAAGGCGTTGTCGCGCACCTGCGCGCCCGGATGCCCCTTGGCGAGGTCGGCCGCATGCGCGGCGATCTTGTAGGCCATGATGCCGTCGCGCACGTCCTGCCGGTTGGGCAGGCCCAGGTGTTCTTTCGGAGTGACGTAGCAGAGCATGGCGGTGCCGAACCAGCCGATCATTGCCGCGCCGATCGCGCTGGTGATGTGGTCGTAGCCCGGCGCGATGTCGGTGGTCAGCGGGCCCAGGGTGTAGAACGGCGCCTCGCCGCATTCGCGCAGCTGCTTGTCCATGTTTTCCTTGATCAATTGCATCGGCACATGGCCGGGACCTTCGATCATGGTCTGCACATCGTGCTGCCAGGCGAGCTTGGTCAGCTCGCCCAGCGTTTCCAGCTCGCCGAATTGCGCCGCGTCGTTGGCATCGGCAATGCAGCCGGGGCGTAGGCCATCGCCCAACGAAAACGCCACGTCGTAGGCCTTCATGATCTGGCAAATGTCTTCGAAGTGCGTGTAGAGAAAGTTCTCTTTGTGATGCGCCAGGCACCACTTGGCCATGATCGAACCGCCACGCGACACGATGCCGGTCACGCGCTTTGCGGTCAGGGGCACGTAGCGCAGCAGCACGCCAGCGTGGATGGTGAAGTAATCCACGCCCTGTTCGGCCTGTTCGATCAAGGTGTCGCGGAAGATGTCCCAGGTGAGTTCTTCGGCGCGCCCATCGACCTTTTCCAATGCCTGATAGATCGGCACCGTGCCGATCGGCACCGGCGAGTTGCGGATGATCCACTCGCGCGTCTCATGGATGTGCTTGCCGGTGGACAGATCCATGACCGTGTCCCCGCCCCAGCGGATCGACCACACCAGCTTCTCGACTTCTTCGGCAATGCCTGAGGACACCGCGCTGTTGCCGATGTTGGCATTGATCTTGGTCAGGAAATTGCGGCCGATGATCATCGGCTCGCTTTCGGGGTGATTGATGTTGTTGGGCAAGATCGCACGGCCGCGTGCGATCTCTTCGCGCACGAACTCCGGTGTAATGCGTTGCTGGATCGAGGCGCCGAACGCCTGGCCCGGATGCTGCTTGCGCAAGCTTGCATCGGTCACCGCTTCCAGGCGCTGATTTTCGCGGATCGCCACGTACTCCATTTCCGGCGTGATGATGCCGCGGCGCGCGTAATGCATCTGCGTGACGTTGGCGCCCTGGCGCGCGACCCGCGGCAGACGCCGCGCCGGAAAGCGCACTGCATCCAGACGCGCATCGTGCTCGCGGCCACGCCCGAAGCTGGAGCTCAGCCCGTCCAGGGCGAGCGTGTCGCCACGCTCGGCAATCCACTGCGCACGCAGCGGTGCCAGACCGGCTGCCAGATCGATCGCCACCCGCGGATCGGTGTAAGGCCCGGACGTGTCGTAGACGCTGAGCGGCGGATTCTCTTCGCCACCGAACAAGGTGGGCGTACGCGTCAACGCGATCTCGCGCATCGGCACTTGCAGATCCGCGCGCGAGCCTCGCACGAAGATCTTGCGTGAACCGGGAATCGGCTGGGTGACAGCCTCCGACAACGACTGGGCTTGTTGCTGCAAAACGGTGGGCGCGGCATTCATGGCATTCGTCCTGTGTGCTGGCCCTGCGAAGGAGTCGCAGTGCGGACGAAGCGGCGGCGCTCGATACCGATCGCCCGTGCACACACGGACCATCGCATCTGACGAAGCTTCCCTACGCCGGTATCAGCCGGATCAGGTTCGAAGGGACTATCTCAACCGCAGCACGCTGCGGTACCCCCACTTCGGCGGCGATTAAACCACATCGCACCCAGCGCAGCTAAACAAACGTCGCGAGATACCGCAGCGCGCACGGCGTCGAGCTAAACCCCCTGGGCATACCGCACTGATGCAGCGGCCGCCCTGGCCCGATGTTGCGTGCAGCAAGGTGGTCGCGCTCGGCGGCGACATATGTCCGCGCAGGTCATCTCACGTCGCTGCAGCACACGTCCAGCGCTGCGCAGGCATTGCATGGCGCGCCGATGCATTGCGCGCGTCGCGACGCAACAAGGCGCGGATTGGCGAAAAACGGCGGCGAAACCCGCTCGTTAAATTCCCGCTAAGCCTGCGTGGCGTGCCGAAGACACCGCACGCATGCAGGTGTCATTCACGGGGATCGCGCTGTCGCTCCTCCTCTACCGGGAACCGCCGTACATATGACTATGACAACGCTCCACCCGACGATGCGTCGGGGTTCGCTCGCGATCGCCATCAGCCTGTGCGTCAGCACGAGCGCCATCGCCCAGGAACAGACCGAGAAGAATCCGACCAACCTGGACAAGATCGAAGTCACCGGTTCGCGCATCCGCTCGGTCGATGTTGAAAATTCGCAACCGGTGCTGGTACTCACGCGCCAGGACATCGAAAAGCAGGGCCTGACCTCGGTTGCCGATGTCCTCAAGCGCATCCCCTCCAACGGTGCGACGATGAACACCACCGTCAACAACGGCGGCGACGGCTCGGCCACGGTGAGCCTGCGCAACCTGGGCGCCTCACGCACCCTGGTGCTGGTCAATGGCCGGCGGTGGGTCTCGGGCCTGTCCGGCTCGGTGGACCTGAACACCATTCCCTCGGCCATCGTGGAGCGCGTGGAAGTCCTCAAGGATGGCGCCTCGTCGATCTATGGCTCCGATGCCATCGCGGGCGTGGTCAACATCATTACCCGCACCAATTTCGATGGGGCCGAAGTCAACGCCTACGTTGGCCAGTACGGCCAGGGCGACGGTCAGCGCACCTCCTTCGACGCCACCGTGGGCGCCACCAGCGAGCGCGGCAATCTGGTCATCGGCTTGTCCAGCGTCAAGGAAGATGCGGTGATGGCGGGCGACCGGGAGATCTCGGCCGAGCCAGTGTACGGCGCGGGCTCGTCGGCCTACAGCAGCTACTCGGCAAGCGGCCGCCTCCGTGCAAATGGCACCAGCGGCGCCTGGACGGTGTTGCCCGACAGCGCTACCGCGAGCGGCGACAGCAGGTATCCGCGCTACGCCCTGGACCAGTACACCGCCTTCAACACATCCGAATATGGCTACAACTACGCCAAGGACAATTACCTGGTCACGCCACAGAAGCGCGACGCGTTGTACGTGCAGGGCAATTACGCACTCACCGACAACGTGCGCTTCAAGTTCGATGGACTGTATAACCGCCGCCAGTCGTCGCAGCAACTGGCCGGCTTTCCGCTGGCTTCCGTCAACACCGGCATCCTGTTGAGCGGCGACAGCTACTACAACCCGTACAACACCGCCTACGGCGGCGACGGGCGCGATGTGGGCTGGTCGCACCGCCTGACCGAATTCGCGCGCAGCTACCAGCAGGACGTCAAGACCTCGCACGTGTACACCGGGCTGGAAGGCGACTTCCAGTTCGCCGACCGGCAGTTCAGTTGGGATGTGGGCTTTGCGCACAACCAGACCGACCAGACCGAAACCCAGTATGGCGATGTCAATCTGCTCAACCTGAGCAACGCGCTCGGTGCATCCGGCATCGTCAATGGCACCCTGGCGTGCCTGGACAGCGGCGGCGCCGTCATTGCCGGCTGCGTCCCGTTCAACCCCTTGTCGCCGGCCGGTGGCGTGACCCAGGAAATGCTGGACTACATCCTGTTCACTGCGCACAACACATATCAATACAAAAACAGCAGCTTCACCGCCAACCTCACCGGCGATCTGTTCGAGCTGCCCGCCGGCTGGATGAGTTTTGCTGCCGGTGTCGAACACCGCGAGGAAAGCGGATTCTCCTCGCCGGACGCCTTGATCTCGGCCGGCTATACCTCGGGCAATTCGTTCACGCCCACCTCTGGCTCGTACACGCTCAACGACTACTACACCGAAGTGGCCATCCCACTGCTGAAGGATGTGCCCGGTGCGCAGTTGCTGGAATTGAGCGCAGCAGTGCGTTATTCGGACTACAACACCTTCGGCAGCACCACCAATAGCAAGTTCGGCTTCAAGTGGAAGCCGGTCGCCGACCTATTGATTCGCGGCAATTACGCGACCGGTTTCCGCGCGCCATCGATCGAAGATCTGTATCTGGGCGCATCGGACAGCTTCGATACCTATTCCGATCCCTGCTCGACCAATAGCACCTCCTACACCAGCGCGATCGCGGCCACATGCGCAGCCCGCGGCGTGCCTGCCAATTACGTTGCCGAATACAACAGCGCCAGCGGCAACTCCGGCCAGACCATCTATCCGTTCACCTACACCAGCAACGCCAATCTGCAACCGGAAAAATCCAAGAACACCACGCTTGGTTTTGTCTACAGCCCGGCCTCGGTGCAAGGCCTGGACGTGTCGCTGGACTGGTGGAAGATCGAAATCACCGACGCCATCACCGAATTCAGCGCCAATCAGATCCTGTCGCAGTGTTACCAGTTCAACGTCTCGGCGTTCTGCGATCTGGTGACCCGCGATGCGACGGGCGCCGTCACCGGCCTGGTGATCCAGCCGGTGAATGTCGGCGAGCAACGCATGCAAGGCTACGATTTCACTGCGCGTTACAAACTGCCGCAGACCGCAATCGGCCAGTTCATGCTCACGCTGGATTCGACCTACGTGGCGGTCAACGAGCAGAAGCAGGACGACAATTCCGCGTGGGAAAGCTACAACGGCATCTACCACACCAATAACCCGAACTGGCGCACCCGCGGCACGCTGACCCTGGACTGGAGCTACGGCAATCTGGCCGCCAACTGGGCCGTGCGTTACTACTCGGGCATGAAGGACTACGATTCGGAACTGGACGACAACGGAAACTATCGCCACGTTGCGGCGACCGCGTTCAACGACATGCAGGTGTCTTACCAACTTCCATGGAATGCGACCGTGCGGTTGGGTCTGAACAACGTCTTCGACCGCGACCCGCCGGTCGCGCTCAGCGCCTCGGCCAACTCGTTCGATTCGGCCTATGCCATCCCGGGACGCTACAGCTACCTGCAATACACGCAGCGCTTCTGAGCGCGCTGTCCTGATACACGTGTTGTCACGACGGCCTCCTTCGGGAGGCCGTTGTCTGTGTGGCACGGCTAACACGCAATCGGGCGACTGGCACACGGCAGGGCGAAGGCGACATGCACAGACATTTCCACGGCACATCGCACCGCTAGCCTGCAGTCACTACAACAAGAAACCTGCTCTCTCTCCCTGCCGCCGATCTTCGGCGGCTTTTTTTTGTCCGGGTTGACGCACAGCAGCCAGGCCCCCGGCCGGGTAACCATCACTCCAGCGTATAACCCACCCGCAAGCCGCCCCAGTGCTTGCCGCCGACGAAGATCGGCGTGGACAGGTCGAACATGATCTGACCGGTATCGCGACGATAGACCTGCAGGCGGTAAGGGTCGGTATGCGCGCCCACGCTGCGCCCAACGCGGTCGGTGAACTTGCGCTTGGTGCGGTTGCCGACCAGATCGCGCTTGGCATCGCCGGTCAACGGCTGGGTGAAGCGCAGATTGTGCGTGGGCACATAACCGTCGGGATTGGCGCAGATCGCGAAGACGATCCACGGGTGCGCCTCCAGCAGCGGCTCTTGCAAAGCGGGCAGCAGCTGGTCGCAGAGCGCATCGAAGTCGGTACTGAACTTGGGCGGCTCCACGCCGGCGATCGGCGTATAGGTGCGCGCAAACAATGCGGCTTGCCCGATCTGCCCGCGCGCGATGGCCTGCGCCAGGGCACTGCCGATCTTGCCGGCCGTGGCAACGGCCAGCTGCTTGACCCGCGCGTGCCTGGGCACTTGCAGTGGGTCCGGCGGCAACCGGAACAAGCCCACGCAATCGCGCAGGGTTTCGGTGCCGCGCTCCAGCGCTTCGCTGCGTTCGGCCACGTGCGCGGCGTGCTGCAGATTGCTGCGGCCCAACGCCACAACGCCATCTACCGCACGCTCGATCCCGCGAATTTCGCCGTCCTGCGCGTGGATGCGCCCGGCCACCGTGGTCATCGCGCTGCTGGCCTGCCCGAGCACGCGAGTGATGCCATCGAGCACCGCTTCGGTGCCACGTGCAGAGGCTGCGCCCTCCCCCACTGCAGCGCTGGTTTCGGCCAGGATCGCGCGCACGTCGCGTGCGGCAGCGGCGGCGCGCTCGGCCAGCCGCCGGATCTCGGTAGCCACCACCGCAAACCCGCGTCCGGCATCGCCGGCATGCGCGGCTTCGATGCTGGCGTTGATCGACAGGATATTGGTCTGGAACGCCACCGAGTCGATGACTTCGATGACTTCGCCCGCGCGTGCCGCGCGACGTTCCACTTCGTGCATGGCCTGGCCCAGCGCATGTGCCGCAGCGACACCTTGCCGCGCGCTGTCATCGGCGCTGGCGGCCAACGCGATGACCTGCGCCAGTTCGGCATTGACGTCCTGCAGGCTCGACGACAGCCGCTCCACCGCGGCGCGCGCGCCGTCCAGCGCCTCGTTCTGGGCTTGCGACTGGCGCACCATTTCATCGTTTTCGGCCACCAGCGGTGGCACTCCGGCGGCGATCTGCACCGACAAGGCCACTGCCTGGCGGATGGCCTCGGCCAGATTGCCGAACCCGGCTTGCAGCCGCCGGCCCATCTCGGTTTCTGCCAGTCCCGGCGGCAACAGGAGTTCGAGTTCGCAACCGGCCAACGCCTGGGCAGTGCGCTCGAGCACCGTGCGGTCTTCGTGCTCGGCTTGCAGGCGCGCAACCAGCGGCTGCAGCAAGGGCGAGATCGGCACCGGCCGGCTGCCGTCGGCCAGACGCGTGGCCTCGCGCAGCAGGATCGCGGTTTCCACATGCGGCAGCGACAGCATCCAGCCGCCATGTTCGCGATCGCGTACATAGCGCACGCGCTGCGCCGGGTCGTCGCCCGGGGCAGCCCAGACGCCGTCTTCGCCAACCAGGTCGGCGGCGCTCAACCCCCACACCACCGAGGCCGGCGCCCCCTGCAGCTCGACCGCCGTTTTGCCCAGCACATCCAGGCCGACGCGGTTGCAGGCCACCACACACGCCTCCGCAGACAACCGCAGCAAGGCGACCGGCGCATCCGGGAGCACGGCCATCTGGGCTTGCGACGGCGGATCGGGCTGTTGCATCGAATTCATGAGGGGCTCCTGCTCCATCCGATGATTATCGGCGCGCTGCGCGGGGAATTGAGGCGCGGGCCGGCGCGCCGGCGCGCTCAGTATCCGGCCGCCTGGCCGTCCTTGCGGCTTTCCGAAGCACCGTAGTACACGCCGCTGACCGGGTCGCGGGCGATGGCCTGATACCCACCGTACGGGCCGTCGGCAAAGATCACCCGATGGCCTTTGCGCATCAGCGCGCGGATGGTGTCGTAGGAGAAGCCGGTTTCCAGATTGACCTCGCCGCCATCGCTCATCGCGGTGGCCTGCCCGGTCGGTTCGGTGGACCCTTCATGCTGGATGCGCGGCGCGTCGCCGGCTTCCTGCAGGTTCATGTGGAAGTCCACCAGGTTCATCACGATCTGCACATGCCCCTGCGGCTGCATCGCCCCGCCCATCACGCCGAAGCTCAGCCAGGGCTTGCCGTCCTTGGTGACGAAGGCCGGGATGATGGTCTGAAACGGCCGCTTGCCCGGCGCATAGCCGTTGGGATGATCCTTCTTCAGCACGAACATCTCGCCGCGGTCCTGCAGGATGAAACCCAGCCCCGGCGGCGCCATGCCGCTGCCCATGCCGCGATAGTTGGACTGGATCAGCGAGACCATCATGCCGTCGGCATCGGCCACGGTCATGTAGATGGTGTCGCCTTCTTCCAGCTGCTTGGGTGTCCCCGGCTGTACTTCCTTGAGTGCCTTGTCCATCGAAATCAGCGCGCGCCGCCGGTTGGCGTAGTCCTTGGAGATCAACTTGGCCAGCGGTGCCGGCTGAAACGCCGGGTCGGCGTAGAAGCGCGCGCGGTCGGCGAACGCCAGCTTCTTGGCCTCGGTGAACAAGTGCACGTGCTCAGCCGAGCCGAACGGAATCTTGGAGAAGTCGTAGCCTTCGAGGATGTTGAGCATCTGCAACGCGGCGATGCCCTGGCTGTTGGGCGGCAGCTCCCACACATCAACGCCACGGTAGTTGGTGGACACCGGTTCGACCCACTCGCCCGTATGACTGGCCAGGTCCTCATAGCTGAGGTAGCCGCCATTGGCCTTGAAGTAGGCACCGATGGTACGGGCGATGTCGCCCTTGTAGAACGCATCGCGACCGCCGTCGGCAATCTGCTGCAGCGTGTTGGCCAGGTTCGGATTCTTCCACAGCTCGCCCTTGCGCGGGGCGTGGCCGTCGATGGTGAATTGCTCCTTGAAACCGGGGTATTGCGACAGGCGCGGCACCGAACGGTCCCAGTAATAGGCGATGGTCTCGGCGACCGGATGGCCTTCGCGCGCGTAGCGGATCGCTGGCGCCAGGTTCTGTGCCATCGGCTTGCGCCCGAAGCGCGCGTGCAGCGCGAACCAGCCGTCCACCGCACCCGGCACCGATACCGGCAACGGGCCGGTCGGCGGAATGTCCTTCAAGCCACGGCGCTGGAACTCGGCCAGGGTCAGCGATTTGGGCGAGCGGCCGGAGCCGTTGTAGCCGTAGAGCTTGTGGGTCTTGGGGTCCCAGACGATCGCAAACAGGTCCCCTCCCACGCCATTGCCGGTCGGCTCCATCAGGCCCAGCGCCGCATTGGCCGCGATCGCTGCATCCACCGCCGAGCCGCCGTCCTTCATCACATCCAGCGCGATCTGGGTGGCCAGCGGTTGCGAAGTCGCGGCCATGGCATGCGGCGCAATGACTTCCGAGCGGGTGGCAAACGGCTGCCCGGTGACGCGGTCGGCAGCGCCGAGAGGCGGCGCGAGCAGCGCCAGAGCAGACACCAACAACACAGGTACGCGACGCATCACCGATGGCCCCTAAGACACTGAGAATGAGGTGCCAACCATACCAGCGGGCTGTGCCCTGCCGTCCAATCGACACTTGCCAGCGCGCTCAATACCGCGCAGATGGTGATCCTCGTCAGCGCTTCTTGTGCTGTATCGATCATGTTTCAGCAGTAACCATGCAGCTGCCACGGGGCTTTGCAGGCGACTCGGCGCATTGATGCGGATGTTTCATGCGCAAGGGTTGACACCCTGGTTGCCGCGGTGGTTATCTCAGGCCCATGCCGCACCACTCCACCACCTCGAACGCCCCCATGTCCGCGCCCTCCGGCGCGTTGGCTGCGTCGCTTCTCGTGCTCGTACTTATTACCTCGCCAACCGGTGCGGGACGAGACTTCGTGTAGGCAACAGACACACAAGGCTTCGATCAGACCCCGCACCGGCAACGGCGCGGGGTTTCGCGTTTCAGGGATCACCAAAAGTTTCGAATGACATGAACGACATCGCCGCCACATCCGCAACATCGCCATGCGCCCAGCCGCGCATGGGCGCCTGTGGTTGCCTGCGCAGTGCCATCGCTCGTCCCCGCTTTGCTCAGCCGGCCAGTGCACGCACTGCCGGCTGATCCATTTATCCACTGCCCATCTCCACTGCCAACCCGCAAGGACATTCCATGAGCAACCACACCCAACCGAAAATCGCGATCATCGGCTACGGCAGCCAGGGCCGCGCACATGCGCTGAACCTGCGCGATTCCGGCTTCGACGTCACCGTCGGCCTGCGTCCCGGTGGCCCGACCGAGGCCAAGGCGCAGGCCGATGGCTTCACCGTCGTGGCGCCGTCCGAGGCGGTCAAGAGTGCTGACCTGGTCGCCATCCTGACCCCGGACATGGTGCAGAAGAAGCTCTACGAAGAGGTCATCGCCCCGAACATGAAGCAGGGCGCCTGCCTGCTGTTCGCGCATGGCCTGAACGTGCATTTCGACATGATCACCCCGCGCGCCGATCTGGACGTGGTGCTGGTCGCGCCCAAGGGCCCGGGCGCATTGGTACGTCGCGAATATGAAATCGGCCGCGGCGTGCCGTGCATCTATGCGGTCTACCAGGACACCAGCGGCAAGGCCGAGCAGTTCGCGTTGACCTATGCCGGCGGCCTGGGCGGCGCGCGCGCCAACATCATCAAGACCACGTTCAAGGAAGAAACCGAAACCGATCTGTTCGGCGAGCAGGCCGTGCTATGCGGCGGCGCCTCCTCGCTGGTGCAGGCCGGTTTCGAAGTGCTGGTCGAGGCCGGCTATCAGCCGGAAATCGCATACTACGAAGTGCTGCACGAATTGAAGTTGATCGTGGACCTGTTCTACGAAGGCGGCATCACCCGTATGCTGGAATTCGTTTCCGAAACCGCGCAATACGGCGATTATGTCAGCGGCCCGCGCGTGATCGATGCCGGCACCAAGGCGCGCATGAAGGATGTGCTGACCGACATCCAGAACGGCACCTTCACCAAGAACTGGGTGGCCGAATACGACGCCGGCCTGCCGAACTACAACAAGTTCAAGCAGGCCGATCTGGAGCACCCGATCGAGGAAGTGGGCAAGAAGCTGCGCGCCAAGATGGTGTGGCTCAACGGGCAACAGCAAGCCGCTGCCGCACCTGCGAATCAACAGGCGGCATAACGCCGCCTCCCCCACCGCTTAAACCGAAGGTCCGCAACGCATGAACACCTCCGCACACAGCACGCCCCGCAATGGCGCGCGCTGGCTGACGCAGGCCCTGGAAGCCGAAGGCGTGGAAACGCTGTTCGGCTATCCGGGCGGCACCATCATGCCGTTCTACGACGCCCTGGTGGATTCCAGGCTCAAGCACATCCTGGTTCGTCACGAACAGGGCGCTGCACTGGCTGCCAACGGCTATGCCCGTGCCAGCGGCCGGGTCGGCGTGTGCGTGGCCACCTCCGGCCCGGGCGCATCCAACCTGGTCACCGGCATCGCCGATGCGATGCTGGACTCGGTGCCGATGATCTGCCTGACCGGCCAGGTCGCCACGCCGCTGCTGGGCACCGACGCATTCCAGGAGCTGGACGTGTTCGGCATGACCATGCCGATCGTCAAGCACAGCTTCCTGGTGCGGCGTGTGGAGGAGCTTCCGGAGATGGTGCGCGAGGCGTTTCGCATTGCGCGCGAAGGACGTCCTGGGCCGGTGCTGATCGACCTGCCCAAGGACGTGCAGGTGGCCGACGCCTCGCATCTGCCCCTGCATGTTCCGGCAGCGGTGTCGCCGCCGCCGGCGCCGGCGGACGCGAAACTGGCCGAAGCGTTGGCAGCAATCGCCAGCGCCGAACGCCCGGTGGTGTACGGCGGGGGCGGGATCGCGCTGGCCGGCGCGGTGGAAGCCTTCCGGCGTTTCGTCGAGGCCACCGGCATCCCGACCGCGCTGACCTTGCGCGGCCTGGGGGCATTACCGCATGCGCATCCGGACTATCTGGGCATGTTGGGCATGCACGGCACCCGTGCGGCCAATATGGCCATCCAGGAATGCGATCTGCTGGTGGTGGTCGGTGCGCGTTTCGACGACCGTGCCACCGGCAAACTGAGCGAGTTCGCACCGTTCGCACGCGTCATCCATCTGGATGCCGACGCATATGAGATCTCCAAGCTGCGCACCGCCGATATCGCGGTGCCCGGCGACGTGGCAGTGAGTCTGAAAGCCTTGAGTGCGGCGCGCGGCAACTGCCAGGCCTGGCGCACGCGCTGTTTCGCCAACCGCGAAAAGTTCGGCGCGCGTTACGACGCGCCCGGCACCGACATCTACGCACCGGCGCTATTGAAGCGCCTGAGCGAAGTGGCTCCGGCCGACACCATCATCGCCTGCGATGTGGGTCAGCATCAGATGTGGGTGGCGCAGCATTGCCGCTTCAACGACCCGCGCAATCACCTCACCAGCGGCGCGCTGGGCACCATGGGCTTCGGCCTGCCGGCCGCGATGGGCGCACAGTTCGCCTGCCCTGACCGCACCGTGGTGCTGGTCTCCGGCGACGGCAGTTTCATGATGAACGTGCAGGAGCTGGTGACGATTGCACGCTGCAAGCTGCCGGTGAAGATCGTGCTGCTGGACAACAGCTCGCTGGGCATGGTGCGGCAGTGGCAGGAACTGTTCTTCGCAGAGCGTTACAGCGAAATCGACCTGTCCGACAACCCGGATTTTGCGGCGTTGGCGCACGTGTTCGGCATTCCGGCCAAGCGCATCATCGCCCGCGGCGATGTGGACACGGCACTGGCCGACTTGCTGGCGCAGCCCGGTCCCGGCCTGCTGCATGTCGCGATCGACGCGCGTGCCAATGTGTGGCCGCTGGTGCCGCCCAACAACGCCAACAGCACCATGCTGGACAGCAATCCCGCACATGCGGCCAAGGAGACATCGCATGCGTTACCGGCTTGATCTGGTGCTGAAGCCGGCAGAAGGCGCATTGGTGCGGGTGATCGGCATGACCGAACGCCGCGGCTTCCGCCCATGCGCGATCCAGGGCGCAGCAGCGCCAGACGATGCCGGACGCTGGCATCTGCTGCTGGACGTGGACAGCAACCGTCCGCCGGAAACGCTGCGTCTGCAGCTGGAAAAGGTCTACGACTGCGAATCGGTGGTGATCACCGCACTGGAATCGGTCGAGGCTGCGGCATGAGCATGCAGACCTCGCGCGACCATCAGACTGCTGTCCGGAGGTGTCTTCTTCCGGATCGCCCGTGCGCGTGCCGCAATGCCTGATTCCGGCCGCCCTTCCGCACAGGAGCCAGAGGTAGGCGACGTGGCCGTCAGCGTGGCCGACGTGCTGGCCGCACAGGCACGCCTGCGCAAGTACCTGTCGCCCACGCCGCTGCACTACGCCGAACGCTTCGGTGTGTGGTTGAAGCTGGAGAATTTGCAGCGCACCGGCTCCTACAAGGTGCGCGGCGCATTGAATGCGTTGCTGGCCGGGCTGGAACGCGGCGATGAGCGCCCGGTGATCTGCGCCTCGGCCGGCAACCATGCGCAAGGTGTGGCGTGGTCGGCGTACCGGCTGGGTGTGCAGGCCATCACGGTAATGCCCTATGGCGCGCCGCAGACCAAGATTGCCGGTGTCGCGCATTGGGGTGCCACGGTGCGCCAACATGGCAACAGCTACGACGAAGCGTTCGCGTTTGCGCGCGAGCTGGCCGACCAGAACGGCTATCGCTTCCTGTCCGCCTTCGACGACCCGGACGTGATCGCCGGCCAGGGCACGGTGGGCATCGAGCTGGCGGCGCATGCGCCGGACGTGGTGATCGTGCCGATCGGCGGCGGTGGCCTGGCCTCCGGCGTGGCGCTGGCATTGAAGTCGCAAGGCGTGCGCGTGGTCGGGGCGCAGGTGGAAGGCGTGGATTCGATGGCGCGCGCCGTCCGCGGCGATCTACGCGAAATCGCTCCGGTCCCAACGCTGGCCGATGGCGTGAAGGTCAAGATTCCAGGCCTGCTCACGCGCCGCCTGTGCTCGAGCCTGCTCGATGATGTCGTGATCGTGCGCGAGGCCGAATTGCGCGAAACATTGGTGCGCCTGGCACTGGAAGAACACGTCATTGCCGAGGGCGCTGGCGCCCTCGCGCTGGCCGCCGGTCGCCGCGTTTCCGGCAAACGCAAATGTGCGGTGGTCTCTGGCGGTAATATCGACGCAACCGTGCTGGCCACACTCTTGTCCGAGGTGCGGCCGCGTCCGCCACGCAAGCCGCGCCGTCGCAATACCGAGCGACTCCGCAACGAACGCAGCGCCAATCCGCTACCCGCCACACACGTTCTTTCCCGCCCATCCGCAGTCGCTTCAACGCCTGTCACCGCCATCGCCGTAGAGGAGTCTTCCTGGTGAACACGACCGTATCCAACCAGACCCCGCGTATCCGAATTTTCGACACCACCCTGCGCGACGGCGAGCAATCCCCCGGCTGCAGCATGACGCCCCAGCAGAAGCTGGTCATGGCGCGCGCGCTGGACGAACTCGGCGTGGACATCATCGAAACCGGTTTTCCTGCCAGCTCGCATTCGGACCGCGAAGCGGTGGCGATGATGGGCCGGGAACTGCGCCGCCCCACCCTGGCGGTGTTGTCGCGCTGCCTGCAGGCCGATATCGAAACCTCGGCCAAGGCCCTGGAGACAGCCGCAAACCCGCGCCTGCATGTGTTCCTGTCCACCAGCCCGCTGCACCGCGAGCACAAGCTGCGCATGAGCCGCGAGCAGGTGCTGGAATCGGTGCACCGGCACGTGACGCTGGCGCGCGGCTATGTCGACGATGTGGAATTTTCTGCCGAGGATGCAACCCGCACCGAAGAAGATTTCCTGGCCGAGGTCACCCGTGTGGCGATCGCCGCCGGCGCCACCACGATCAATTTGCCCGACACGGTCGGCTTCACCACGCCGGAAGAAATCCGTGGCATGTTCTCGCGCCTGATCGCCAGCGTGGAAGGTGCCGACAAGGTCATCTTCAGCGCGCACTGCCATAACGATCTGGGCCTGGCGGTGGCCAACTCGCTGGCGGCCATCGAAGGCGGTGCGCGCCAGGTGGAATGCACCATCAATGGCATCGGTGAGCGTGCGGGCAATTGCGCGCTGGAAGAAATCACCATGGCGCTGAAGGTGCGCGGTGCCTTCTACAACATCGATTCGGCGATCAATACGCCGCGTATCGTGTCCACCTCGCAATTGTTGCAACGCCTGGTCGGCATGCCGGTGCAGCGCAACAAGGCAGTCGTGGGCGGCAACGCCTTCGCGCACGAATCGGGCATTCATCAGCACGGCATGCTGCGCCATCGCGGCACCTACGAAATCATGCGCCCGGAAGATGTGGGCTGGGAATCATCGCAAATGGTACTGGGCCGCCACAGCGGCCGCGCCGCGGTCGAGCAGCGGCTGCGCGCGCTGGGTTATCTGCTGGAGGAGGAAGAGGTCAAGCTGGTGTTCGAACAGTTCAAGGCGCTGTGCGAGAAGCAGCGCGTGGTGACCGATGCCGATCTGCAGGCATTGATGCAGGACGCCACGGTGCAGGAAGGCTATCGCCTGGCGTCGATGACCATCAGCGACGTGGGCAGCCGCGCCAACGCGTTGGTGGAGTTGTCCGACCCGGAAGGCAACCGTGTGGCCGAAACCGCGCAGGGCAACGGGCCGGTGGATGCGCTCTTCGGCGCACTGGCCTCGGCCACCGGCGTGAAGCTGGAGCTGGACAGCTACCAGGTGCACAGCGTGGGCATCGGTGCGGACGCGCGCGGCGAAGCCAGCCTGAGCGTGCGCCACGACGGCGTGGAATACGAAGGCACCGGCACCAGCAAGGACATCATCGAAGCCAGCGCGCTTGCGTGGCTGGATGTGGCCAACCGCTTGTTGCGTCAGCGCGAGCGTGGCGTGGTCGCCGGCAAGACGGCTGCGGTGGCGTAACCCTGCTCATTTCATTGGGTAGATGACGCAAGCCTTACGGCCAGCAGAGTGATCTGCTGGCCGTTCCGGTTTTTGCGTGCGAACTTTTTTACAAGTGTGTCGGTTAGATGCTTACGCGCTTGCCGACGTGGCAAAGCTCCGGCCTACTGCAGGCACTTGCACGCATACCGGCCTGGGACACGCCGCGAGTACGTCCATGTAGGCTCTGGCGCGGCATCCATGCCGCTCAAGGTCCCACACCGGTACGCGAGCAAGCACCACCGGCTGCTGTCGGCAGCTGAGGACACGGATGCGCTACCGCGCTGGCGACCGTTCCTGCGTACTACAACGCTTTGGGACTGCGAGCGCTTTTACAGCGCGGCCACCACCGCATCGCCCATCGCCACGGTACCGACCTTGGTAGTGCCTTCCGACCAGATGTCGGCAGTACGCAGGCCTTGATCGAGCACCTTGCCAACCGCATGTTCGATGGCATCTGCTGCAGTGGCCTGCGCGAAGGTGTAGCGCAACATCATCGCCACCGACAGGATCGTGGCCAATGGATTGGCGATGCCCTTGCCGGCGATATCCGGTGCCGAGCCATGGCAGGGTTCGTACATACCCTTGCTGTTGGCATCCAGCGAGGCCGAAGGCAGCATGCCGATGGAACCGGTGAGCATGGATGCCTGGTCGGACAGGATGTCGCCGAACATGTTGTCGGTCACGATCACGTCGAACTGCTTGGGAGCACGCACCAACTGCATCGCTGCGTTGTCCACGTACATATGCGACAGCGCGATATCCGGGTAGTCCTTGGCCACTTCTTCGACCACTGCACGCCATAGCTGGCTCGATGCAAGCACGTTGGCCTTGTCGACCGAACACAGCTTCTTGCCGCGCAGGCGTGCCATGTCGAAGCCGGCCTTGGCGATGCGACGAATCTCGCTCTCGCTATATGGCAAGGTGTCGTACGCCTGGCGTTCGCCGTTGTCCAAGGTGCGGTTACCACGCGGCTGGCCGAAATAGATGCCGCCAGTGAGTTCGCGCAGGATCAGCAGATCCAGCCCGGCCACGACCTCCGGCTTGAGCGTGGACGCATCGGCCAGCTGCGGATACAGCAATGCCGGCCGCAGGTTGGCGAACAAGCCCAGCTGCGAGCGGATCTTGAGCAACCCACGCTCCGGCCGCAGCGCCGGGTCGATGGTGTCCCACTGCGGGCCACCCACCGCACCCAGCAGCACCGCATCGGCGCCACGCGCGCGCTCCAGTGTTTCATCGGCCAATGGGCTGCCGTATTTGTCGTACGCAGCGCCGCCCAGCTCGTCATACACCAGCTGAAAACCCAGACCGTGTTGCGCGTCAATGCGCTTCAACACCTTGACCGCTTCGGCCATGATCTCCGGCCCGATCCCGTCGCCGGGAAGAATCAGAATCTGCTTGCTCATGCCACCCTCGTGAAGTGACGCCGCAGCGTCATTGACATCAATCCAATGCAGTCCGCACGCAGCGCGGTGAGCGCGCGCATCTGCGGCTCGACATTACTGCAACGCGCCAAACAACCACGGTTGGCGCGCGCGATGGCCTTGCTCGAAGCGCCCGATGGCATCGGCGTCCTGCAAGGTGAGGCCGATATCGTCCAGGCCATTGAGCAGGCAGTGTTTGCGGAAGGCATCGATGTCGAAGCCGTACTCCACGCCATCGGGGCGGCGTACGCGTTGCGCGGCCAGATCTACGGTGAGCCGGTAGCCCTCGGTCGTCAGGCATTGTTCGAACAATGCATCGACCTGCGCTTCGGCCAGCACGATCGGCAGCAGGCCGTTCTTGAAACTGTTGTTATAGAAGATGTCGGCAAAGCTCGGCGCGATCACGGTGCGAAAGCCGTATTCGTCCAGCGCCCACGGCGCATGCTCGCGCGAGGAACCACAGCCGAAGTTTTCCCGGGCCAGCAAGACGCTGGCGCCCTGATAGCGCGGGAAATTGAGCACGAATTCCGGATTGAGCGGGCGCGTGCTGTTGTCGCGACCAGGCTCGCCGATATCCAGATAGCGCCACTCGTCGAACAGGTTCGGACCGAAACCGGTGCGCTTGATCGACTTGAGGAACTGCTTGGGAATGATCTGGTCGGTATCGACATTGGCGCGATCCAGCGGCGCGACCAGTCCGGTGTGTTGGGTGAAAGGAGTCATTGGAATGCCGGGAATTGGAAGTGGAGAATGGGGAATTGGCAGGGCGGAGACGGGACGGACGTTGCCATTCTCTATTCCCGACTCTCGATTCCCTGCAGTTCACGTACATCGACAAAATGACCGCTCACCGCCGCAGCCGCCGCCATCGCCGGGCTGACCAGATGCGTGCGGCCGCCGGCGCCTTGGCGGCCTTCGAAGTTGCGGTTGGAGGTCGAAGCGCAATGTTCGCCGCTACCCAGCTTATCCGGGTTCATGGCCAGACACATCGAGCAGCCTGGCTCGCGCCATTCGAAGCCGGCATCCAGCAACACCTTGTCCAGGCCTTCGGCTTCGGCCTGCGCCTTCACCAGCCCAGAGCCCGGCACCACCAAGGCCTGCTTGATGGTGGAGGCGACCTTGCGGCCCTTGGCCACTGCGGCAGCGGCACGCAGGTCTTCGATGCGCGAATTGGTGCACGAGCCGATGAACACGCGATCCAGGCGGATGGCGGTGATCGGCTGGTTGGCCTTCAGCCCCATGTATTTCAGCGCGCGCTCGATCGAATCGCGCTTGGTCGGGTCCTGCTCGATGGCCGGATCGGGCACGTGCTGATCGATGGCCAGCACCATTTCCGGCGAAGTGCCCCAGCTGACCTGCGGCTTGATGTCTTCGGCACACAACTCCACCACGGTGTCGAAGTGCGCGTCCGGGTCGGAGACCAGCGTGCTCCAGAGCGCCACCGCCGCATCCCAGTGGGCGCCCTTGGGGGCGAACGGGCGCCCTTCGACGTAGGCAATGGTCTTCTCGTCCACCGCCACCATGCCCACGCGGGCACCGGCTTCGATGGCCATGTTGCAGATGGTCATGCGGCCTTCCATCGACAGAGTCCGAATGGCGCTGCCGGCAAATTCCAGCGCATGCCCGTTGCCGCCGGCGGTGCCGATCTTGCCGATCACCGCCAGCACGATGTCCTTGGCGGTCACTCCGAACGGCAGCGTGCCTTCCACACGCACCTGCATGTTCTTCATTTTCTTTGCGATCAGGCATTGGGTGGCCAGCACGTGCTCGACCTCGGAGGTGCCGATGCCGTGCGCCAGCGCGCCGAACGCGCCATGCGTGGAGGTGTGCGAATCGCCGCAGACCACGGTCATGCCCGGCAGGGTGGCGCCCTGCTCGGGGCCGACCACATGCACGATGCCCTGGCGCGCATCGTTCATCTTGAACTCGAGGATGCCGAAGTCGTCGCAGTTCTCGTCCAGGGTCTGCACCTGCAGCCGCGAGACTTCGTCGGAGATCGACTCCAGCCCGCCCTGGCGTTCGGCACGCGTGGTCGGCACGTTGTGGTCGGGCGTGGCGATGTTGGCGTCGATGCGCCACGGCTTGCGCCTGGCCAGGCGCAGGCCTTCGAACGCCTGCGGCGAGGTCACTTCATGCAGGATGTGGCGGTCGATGTAGATCAGCGACGAACCATCGTCGCGGCGCGTGACCTCGTGCAGGTCCCACAGCTTGTCGTACAGCGTCTTGGCAGTCATTGCGGCGATCCGGTTGGCGGATGGTGGGAGCACCCACCTGGCTGCGTTCGATGCTAGGAGCTTGCCTTGGATAACGCAAATTCATATTGTTTATTCAACAAATGAAATTTGGGAATAGCAATGGACCTGGCAAGCCTCAGCGCCTTCGTGGCGATCGCCGAGAGCGGCAGCTTTTCGGCAGCCGGCGAGGCCTTGCATCTGACCCAGCCAGCGGTGAGCAAACGCATCGCCCTCCTGGAAGCGCAATTGTCGGCGCGGCTGTTCGATCGCCTGGGCCGGCAGGTGGTGCTGACCGAAGCCGGACAGGCGTTGCTGCCGCGCGCGCAACGCATCCTGGCCGAGCTGCAGGACACCCGCCGCGTGCTGGAGCATTTGGGCGCAGCCGTTGGCGGCCGCTTGAGTCTGGCCACCAGCCACCATGTGGGTCTGCACCGCCTGCCGGCCTTGTTGCGCGGTTTTGCCACGCGACATCCGCAGGCGGCGTTGGACATCCAGTTCCTGGATTCGGAGTTGGCGTACGCCGCGGTGCTGCGCGGGGAGGTGGAACTGGCAGTGACAACCCTGGCACCGGACACGCGCGCTCCGCTGCGCGCGCAGCCGATCTGGCATGACCGCTTGCAGTTCGTGGTTGCACCCGACCACCCGTTGGCAGCACTGCCTGCGGTGTCGCTGGACGATGTGGTGACGCACCCGGCGGTATTGCCCGATCCGGGCACCTTCACCCATCGCATCGTTGCCAACCTGTTCGCCGAGCGCGGTCTGGTGCCGAGTCTGCGCATGACCACCAATTACCTGGAAACGATCAAGATGCTGGTGTCGGTGGGCCTGGCGTGGAGCGTGCTGCCCGAGCGCATGATCGACCATCAGATCGTGGCGCTGCCGCTGGCCGATGTCGCGTTATCCCGCGAGCTGGGTTGCGTCACCCATGGCGGGCGCACCTTGTCGCGTGCTGCGCAGGCATTTGTGGCGTTGTTGCACGCGCAGGCGGATCTGGCGCAGGCGTAGGCTGCGGGCGATATGTCTGCAGCGTGCCGCACGCGTCGGCGAAAGATGACGCCAGCCGGTCGATCTCGGCACGACCGCATGGGAAGTGCGATGCGTCATGCACACGCGGCTTGCTGACTCGGCGATGCCGCGGCCCGGCCGGCAATGCCGCGATGTGTTCTTCGCCCCCCCGTGCGCCGTAACAACACGTGTGCTGCATCGATCCAGCATCCAGCAGTTCACGGGCCTAAGCAACGTCTTACGGCCCGATCAAGCGATCCCGCCCCTGCCGCTTGGCTTCGTACAGACGACGGTCGGCCAACGCCAGCAATTCGCGCCGGCTGGGCGCCTCCTCGCTCATCGCCATGCCCATGCTGGCGGTACAACGCACCGTCATGCCTTGCGCATCGACTTCGATGTCGGCCAGTCGCTGTCGCATGCGCTCGAACAGCGCGCGCGCCTGTACCGCATCCAGCCCGGTGGCCGCCAGCAGGAACTCTTCGCCGCCGTGACGCGCGGCGAAGCAATGCGCCTGATCCTGCTCGCTCAACACCTCGCCGATGGCAGACAGCACCGCATCGCCGACCTCATGGCCGTAGTCGTCGTTGATGCGCTTGAAGTGATCGATATCCATCAACGCCAGCGCCAACGCCGCGCCACCGGCGTGCGCCTCGTCGAACCATTGCTGCAACACGCGCTCGGCTTCGCGCCGGTTCGGCAGCGCGGTCAGCACATCGTGGCTGGCGCGGTATTCGAGCTGGCGCATCAACGCTTCGCGCTCCTGGCTGGCCTGCTGCAGCGCCAGGTTCTTGTCGCTCAGTTCGCGCGTGCGCCGGTCGATGACGGTATTGAGCTGGCGCTGACGCAGGCGATAGCTGGCGGTACGCCATAGGTAGAACCCGTAGATCACGCTGGCCAGGGCGAGGATGCCCAGGCCGATCACTTCGCCCCGGCGCCACCACGGCGGCGCCAGTTCGATGACCAGGCTGGCTTCGCCCAGCAGGTCGTTTTGCCGCCAGTCCACCGGTAGCGACATCGCTTGCACGCGGAAGCGGAAACGGCCCGGCGGCAAATTGGTGTAGACCGCTTCGCTGGCATTGTCGGCATCCACCCAGTCCGGGTCGAAGCCTTCCAGCCGATAGCGATACCGCACCTTGTCCGGGCCGCGGAAATTCAGCCCGGCGTACGCGATCGCGATACGCCGCGTCTCGGCACCGAGCCGGTGCGGGCCACTGAGCGGCTGCATCATGCCATCGACCAGCAGACGCTCGAAGACGATCGGCACCCGATGGCCTTGCAAGGTGCCCACGCGGGCCGGGTCGATCACGCCCAGGCCCGCGGCGGTGGGGAACAGCAACTGTCCGGACCGGGTCAGCCAGCCGGCCGGCGCGCTGCTGCCGTTGCCCTGGTTGCTGGGCATGCCGTCGCTGCGGTCGACCACTTCCACGCTCAATTGCTCGCGCGTGCCCGCATCGAGCTGGTCGAAGTTATCGCGTGCGATGCGGAACACCCCGTGGTTGCTCGACAACCAGAAATAGCCACGGCCGTCGTCGATCACCCGAAACACCTTGTCGCGCGGTAGCCCCACCCGGTGGTCGTAGACGCGGAAGCTGTCGCCGCGCAACCGCAGCAGGCCGCGATCGCTGGCGATCCACACATCGCCAGCGGCATCGCGCAGGAAGTCGAAGGCGTTCTGCCCCGGGAAATCCTGCTCGCCCAGCCAGGCGCGGGTGCTGCCGTCCGGCGACAGCGCGGTCACACCGCGATCGGTGCCGATCCAGACGATGCCCTGCGCATCGCGGTACAACACCTGCACCGAGCCATCGGGTACGCCATCGGCTGCGGTGTAGCGACGCGCCTTGCCATTGCGCCAGCGCACCAACCCGGCGGTGGTGCCGATCCACAGATCGTCGCCGTCCGGCAACACCGCACGCACCGACATGGAGGGCAGGCCATCGGCCGCGCCGATGCGCACCAGCACGTGGCCTTGCGCGTCCAGACGCACCACGCCCTCGCTATAGGTACCGGCCCAGACGCCGCCATCGCCAGCATCGGCCAGCGCCAGCACCGATTGCTCGAGCACGCGCCCACCTTCGCTGGGCGACAGCGACACGCGGCTGATGGTGCCGTCGCGCCAACGATCCAGGCCGACGGCGTTACCCACCCATACCGTGCCCTGGCCGGTCTGCAGCACGCAACGCACGTAGTCCGAACTCAGGCCTTCGTCGTGGGTGACACCATGCGCGGCGCCCTCGGCAATACGGAACAGCCCGTGGGTGCTGCCGACCCAGATCAGGCCTTCGGCGTCTTCCAGCAGCGCCGGGCTGGCGACGCCGGAGATGGCGATCTGCTCGTCCGGGTCGTTCGGGCCGCTGTGCACCACCAGCATTCCCGAAGACAGGCTCATCCACAGGTGCCCACGGCGGTCCAGCAACACCGAATCCACGCGTTGGCCCTGGCGGAAACGCTGCAGGCCACCGCCGCGGCTCCACCACCACACGCCGTCGTTGCCAGCGACCAACAGGCCCCCCTGCCGGTCGCTGGCCAACCGCCGCACCGGCGCATCGCGCATCCCGTGCACCCTGCCCCAGGCCGCAGCCTGGCCGCCATCGCGCGGCAGGCGATACAGGCCGACCTCGGTGCCAACCCACAGGTCGCCGCTTTCGTCTGCAGACAGGGCCGTGACGCGCGCACGCGGCAAGCCGGTCTGGCGGCCGACGTCGATCACCCGCCCGTCGCCCTCGATGCGGTACAGCGTCTGCGGCGTGCCCACCCACAGCGCGCCATCGGCACGCCGCAGCAGGGCACTGACCGCAAGATGCCGCGCCGACGCATCGCCCAGCTGCTGCCAGTGACCATCCTGATAGTGGTAGACACCGTCGAACGCAGTACCGAACAGCATGCCGCCCGTGCTGTCGCGAGCCACCACGAATACCCCGCCCAGCTCGACGCCGGGAGTGTTCTGGCGGTCGTACACGGTGAAGTCGCGCCCATTGAAGCGCGCCACGCCTTCCCAGGTACCCAGCCAGATCAGCCCGTCTTCGCCCTGGGCCACCGCGTGCACCAGGTTGTGCGGCAGGCCGTCGTCCATGTTCCAACGCGTGACGGTGTGGTAGGCGGTGTGTTTGAGCACCTGCGCGCCGGCCGGCCAGGCGTTGAGCACTGCGCAGCACCACAGCAGCCACAGCCACGCCTGCCCGATCCGCCGCACGCACGTGCTGCGAACGCAGCTTGTGTGCGCCTGCGTACCGCCCCTTCCCACGCTCCCGGTCCCCTCGTCCGTGCCTGCTGGAGATACCTGCCGTATGCACCGGCAGGCCTACGGCAAATTTATCACCCGGGTTTTTGCGCTGCCTTCGGTGGATCCCTGACAGCTGCCGGGAGCGGCACGACACCGGGAACCGGGCAGACGGAACCGTTAACGTACCGGTTCGGCGCCGAGTATAAATATAGAACCCGATGGTCTAGTATTGACGGCATGTCCAGCTCGTCCCCTCTCAATTCCAAGACCAAGAGCAACGGCCCTGGTCGTCCCAAGGATCTTGGAAAGCGTGCCGCCATCCTCGGTGCCGCCCGCACCATGTTTATGGAGCAGGGCTATGCAGGGGTCAGCATGGATGGGATCGCCGCACAGGCCGGCGTCTCCAAACTGACCGTGTACAGCCACTTCGGCGACAAGGAGAGCCTGTTTTCCGAGGCGATCCGCGCACAGTGCCAGCACATGATGCCGGACGACCTGTTCGATCACGCGCCCAAGGGCGCATTGCGCGACCAGCTCACCGAGATCGCCCATGCGTTCTTCGCCATGGTCAGCACCGAATCGGCCATCTCCACCCACCGCATGATGATGGCGCCGGGGACCGGCGACGTGCATATCCGCGAGATGTTCTGGGATGCAGGCCCCAAGCGCACGCAGCGGGCGCTGGCGGATTTCCTGTCTGCACGGGTGGCCGACGGCCAGCTGGAGATCCCGGACGTCGCACGCGCCGCCTCGCAATTCTTCTGCCTGCTCAAGGGCGAGCTCTACGCCTTGATGATGTGCGGCCTGCACGGCCAGCCCACCCGCGCCCAGGTCAATGAGCACATCGACACCAGCGTGGACTTCTTTTTGAGGGCCTATGCGCCGCGCTGAGCGCCCCCGGCCTTTGGTGGCGATGACTTCCGGCACTGCGCCGGATGCCAGCGCGCGGCGATGCTAGATGCGCCAGGTGCCTCGCGCACCGGTAAAATGTTCGCCCCACCGCGTTGGATACCCGCACCATGACGATCGATTTCACCCAGGCCCGCGAAAAGATGGTCGAGCAGCAGATCCGGCCGTGGGACGTGCTGGACCTGCGCGTACTCGACGTGCTGGCGCGCATGCCGCGCGAAGCCTTCGTGCCGGAGGCGTACAGGACGCTGGCCTATGTCGATGTGGAAATTCCGCTGTCGGCCGGCCACAAGATGATGAAGCCGGTGGTCGAAGGCCGCATGTTGCAGGCACTGGATCTGCAACCAGGCGAGGACGTCCTGGAAGTCGGCACCGGCAGCGGCTTTGCCACCGCCTGCCTGGCCGCACTGGCACGCGAAGTCCTCAGCCTGGAGATCGACCCGGCGCTGGCCGCGGCCGCACGCGCCAATCTGGACCGCACCGGCCTGGGCAGCAACGTCCGCATCGAAACCGCCGACGTCTTCGGCTGGCAGAGCGAGCGTCGCTTCGACGCCATCTGCGTGACCGGTGCGGTCGACACGCTGCCCGTCCAGTGGCTGCAGTGGTTGCGCCCGAACGGCCGGCTGTTCGTCGTGCGCGGTCACGATCCGGTGATGGAAGCGGTCCTGGTCCGTGGCGACGTCAACGCCCCGCGCATCGAATCGTTGTTCGAAACCGACCTCGCCTATCTCCAGGGCGCCGCACCGACGCCCCGATTCCAATTCTGATTCCCAAGGAAGCTTCCCCGATGATCCGCCGATCCCTCGTTCTGGCCCTGGCCGCCGCCCTGTCTCCCATGGCTGTGCACGCCACCGACCTGCTGCAGGTCTACGAAATGGCCCGCAACGGCGATCCGCAGCTGGCCGTGGCCGAGTCCACGCGTCTGGTCAATCGGGAAGGTCAGGTGCAGGCGCGTGCGGCGTTGTTGCCGCAGCTGGACGGTAGCGCCGGCTACACCCAGTCGCATCGCGAGCTGGAGGGCGTCGATGGCCGCTCCACGACCAAGCAGCGCCAGTACGCGATTCAGGGCAGCCAGACCATCTTCAACTGGGCGCAGTTTTCCAACCTGCGTGCGCAGCGCGAAGTGGCCAAGGCTGCGGATTTCACCCTGGCATCGGCCAACAACGACCTGATCACCCGCACCTCGGCGGCGTATTTCCAGGTGCTGGTGGGGATCGAGTCGCTGGCGGCAGCCGAGACCAACGAAGCGGCCGCAAAGAAGCAGTTCGACTATGCCGACAAGCGTCTGGAAGTGGGTCTTGCGCCGATCACCGACGTGCACGAAGCCCGCGCCCAGTACGACCAGGCGCGTGCAGACACCATCACCGCGCGCAATACGCTCAAGGACTACTACCAGGCGCTGACCGAGCTGACCGGCCAGCCCGTGGTCGGCTTGCGCGCATTGCCGGATGAGTTCCGCCCCGAAGTACCGGCCGCCTACAGCAACGTGGATCAGCTGGTTGCCACCGCGATCGCCGACAATCCCGCGCTGAAGGCGCAGCAGTTGCAGGTCAGCGCTGCCGAGGCGCAGGTCAGTGCTGCGCGTGCCGGCCATCTGCCCACGCTGAGCCTGGGTGCCAATGTCGGCCGCAGCAATAGCTGGGGTGGCCAGGGAACGGTCGACGAGGCGGCGGGCAACTTCACCACCGCAGGCCGCAATATCGATACCGATTCGGTCGGCATCACGCTGACGATTCCGATCTTTGCCGGCGGTGCGACCCAGTCGGCCGTGCGCCAGGCATTGTCGCAACGCGACATCCAGCAGGACACCTACGAGCAGCAGAAGCGCGCGCTGGATCGCAACACCCGCAATGCCTACCAGACCGTCGTTGCCGGCATCAGCGAAGTGGAAGCCCGCCGTCTGGCCGTGGTGTCGGCGCAAGCCGCCTACGACGCCTCGCAGGTGGGCCTGGAAGTCGGCACGCGCACCGTGCTGGACGTGGTGCAGAACCAGCGCACGCTGTTCCAGGCGCAGCTGAACTACGCACAGTCGCGTTACAACTTCCTGCAGAACCGCCTGCTGCTGGGCCAGGCCATCGGCAAGCTCGACATCACCGACCTGCAGGATGTGAATCGCCTGCTGTCGCAGGACGCCGAATCCAAGCTGCAGGGCAGTGGTTCGTTGCAGTAAGACCCTCGGGATGCACGAGAAAGCGGGCCCAGGCCCGCTTTTTTTGTGCGCGATGCAACTGCGTGCGCACCTGTTGTGAGGTCTGTTGCAGGTGCGGTGAACCGGCAACTCCGGCGTGCAGCATCCGACCCGAGCGATCCAACCACGCGCGTCTCACCCCCTGGCGCACGCTCTCGCCACTGAACGCAACGAAGGCGGCAATCCGGCGGCAGGCCTCGGTGGAGTGCGGCACGTCCATGCACGCAGCCACGCACCGAGCGACAAACCTCACGCCGCAACGCCCTCGTTCGCCAGCGGCGGCAGATCGGGAGCGATCTGCACCAATGTGCGGGTCACGGCGCCCTTGCCATTGGCGACCAGCGCCAAGCCCGCAGTGGCCATCGCCTCGCGTTGTGCGGGGTCGGCGAGCAGGCGCGCCAACGCCTGGTAGACGCACTCGGCATCCTCGCAGATGGCAACGGCATCGGCTTGGCGCATGCGCCGCGAAATCTCCGAGAAGTTATGCAGATGCGGGCCAGTGATTGCCGGCGTGCCGACGGCGGCCGGCTCGAGCAGGTTGTGTCCGCCAATTGGCTGCAAGCTGCCACCGACGAAAGCCACCTGCGCGCACGCATAGAAGCTCATCAGCTCGCCCAGGGTGTCGATGACGAATACCTTGTCGCCTGCCTGCGGCCATTGCTGGGTCTTGCGCGTGGCAACGCGCCAACCGCGCTCGCGTGCCAATGTCTCGACCCTGGGAAAGCGCTCGGGATGGCGCGGCGCCCACAACAGCAGCAAGTCCGGAAATTGCAGCAGCACACGTGCGTGGATATCGGCGACGGCCGCCTCTTCGCCTTCGTGCGTGCTGGCGGCGATCCACACCGGGCGCGTGGCCGGCACGTGCATGCGGAACTGCGCGACCAACGCCTGCAATTGCGCCGGCGCGGCGATATCGAACTTGAGATTGCCCAACGCGATCACCTGATCCGGGCGCGCGCCCAGGGTGACGAACCGCTCGGCATCGTCCTGCGACTGCGCCGCCACGCAGGTGACGGTGCGCAGCGCACGACTGATCAACGGTGCCAGCAACCGATAGCCGCGCAACGAACGCGCCGACAACCGCGCATTGAGGATGTACACCGGAATCTGGCGATCGCGGCAGCCGAACAACATGTTCGGCCACAGCTCGGTTTCCAGGATCAACGCAAGGCGCGGGCGGAAGTGTTCGAGAAACCGCCCCACGCTGCCGGGTACGTCGTAGGGCAGGTACACATGGTCCACCGCATCGCCCCACAGCGCGCGCACGCGCTCGGAGCCGGTAGGGGTGATGGTGGTGATGACCCAACGGATATCCGGGCGCTGCGCACGTAGCGCGTTGACCAGCGGCGCGGCCGCGTTGACCTCGCCCACCGACACCGCGTGCACCCATACCCGTGGCCGCCCGCAGGCATGCGTGTAGGACGCATAGCGCTCGTTCCAGCGATTGAAGTATTCGCGCACGCGAAAGCCACGCCATACCAGGTGGTACACCGTGACCGGCAACAACAAGTAGAGCAGCGCCGAGTACAGCCCGCGCAACAGCCATTCGATCGGATCTTTCCGCATCGGTGCAGGATACGGGAGCGTCCGTGCGTGCGCATGTGCACGCTGCCCGCTGGCTGCAATCACTTAGAGCGTGTTATGTACGTTGAGGTGAGTACGAAGCGCCCTGTGGCGCGTCGAGACAAGGCGTGCGCTGCGGCCCAGGCTGGCCGCCTGGGCAAGGCGCGCAACGCAGTATCGGTGCGCCAAAGGGCGCTTCCGGAGGGTTGGCCGCCAGCGGAGCGGGCGCCGCGCCGCTGGCGGCCAACGCATCTCATCTCAAAGTGCATAACACGCTCTAGAATTGGCGCATGTCCGAGTCCGCCAACGTCGCCGTCCGCCCTTCCCTGCGCAACCCCAAGCATTGGCCGATGTATCTGGGCCTGGCGGTGATGGTGGTGGCGGGGCGCCTGCCCTGGACGCTGCAACGTGCAGTAGGCCGCGGCGTGGGCTGGATTGCGATGCGCCTGGCGGGCACACGTCGGCGCGCGGCCGAGGTCAACCTCAAACTGTGTTTCCCCGAGCAGGACGATGCCTGGCGAGCGCGGCTGTTGCGCGACAGTTTCGACGCGCTCGGCGTGGGCCTGTTCGAGTTCGCGCGCGCCTGGTGGGGCAGCATCGATGCCATTCGACCTGGCGTGCAGATCGAGGGCCTGGAGCATCTGCGGCAACTGCAACAGCAAAAGCGCGGCGTGTTGCTGGTGTCCGGCCACTTCATGACGCTGGAGATGTGCGGGCGCCTGCTTTGCGACCACGTGCCGCTGGCCGGCATGTACCGCCGGCATCGCAACCCGGTGTTCGAGTGGGCGGTCAAGCGTGGGCGCTTGCGCTATGCCACGCACATGTTCGCCAACGAAGACCTGCGCGCCACCATCAAGCATCTCAAGCGCGGCGGTTTTCTGTGGTATGCGCCCGACCAGGACATGCGCGGCAAGGACACCGTGTTCGTGCCGTTCTTCGGACATCCGGCCTCCACCATCACCGCCACCCATCAGCTGGCGCGGTTGACCGGCTGCGCGGTAGTGCCCTACTTCCATCGTCGCGAAGGTGGCCGTTACATCCTCAAGATCGCACCACCGTTGGCCGACATTCCGTCCGATGACGTCATCGCCGATACCACGCAGGTCAATGCCGCGATCGAAGACATGGTGCGCGAAGCGCCGGACCAGTACCTGTGGATCCATCGGCGCTTCAAGCGCCAGCCGGGTGGACGTAGCGCGTTCTATCGCTGACGCCGGCCCGGCGAACGCCTGCAAAGCAGGTGTGGCGTTGCCGCTGCACGCTCGCACATCGACGCGGTGCCGATCACCCGTACGCACCGCGTTACTGCGGCGCGCGGTCCGCATCGTCGTTGAGCAAGGCGCCGGCATACAGCCCGGCCAGCATCAGGCTCAGCCCGCCCCAGAAGCTGGAATAGAACGCCAGATGGGTGTTGAACGGAAAGACCGTGGCCACCAGCGCGATCATTGCCGGCCGCGCCTGCTCGCGCGCCACCACGCTTGAGTAGCGCCACGCGCGCCACGCCTGCGCCGCTCCGGCCAGCCACAGCAGCAAGCCGATCACGCCGGTTTCGGCCAGGATTTCGAGCACGATCTGATGCGCATGAAAGGCCGGCCCGTCGCCCCATGCCGGCGCTTGGCCAGGTGCCGGATTGCAGGCCGGATAGGCCTGCCGGAACCCGCGCGCACCCACGCCGTCGAGCGGATGCTTGCGGATCATGCACAGCGCCGCGCCCCAGATCTGGGCGCGCCCGGACAAGGCCTGGTCCACGCCCTGTTCGCCATTGCCGAACGCCAGCGTGGTGCGCTGGATGCGCTCGCGCGCTTGTGGCGCCACCGCCACCACCGCCACGGCCAACAGTGCGCCGGCCACCGCCACAGCCAGCAAACGACGCCCGCCCAGCAGCTGCCAACCCGACAGCAGCATGATCACGCCATAGGTGATCCACGACGCGCGCGAACCAGCCAACACCAACACGATGCCAACCGCCGCCGCACCGACAAGCCAGGCCAAGACATGACGCCGCCCCAACGCCAGCAACAGGAACGGCGACAGGCTGGCCAGGGTCTGCCCGAACTTCAGATTGCAGGGGCCCAACACGCCGCTCAACCGGTCCACCAACGCCAGCTCCTGGGCCGTGCACAGGCCATGGCCGCTGATCAGCTGCTTGATCTGATCGATGCCAAAGAACAACGGGCTGGTGCCGAAGGCGGCCTGCAGCAGCGCGTCCAGCGTCCACACTCCACCGATGACCGCCAGCCCGGTAAAGGTGCGACGCCGACGCTGCGCATTGGCCGCGGCGATGGCGCATAACCACATGAACGGCAGGTAGCGCAGATCGGTGGCCGACTTGCGCAGCGCGCGGCCGGCATCCACCGCGTCGAACGCCGACAGCATCTGCGGCAACCAGTACGCCAGGAACAACACGCTGGTCAGCGCCCAGGCCGCGCCGCTGAGCAGGCGCGTGCCGCCGCGAAAACGCGCGTGCAACAGGCGGTATGCCGCGAACAACGCACCCAGCGACAACACCGTTTCGGCCAGGCCGGGCGTAGGCCACAGCGCCACGAACACGATCACCCACAGCGGCGCCCAGCGGCCGGCATCGGGCGTCAACACGGGCGCCCGCGGGAGGGCCTCAGCGGCGGAGTTCGTCATAGACCTTCAGAGTGGCCGTTTGCATGGCCTGCAATGTGTAGGGGATCACGGCCGGCGCTGCCGGGGCGCGCTGCAGCAACTGCAGCGCCTGCGTGCATAAGGCCTGGGCATCGAAGGCGGCAACCGCCCCCCCGGGTTGCAACTCGGCCAGCAGTTCGCCCACGCCGCCATGCGCCCAGCCCAGTACCGGACGGCCGACCGACAGCGCCTCCACCACGGTGCGGCCGAAGGCTTCCGGCTTGCGCGAAAGCTGCAGCACCAGATCGCTGGCCGCATAGGCCTCGGCGATGCGGGCGGTGGGCTCGGTCAGGGCGACGGCCTCGGCAAGGCCCAGCCTGGCGGCTTCTGTCTCCAGCTCCCGCACATACGCCTCGCGCCCGGGCTCGCGTGCGCCTGGCAACCACAGGAAGGCCGGCACGCCGGCTGCACGGATGTCGGCGAGCAGCTGCAGACCGTCGGCATGCCCCTTCAGGCGCGTGCCGCGGCCCGGCAGCAATAGCAGCGGCGCATCGGCCGGCAGACCGGGCAGCAGCGTCTGTGCCCATACACGTGCGCGGCGGTCCGGCTGCAGCCGGCGCGGGAACTGTGCGATATCCACCCCGCGCGGAATGGTGCGCAGGCGCGCCGGATCGGTCTGTGGGTAGTGCGTGCACACGTACTCGCGCACCGTCTTGGACACGCAGATCACGCGCTCGCCGTAGGTCATCACCGCGCTGTAGCGGCTGGGCGAATTAAGCCCGTGCACGGTGGTCACCAGGCGCGGCCGCGCCGCCTCGGGCATCCCACGCAGCGCGTACCAGCCCAGCCAGGCCGGCAGCCGCGAACGCGCGTGGACGATGTCGGCCCCGAGTTCGGCGAACAGGCGACGCAGGCCGGCCACATGCCGCAGCGTCAGCAGCGATTTGCGCCCGATCTCCAGCGTGAGATGCTCGCCGCCAGCGTCCAGCAACGGCTGGACCAGGCGACCGCCCGCCGACACGACGACGGCGCGATGACCGGCGCGCACCAGCGCGGCAGCGATTTCCAGGGTGGAGCGCTCGACGCCGCCGGACTGCAGTGCCGGCAGCAGTTGCACCACGGTCAGGCGGTGCATCCGGCCAGTATCAGTCGGCGAGAACGAACAGCGCGCCGCAATACGGGCACTTGGCTTCGCCGTTGGGCTCGTCTTCGATCGGCAGGTACACGCGCGGATGCGAGTTCCACAGCGCCATCGCAGGGGTCGGGCAGCTCAGCGGCAGGTCGCCGCGGTGCACGGTGTAACGCTTTTCGGCATTGGCGGGCGCGGTGGCGGTCTGGCTCATGGCGGTGCGATCGGAAGGCAAAGGCAGAGCGCGGATTCTAGCAGCCTGCGTGGTGATCGGCCCATCGACCGGGCGGTGCAGGTCCGCGCGGAGTCAATTGCAGGAGTTGCCAATGCAATCGCCGAGGCCGCTGCGGACGCCGCGATATGCAGCGCATGCCAATGGGCAGCGCTGCGGCGCAACGACACCGCACCGCGCATGCCGCCTATCATCGGGAGTCAGCGTTTAGCCAACCGGCGACGTGAACCGTAACGGGCGCAACATCGGCCCAACGTACGTGCCGCCACATGCCCCAAGGAGACACTGCCCCGTGACCTTGCCTGTTGTCCTGCTGCATCCGCGTGGTCTGCCGCGCGCCATCGCCATTGCCCTGCTCTGTCTCGCCGCGCTGCCGGCGATGGGCGCCACGCACTTCGCAAGCGCGTTCGAGGACGGCGCGCCCTTAGCGATGCCGGCGACCGACACTCCCGTGCAGGTTGCCATCGGCGCCGGCCCGGCAGCGCCGTACGCCGCCAAGCCAGACGCCGGCTACAGCGGAGCGCATGCGTTGCATTACGCGAGCAACGGCGCAGGTGGGCGGCGTGCGTTGTTTACCACCGATCTGCTGATCCAGACGCAAACCACGTTGTCATGGATGGTCTTGCCGGAAAGTGTCGGCAACGACCATGTGGCATCCACGTATGTCTCGTTGGACCTGGTGCTGGACGACGGCACACGCGTTTCTGCCAGCGCAGCGCGCGATCAACACGGCGTGGCATTGGGTGCGCAGGCGCAAGGCGAGTCGAAGACGCTGTACCCGCAGCAGTGGGCGCGCAAGCAGGCGCGGTTGGGAGATGTGCCCGGGCTGCGTGGGCGGCGGGTGCGTGGGATCGAGCTGGACCTGGCGCCGCCCGCGGGCGCGCGCGCTGCCGGGTGGATCGACGATATCGCCATTGCCGAGGTGCCGCTGGCAACGCCAGGGCGGCCCTCGGATAGGGTGCTGACCACGCGCGGCACGCAATCCAATGGCACGTTTTCGCGCGGCAATAATTTTCCTGCGACGGCCGTGCCGCACGGTTTCAACTTCTGGACGCCGGTCACCGATGCGGGAACGCTGACCTGGCTATATCGCTGGAACGAACACAACGGTGCAGACAATCGTCCGCGTCTGCAGGCGCTGTCGCTCAGCCATCAACCGAGCCCGTGGATGGGCGACCGGCAGACGTTTCAGGTGATGCCCTCGCTCACTGCCGGCGTGCCGGACGCCGATCGCAGCAAGCGTGCACTGGGGTTTTCGCATGACGACGAACAGGCCCGCCCCTATCGCTACGCCGTGCAACTGGACAACGGCATCCATGCCGAGATCGCGCCGACCGACCACGCGGCGCTGTTTCGTTTTCGCTTCCCGGCGCGGGGCGATGCCAATCTGCTGTTCGACAACGTGGATGCGCGCGGCGGGCTGAAGCTGGATGCGGCGACCCAGACACTCTCCGGTTACACCGATGTGCGCAGCGGTCTGTCGACGGGCGCAACCCGCATGTACGTCTATGCCAGCTTCGATAGGCCCTGGCACAGCAGCGGCCTGCTCGACACTGGCCGCCCGACCGGCTGGATCAAGTTCGATGCCGGCAGCGCGCGACAGGTGCAGATGCGCATTGCCACTTCGCTGATTTCGGTGGAGCAGGCCAAGCACAATGCGGAACTGGAGATTGCCGCAGACGCAAGCTTCGAGCAGGTCGCCGCGCGCGCGCAGGATGCCTGGGATGCATTGCTGGGGCGCTTCGACGTGCCCGATGCCACTGCCGACCAGGCAACCACGCTGTATTCCAGCCTGTACCGGTTGTACCTGTATCCGAACTCGGCGCATGAAAACGTGGGCACTGCGACTGCGCCTGATTGGCGCTACGCCAGCCAGAACAGCTGGTCGGACGACAATATCGACGGCAGCGCGGTGCGCAGCTTCGCACCGATCCGCGACGGCCGGGTGTACGTCAACAACGGGCTATGGGATACGTTTCGCACGGCGTGGCCTGCGTATGCGCTGTTTGCGCCCGATGATGCCGGCGCCCTGGTGCAGGGGTTCGTCGAGCAATCGCGGGCCGGCGGCTGGATCGCGCGCTGGTCGTCGCCCGGTTATGCAGACCTGATGGTGGGCACCAGTTCGGATGTGGCGTTTGCTGATGCATGGCGAAAAGGCGTGCAAGGCTTCGACCCGGCCGAGGCCTACGCCGCTGCACTGAAAAACGCCACGGTCGTTGCGCCGGACCGGCATGTCGGTCGCAAGGGCATGGCGCGTTCGACCTTCCGCGGCTATACCGATACCGACACGCACGAAGGCATGTCGTGGTCGATGGAGGGCGCCCTCAACGACTTCGGCATCGCCAACATGGCCGATGCATTGTCCCGCCAGGCCAGCACCGCGCAAGCGCGTGAGCGCTATGCGACCGAGGCGCTGTATTTTCGTCGCCGCGCAGCCGGGTATGCGGCATTGTTCGATCCGGCGGTCGGCTTCTTCCAGGGGCGCAAACCCGACGGCACGTGGCGCGTGGATGCGGCGCACTACGATCCACGCGTGTGGGGCAACGATTACACCGAATCCAGCGGCTGGACGTTTGCATTCACCGCGCCGCACGATGGCGAAGGCCTGGCTGCGCTCTACGGTGGCCGCGCGGCATTGGCCGCCAAGCTGGACATGTTTTTTTCCACGCCCGAGACTGCCCAAACGCAGTTTGCAGGCTCGTATGGCAACACCATTCACGAGATGACCGAAGCGCGCGATGTGCGCATGGGCATGTACGCGCACAGCAACCAGACCGCGCACCACATTCCATGGATGTATCTGTATGCCGGGCAGCAGTGGAAAACACAGCGCATTACCCGCGAGATCCTAGCGCGCCTGTACCTGGGTAGCGAGATCGGCCAGGGTTACGCCGGCGACGAAGACAATGGCGAGATGTCGGCGTGGTATCTGTTCGCCGCGCTGGGGTTGTATCCGTTGCGGATGGGAGCGCCGGAGTATGTGATCGGCTCGCCGCTGTTCAAGCAGGCGCGCGTGCGCTTGCCGGGCGGCGGGACGCTGACGGTCAATGCGCCGCAGAATTCGCCGGAAAATGTGTATGTGCAATCGCTCAGGCTCAACGGCAAGCCGTGGCGCAAGACGTGGTTGCCGCATGCGGCGATCGCCAAGGGTGCGACGCTGGACTTCGAGATGGGGCCCACGCCCTCGCGCTGGGGGAGCGCACCGGACGATGCGCCGCCGTCGTTGACCGCACCAGGCAAGCGCCCTGCCCCGTTGGTCGATCTGCTGGGCACCGATGCGCACGTTGCGTTGGCCGACGGTGGCGAGGCGACCGCATTGCACGACGACGATGCGGGCACGGTGGTAGCGGTGTCGCGTGCGCCCACCATCACTTTGAGTGGACTGCAGCGCGGCACGCCGATGCTGTACACCTTGACCAGCGGCAATGCGGCAATCGGCGCCAGTGCGTGGACGCTGGAAGGGCGCAAGACAGGCGGTGGATGGACGATCGTCGATCAACGCAGCGACGAGCGGTTTGCCTGGCCGCTGCAGACACGTCCGTTTCGGATGACGACGCCCGGTGCATATGCGGAATATCGGCTGCGGCTGAAGATGCCTGCCCGCGCCGAACTGGCGGAAATCGAGTTGCTGGGGGATTGAGCGCAGACGCAATGAAGTTGGACGTCGTCGGCGCGAGTGGTGTTGGTGAAATTAGAAGCGGCACGCGTTTTTTACTCGCGCCTGGATTGGGGTTTCGGCGTTCGAGGTCGATTCGGTGCCGAGGGCAGGCCTTACCCTCACCCCAACTCCCGCTCCACGCCCCGGCCCGCGCTAGGCGCGGGCGCCCCAATGCACGCGCGCCATTGGCGCGCAAGCCGTACCTTCTTGCCCCAGGGGAGAGGGGCCTTCAAGCGCCGTCGTACGGCGCTCAGTGCTGCGATCGCGACTAACGGCTTGGAGGCGCGTCCGTCATCGGCTGCTTCCGGCAACCAGCGACCTCAGTCGTTGCCCTTGTCGGCGGCCGCTTTTTCCGCATCGCGCTGTCTGCGGATCTGTGCGTCCACCGCTGCGATGGCGGTCATGTTCATCACCCGGCGCGAGGTGGCGCTGGTGGTGAGGATATGCACCGGCTTGGAGATACCCATCAGGATCGGGCCGATCGCCACGCCGTCGGTGAACACGCGCACCAGGTTATAGGCGATGTTGGCCGCTTCCAGGTTCGGCAACACGAACAGGTTGGCACGGCCCTTCAAGGTGCTGTTGGGCATGATCTGCTTGCGTAGCGCTTCGTCCCAGGCGGTGTCGCCCTGCATTTCGCCGTCGATGTTGAGCTCGGGCTTGCGCTTGAGCAGCGCTTCGCGCACCTGGCGCATCTTCAGCGCGTCACGCGAGTCGTGGCTGCCGAAGTTGGAATGCGACAACAAGGCGATGTTCGGCTCGATGCCGAACAGCTTGAGGCGATACGCCGCCTGCAACGTCGCTTCCACCACCTGCTCGACGGTGGGGTCTTCCTGCACATGGGTATCCAGGAAGAAGAACACGCCAAGCTGGTTGATCACACCGGTCATCGCCGAAGTGGAGCTCACGCGCGGTTCCAGCGGGATCACGCTGCGCGCATAACCGAGCTTCTTGTGGAAGCGGCCGACCACGCCGGACAGCATCGCGTCGGCTTCGCCGCGCGCCACCATCACCGCCGCGATCAAGGTCGGGCGCGAGCGCATCAGCTCCTTGGCCGCGGTGACGGTCACGCCACGACGCTCGGTGAGTGCGTGGTAGTACTGCCAGTAATCGTTGAAGCGAGGGTCGTCGAGGATGTTGGTGATTTCGAAATCCACGCCGGCGGTCAGGCGCAGGCCCATGCGTTCGATACGCGCTTCGATCACGTCCGGGCGGCCGATCAGGATCGGGAAGGCCAGGCCTTCGTCGACCACGTTCTGCACCGCGCGTAGCACCACTTCTTCTTCGCCCTCGGCATACACCACGCGCTGCTTGTCGGCACGCGCGCGGTCGTAGACCGGCTTCATCATCAGGCTGGTGCGGTAGACGAACTGGCCGAGCTTGTCGCGGTAGGCCTCCATGTCGGTGATCGGGCGCGTGGCCACGCCCGAATCCATGGCCGCCTGCGCAACCGCAGACGACAGCTCCACCAGCAGGCGCGGGTCCAGCGGCCGCGGAATCAGATATTCGGGGCCGAAGCTCGGGGTCTCGCCGCCATAGGCCGCGCCCAGGTCGGAGGCCTCGCGCCGCGCCATTGCCGCGATCGCCTTGACGCAGGCGATCTTCATTTCTTCGTTGATGCCAGTGGCGCCCACGTCCAACGCGCCGCGGAACAGGTAAGGAAAGCACAGCACGTTGTTGATCTGGTTCGGATAGTCCGACCGACCGGTGCCGATGATGCAATCCGGGCGCACGGCCTTGGCCGCTTCCGGGGTGATTTCCGGATTGGGGTTGGCCAGCGCGAAGATCACCGGCTGGCGCGCCATGCTGGCGACCATCTCCGGCTTGAGGATGCCGGCGGCCGACAGGCCGAGGAAAATATCCGCGCCTTCGACGATTTCGGCCAGGGTGCGCTTGTCGGTATCGCGGGCGTAGCGCTGCTTGTCCGGATCCAGATCGGTGCGGCCGGTGTGGATCACGCCATCGCGGTCCAGCGCCAGGATGTTCTCCGGCTTCAGGCCCAGCGACACCAGCATGTTGACGCAGGAAATACCGGCCGCGCCCATGCCGGTGGTGGCCAGCTTGACCTCTTCGATCTTCTTGCCGGTCACCACCAGCGCGTTGAGCACGGCGGCGCCGACGATGATCGCGGTGCCGTGCTGGTCGTCATGGAACACCGGGATGTTCATGCGCTCGCGCAGCTTGCGCTCGACGATGAAGCATTCCGGCGCCTTGATGTCTTCCAGGTTGATGCCGCCGAAGGTGGGCTCCAGGCTGGCGATGATGTCCACCAGCTTGTCCGGGTCGTTCTCGTTGATTTCGATATCGAACACGTCGATGCCGGCGAACTTCTGGAACAGCACGCCCTTGCCTTCCATCACCGGTTTGGAGGCCAGCGGGCCGATGTTGCCCAGGCCCAGCACCGCCGTGCCATTGGTGATGACCGCCACCAGATTGCCGCGCGCGGTGAGCTCGCTGGCCTGGGTGGCATCTTCGACGATGGCCTCGCAGGCGAACGCCACGCCCGGCGAATACGCCAGCGACAGATCGCGCTGGGTCAGCATCGGCTTGGTCGCGGTGACCTTGATCTTGCCGGCCGGCTGCTGGCGGTGGTAGTCGAGGGCGGCCTGTTTGAAGTCGTCGGTGGACATCGGTGGTGTGGTTCTCGAAGGCGCAGGAGGCTGAATTCTACCCTCCTGCCTGAACAAGGGCCTGTCGCGCAGCTGTCAGCGCGGCAGGGAAATCACGGATGCGGCGTGGCGGGCGGCGCAGCCGGCGTGGCGGCCAAACAAGAACGGCCCTGCATCCCGTCGTTAACACCGACGGAAGACAGGGCCGTAGGAAGCATCAACGCAGGCTGGCAGGTGCCACGCCGGGTTGGCCGACCGGGGCCAGCAGCGGTGGTTCGCCGCCGTCCAGCACCAGCTTGAGCCGGTCGCGGTCCAGGGCGTTTTCCCAGCGCGAGACCACCACGGTGGCCACCGCGTTGCCGATGAAGTTGGTCAGCGAGCGGCATTCGCTCATGAAACGGTCCACGCCCAGAATCAGCGCCATGCCGGCCACCGGCACTTCGGGCACCACCGCCAGCGTGGCGGCCAGGGTGATGAAGCCGGCACCGGTGACGCCGGCCGCGCCCTTGGAGCTGAGCATCGCCACGGCCAGCAGTGCGATCTGGTGGCCCAGGGTCAGTTCGGTATTGGTGGCCTGGGCGATGAACAGCGCCGCCAGGGTCATGTAGATGTTGGTGCCGTCCAGATTGAACGAATACCCGGTCGGCACCACCAGGCCCACCACCGACTTCTCGCAACCGGCCTTTTCCATCTTCTCCATCAGCGACGGCAACGCCGACTCCGACGAGGACGTGCCCAGCACCAGCAGCAGCTCGGCCTTCAGGTAGCGGATCAGCTTGAGTACCGAAAACCCGCATAGCCGGCTCACCAGCCCCAGAATCACCAGCACGAACAACAGGGATGTCAGATAAAACGAGCCCACCAGCCAGGCCAGGTTGACCAGCGACTCCACGCCGTACTTGCCGATGGTGAAGGCGATGGCGCCGAAGGCACCGATCGGGGCGGCACGCATCAGGATGTGCACCAGCTTGAACACCGGCGCGATCAGCGCTTCCAGCAGGTTCAGCACCGGCTTGCCGCGCTCTCCCACCAACGCCAGCGACACCCCGAACAGCACCGCCACGAACAGCACCTGCAGGATGTTCGGCCCGGTCAGCTTGCCGTTGACGACCTGATCGCCGGTGAATGCGCCGATCAGCGAGTTGGGGATGATGTCCATCAGGAAGCCGACCAGGGTCAGGTCATGCGACTTCTCGACATAGCTCTTGACCGCACTCTGGTCCAGATCGGCCGGATTGATGTTCATGCCGGCGCCGGGCTGCACCACGTGGGCAACGACCAGACCGACCACCAGGGCCAACGTGGAAAAGAACAGGAAGTAGGCCATCGCCTTGCCGAACACCCGGCCCACCGTCTTGAGATGGGTCATGCCGGCGATGCCGGTGACGATGGTCAGGAAGATCACCGGGGCGATGATCATCTTCACCAGCTTGATGAAGGCGTCGCCCAGCGGCTTGAGGCTTTCGGCGAAGGCGGGCTCGAAATGGCCCAGCAGGGCACCGAGGACGATCGCTACCACCACCTGAAAATACAGTTGGCGATAGAAGGGGACGGACGCCGGCAGGGGGCCGGCAGGCTTGCTGATGTGCATGACACCACTCCGAGAGACGAGAGAGGGTGCCGAGCAGGCACCCGTTGCACGCATTCTGGCCGCACGTCACAGCCCCGGCCGATAGCCCATTGGTACTACCCCATGTCCAGCGGCTGAACGTGGGCTTACACTTCAGCCGCGCCGCCGCCGGCCGTTAATTCCGTTTAACGCAGACACGGTTTCTGTGCTGCCGTCGTCCGGATCCTGCGCGCTTGCTGAAGACATTCATTGCGACCGCCATGGCAGGACGCCCGGCCCCTTCTCATTGCCGAAGACCATACCTATGCGCCTCAATCTGCTTGTCCTGGCGTTGGCTGCTGCCATCGTCCCCGCCGCTGCCAATGCAGCCACCTCGATCGAAAACTGGCCGACCAAGTACACCTTCGGTGACGGCACCGAGCTGGGCCTGACCGGCAACTACGCCTACGACGACAACAACTTCTCCGGCGACGACCGCCTGGAAGACCGCAACGATTTCCGCCGCAAGGAATTCGGCGCCACCATCAAGAAGAAGGGCGTCTACGACGCCATGGTGTACTACGACTTCGAGTCCAAGCTGTGGCTGGACGTGTTCTACCGGTTCGAGACCAAGGCCCTGTTCGGCCAGGATTACGGCCGCGTGCGCCTGGGCTACATGAAGGTGCCGGTGGGCCTGGAAGCGGTGCAGAGCTCGCGTGCGGGCAGCTTCATGGAACTGGGCCTGCCGATCCAGGCGGTGTTCCAGGGGCGCCGTACCGGCGCGGAATGGACGCTGGAACGTCAGCAGTACCTGCTGCAGGCCGGCGCTTACGGCGGCAAGGATCTGCAGGGTGACAACCCGGGCACAACCCAGGCCGTGCACGCGGCATGGACCCCGTTGAAGGCCGAAGGCGACGTGCTGCACCTGGGCATCGCCGGCTCGATCGAAAACCCGCGCGGTTACAGCGACGGCCGCGGCGTGTCGTTCAGCCCGCGTGTGCGCCTGCGTGCGCGCCCGGAAGCCGGCCTGACCGATGTGCGCCTGATCGACACCGGCACCATCCTCGATGTGGACCATGTGATCCGCACCGGCCTGGAAGCGGTCTGGATCCATGGCCCGTTCTCGCTGCAGAGCGAAGCCCTGCGCGCCGAAGTGGCACGCAACGCGAACCAGCCGCACTTCATCGCCCAGGGCCAGTACGTCTACGGCACCTGGACGCTGACAGGCGAATCGCGCAGCTATGCCGGCGGCGTGCCGGGCAATATCAAGCCGTCGCACGACTACGGCGCGGTCGAGCTGACCGCCCGCTACAGCCGCCTCAACCTGGAAGACAACAATGTGCATGGCGGCCGCCAGCACGACACCACCATCGGCGCCAACTGGTACCTCACCAGCCACTTCAAGTTCCAGGCCAACTACAGCTGGGTGGATTCCTCGCGCAATGGCGTGCATGAAACCCCGCACGTGATGGAACTGCGTGCGCAGGTGCAGTTCTAAGCCGCGCTGAGCAAGGGCAGCGCGCCGGCGATTCGCTCCGGCGCGCTGCCGCGCGTCATGGCCACGCGCCGGTTCGCCGACGCGCCGTCGGCATCGCATCGCATCGCAACAGGCATTCGACACGGCCGCATCCATCACGGGTGCGGCCGTTGTCGTATTCGGCGCTTGCCCCGCGTGCGATGAGAGCGGCCGACACATGCCGCGAGCGGTCGCCGGGCAAATGCGGGCGGAGCGCCCGGAACCCGTCGTCACGCGTGGCACACGCGATGGCAGCGTCTGCCGGCCGCGCCCATCTGGCGATGAGCGCAACCGTTTTTGTCAGCCATTGCAGGCTGATGGCTGCGCGATCCGGCGACAGACCGCCATACTTGCGGCCATGTATGCATCGCAACGCCGCCGCCTGCTGCTCACCTTGTTCATCGTGCTGGGCGGGATGGTGGTGGCCATGGTCGCGGCCGGGCACTTCGTCGAACAGAGCGCGCTGCACGATGAAAGCGCCACCGTGCGCCGCCAGCTGCGGCTCTACGCGCAGGCGCTGCAGCAGCGCGTGGACCGCTATCGCACGTTGCCGCAGATTCTGGCGCTGGACCCGGAACTGCGCGCGGCCGTGTCCGGCCCGCTGTCGCCGGCCCAGGTGGATGCGCTCAACCGCAAGCTCGAACGCGCCAACAATGTCACCCAGTCGTCCACGCTGACGTTGATCAGCCACGACGGCGTGGCACTGGCCGCCAGCAACTGGCGGGCGCCACGTAGCAACGTGGGCGTGGATTACGCCTTCCGTCCGTATTACCAGCAGGCGCTGGCCACCGGCAGCGGCAGCTTCTACGGCATCGGCATGACCACCAGCGAGCCGGGCTATTTCCTGTCGCAGGCCATTGTCGATGGCGCCGGCCAGGTGCAGGGCGTGGTGGTGATCAAGATCGCCCTGGCTGCACTGGAGCGTGAGTGGCTGCAGACCCCGGATATCGTGCTGGCGTCGGACGCGCACGAGGTGGTGTTTCTTGCCAGCCAGCCGGAATGGCGCTACCGCGTGCTGGCCCCGCTCAGCGACCGCGATCGCCGCGAACTGCAGAGCACCCGCCAGTACGCCGACCAGGAATTGCTGCCGCTGCGGCGCCGGCTGATCGAGCAGACCGGGTACGGCGGTGTGCTGGCCGACGTTCGCGACCCGCCGCTCGGCCCGCAGGTGCTGTGGCAGACCCTGGAAGTGCCCGAAAGCGGCTGGCGCCTGCATCTGCTGCACGACACCCGCGCCAGTGCCGCTGCCGGCCGCGCCGCGGCGATTGCCGCCGCCGGCGCGTGGCTGGCCTTGGCCCTGCTGTGGTTGTTCGCGCAGCAACGGCGGCGGCTGTCGGCGTTGCGCCAGCGCAGCCGGCACGAACTGGAAACCTTGCTGCAGCAGCACGCCGAAGAACTGCGCACCGCACAGGACGGCGTGGTCACCGCCGCGCAGCAGGCCAATGCCGGCCTGAGCCGCAGCCTGGAACATCTGCCGCAAGGCGTGGTGGTGATCGACGAGGCGCTCAATCTGGTGGCGTGGAATTCGCGCTATGTGGAGCTGTTCCGGTTTCCGCCGGAACTGCTCAAGATCGGCCGACCGATCGAAGACCTGTTTCGGTTCAATGCACGCCGCGGCCTGCTGGGGCCAGGGCCGATCGAGGCGGCGATCGAGCGGCGCCTGAACCACTTGCGCAGCGGCAAGCCGCATATGCGCGAGAGCGAAAAAGAAGACGGCACCGTGCTGGAAATCCGCGGCAACCCGCTACCCGATGGCGGCTTTGTCACCAGTTACGCCGACATCACCAGCTACAAGAACGCCGCACGCGAACTGCGCTCGCTGGCCGACGCGCTGGAACACCGCGTGGCCGAGCGCACCCGCGACCTGGCAGCGGCCAAGCGCGAAGCCGAAAGCGCCAACCGCTACAAGACCCGCTTCGTCGCCTCGGCGGTGCACGATTTGCTGCAGCCGCTCAACGCCGCACGCATGTTCGTCTCGGTGTTGCGTGGGCAAGTACGCGAGGCTGGCAGCGCGCGCGTGGTCGACAACATCGACGGTGCGCTGGCTGCGCAGGACGCCATCCTCAACAGCCTGCTCGACATCTCGCGCCTGGAAGCCGGCAGCCTGAAGACCCAGGTGCGCGACTTTGCGCTTGCGCCCTTGCTGGACACCCTGGCGCGCGACTTCGGCATCCTGGCCGAAGACCGCGGGCTGGTGCTGGAATCGGTGCCGACCTCGGCGGTGGTGTTGAGCGATGAAAACCTGCTGCGCCGCATCCTGCAGAACTTTCTCTCCAACGCCATCCGCTACACGCCGCGCGGACGCGTGCTGATCGGCTGCCGTCGCCGTGGCGGCTGGCTGCGTATCGAAGTGCACGACCAGGGCCCCGGCATTCCCGAAGCCCTGCAACACGAAATCTTCGAAGAATTCCGCCGCCTGGACGACGGTGTGGCCAACGATCGCGGCGCAGGCCTGGGCCTGGCCATCGTCGAGCGCATCGGCCGTCTGCTCGGCCATCGCATCGGGCTGCGTTCCAGCCTGGGCGCAGGCAGCGTGTTTTCGGTGACTGTCCCGCTGGGCGATCGCACCGCCATCGCGCGGCGACCGCCAGCGCCGGCCAGCACTGCCGAACACGGCAACGACCCCATCCTGCATGGCTGCCGGGTGTGGTGCGTGGACGATGAGCCATTGGTGTGCGAGGCCACCCGCACGCTGCTGGAGCGCTGGGAATGCCGCGTGGATTTCGCCGGCGGCCCGGATGAGGCATTGAGCGCTGCCAATGCCGAGGAGGTGCCGGAATTGCTGCTGCTGGATGTGCGCATGGGCGCGTACCATGGCCCCATGCTGCTGTCGCAGTTGGTGGAACGTTGGCAACGCGAGCCACGGGTGATCCTGGTCACCGCAGAACCCGACCCTGTCCTGCGCGAGCATGCGCTGGATCTGGGCTGGGGATTTTTGTCCAAGCCGGTCCGCCCGCCTGCCCTGCGCGCGCTGGTGACGCAGATGTTGATGCGGCGCGGGTAGCGCGCTGCCAGCGTCCTCTCGCGTGCTCACCGGCAGCGCACGCACCGATCCGATCGGCGCATCGGCAGGCCACTAGAGCACTGCGGCGACGGCATAGACGGATCGACCTCACGCCAGGCGGCCATGCCAGCCGCCGTTGGCGAATGCGGCGTGCGCGTCGTGGCGAGGTCACTGCGCGTCGCGCACTGCAGCCGCGCGGACCGATGTTCAACGCGCATCAATCGATGAGAAAGCAGCAATTATCAACGTCGACCATCTCGACCAGAATCGAGTGCCTCAGATGTCATACGTCCATGCATACCTATCGTGGAGGGCGATTTATGCAGAGTTCCAGCAGTGAGGCAACGCACCAGTCGAAACTCGGGATGGTGCTGAGGGTGACCTCGGGCAACTTCCTCGAGCAGTTCGACTTCTTCCTGTTCGGCTTTTACGCAACGCAGATCGCCGCGACCTTCTTCCCTGCGAGCAACGAATTCGCGTCCCTGATGATGACCTTCGCCGTGTTTGGCGCGGGCTTTCTGATGCGGCCGCTGGGTGCGGTGATCCTGGGTGCCTACATCGACGATGTCGGGCGCCGCAAGGGCTTGATCGTCACCTTGGCGATCATGGCCAGCGGTACGGTGCTGATCGTGCTGGTGCCAGGTTACGCCAGCATCGGCTTGTGGGCACCGGCCCTGGTGCTGCTTGGCCGCCTGCTGCAGGGCTTTTCGGCCGGCGCCGAAATGGGCGGCGTGTCGGTGTATCTGGCCGAGATGGCCACACCCGGTCGGCGCGGCTTCTACGCCAGTTGGCAATCGGCCAGCCAGCAGCTTGCCATCGTCGCTGCGGCCGCAATCGGGTATGCGCTCAACCAGCTGATGGCGCCACAGGACCTGGCGCAGTGGGGCTGGCGAATTCCGTTCGGCATCGGCTGCGTCATCATTCCTTTCATCTTCTTGCTGCGGCGAAGCCTGGAAGAGACCGCAGAATTTGCCCAGCGCCGGCAGCCGGTCACGATGAAGCAGGTGATGCGCGGGCTGGCGAACAATGCCGGCATCGTGATCGCCGGCGGCTTGATGGTCGCGCTGACGACGACCGCGTTCTATCTGATCACCGTCTACGCCCCCACCTTCGGCAAGAGCGTACTCAAACTCAGCACCGGCGATGCGTTGATCGTCACGCTGTTGGTAGGCGTCTCCAATTTCATCTGGCTGCCGATCGGTGGCGCGCTCAGCGACCGCTTCGGCCGCAAGCCGCTGCTGGTGAGCATGGCGGTGGTATGCATGGTAACGGCCTATCCGGTGCTTGCGTTTCTCGCGGCCGCACCGAGCTTTACGCATATGTTGCAGGCGCTGCTGTGGCTGTCCTTCATCTACGGCCTCTACAACGGCGCCATGATTCCGGCGCTCACCGAACTCATGCCGGCGCATGTGCGGGTCGCCGGATTCTCGCTTGCCTACAGCCTGGCGACCGCGGTGTTTGGCGGCTTTACGCCGGTGATGTCCACCTGGCTGATCCATGTCACCGGCGACAAGGCCGCGCCTGGCTACTGGCTGGTCTTCGCGTCGGTGTGCGCGCTGGGGGCCACGCTGTTTCTGTATCGCCGCCAGAGCAATCCCGCGACGGCGACCGGCCTGGATACCGCGGCAGGAGCGACGAAATGATGCGGACCATGTGGAAAAAGTGGCTGGGTGCGATCGTTGCAACGGCTCTGCTGTCGACAGCGGCAGGCGCGCAGGAATTGACCGTGATGACCTCCGGCGGTTTCACGGCCGCCTTCGATCGCCTGGCCCCGCGATACACCAAGCAGACCGGGGTGAAGGTCACCACCCTGCTTGGCCCTTCCATGGGCGAAACGCCACAAGCCATTCCCAACCGGCTCGCACGCGGCGAGCATGCCGATGTGGTGATCATGGTCGGTAGCGCGCTGCAGAAGCTGGTCGACGCCGGCGTGGTCGACCCGGCATCGCGGGTGGAGCTGGCCGATTCCAGGATCGGCATGGTGGTGCGCAGCGGTGCACCCAAACCCAAGATCGACAGCGTCGAGCACTTCAAACAGACGCTGCTGCACGCCGATTCGGTGGCCTATTCGGACAGCGCCAGCGGCGTCTATATCGAGACCACGCTGTTCAAGCAGTTGCAGATCCAGGGCCCGATGATGGCCAAGAGCAAGAAGATTCCGCGTCTCCCGGTGGGCACGGTGGTGACCGATGGCAGCTATCAGCTCGGCTTTCAGCAGGTGGCCGAGCTGCTTCCGGTGGCAGGCGTGGCGTTTGTCGGCAAGATCCCCGAACCGTTGCAGTCGATCACGCGCTACGCCGCCGGTGTTCCGGTCAACGCGCAGCACCCCGAAGCGGCCAGGCGCCTGCTTACGTACCTGCAGTCGGGCGAGGCGCAGGCGGTTGCGCGCGCGACCGGCCTGGATCCGGTGTCACCTTGAACGTGCGGGCATCCGTCGCACCAGTTCCGCCAGCTCCAGCGCGGTCGGTGTCAGCGTGCGTCCGCGACGTTTGAGAAGTCCCACGTTACGCGATACCTCCGGTTCGACCAGCGGCACCGCCGCCAGCACCGGATGCGGGCCGGAGGGCATGGCAATGGAAGGCACGGCGGCAATACCGACGCCGGCCTCCACCAACCCCAGCAACGTGGTGACATGGCGGGTCTCGCAGATGCTGGGCTTGTCCGGCGTGAATGCAGCCAGCGCCCGATCCAGCACCAGCCGGTTGCCCGATGTCTTGTCCAACGTAATGTAGTCGTAACCGTAGGCCTCCTGCCAGCTGACCTGTGCGCGCCCGGACAGCGGATGGTCCTGGCGGCAGGCAATCACATAGCGCTCCTGCAACAACGGCTCGAACTCCACCTCCGGCGCCAGGTTGCCGCTGAAGCTGACCCCGAAATCCGCTTCGCCGGAGGCCACTGCCGCACTGACATGACTGGCGCTGCCGTCGAACAGCCGGATGCGGATCTTCGGAAACAGCTGATGCAGCCCGTGGATCGCCTGCGGCATGAAGTAGTACGCCGCGGACGGCACGCAGGCCACGGTCACCGTGCCCATCCTGCTGGACCCTGCATCGCCGATGTTCATCAGCGCCATATCCAGATCGTCGAGCATGCGCTCGACCTGCGGCATGAACGCCTGGCCGACGGTGGTGAGCGCAACCTTGCGCGTGGTGCGCTCGAACAGCTTGACGTTCAACGCCGACTCGAGCTTGTCGATCCTGCGGCTGAGCGCCGGCTGCGTGATGCGGATGCGTTCGGCAGCGCGGCGAAAGCTGCCGTTCTCGGCGACGGCACGGAATGCCTGCAGATCGTTGAGGTCGAATTTGATGGTCACGGTGCCGCAGCTTCAGTGTTCGATGGCGGTCGCCATAGCATAGACGCTTGCCTGCGGTGCTGCGTCTGACGCCGACAAGTCGCTGCATTCGGATGCATTGCCTGCGTTGGAATTGGCAAAAGCCAGCACTTGCATCGAATTCGACGCGACGCGACGCGACGCCACACCACGCCTCACCAGACACTGCCTGTGCGATGGCGCTGCATCGGCCATTCGGACGATCAGGCAAGGATGCCGGATAACCAGGCTCACGCTCGCCCCCCGCGCCGCGGCACAGTGGCTGGCAACACGCACCAGGCCACTACCGGGAGACATCACGCATGCATCAGCCACGCTCACTGGACCACTACCGCCTGCTCGGCCGCTCCGGCCTGCGCGTCTCGCCATTGTCGCTGGGCACCATGACCTTCGGCGAAGCCTGGGGCTGGGGCGCAGATGCAGGCGAAGCCAAGCGCATCTTCGACGCCTATGCCGACCGCGGCGGCAACTTCATCGACACCGCGGTGAACTACACCAACGGCGGCTCCGAACGCATCCTCGGCGAGTTGATCAAGGACCGACGCGAACGCTTCGTGCTGGCCACCAAATTCACCATGGCACGCGATGCGGACAACATCAATTCCGGCGGCAATCATCGCCTGAACCTGATTCGCTCGGTCGAAACCAGCCTGCGCCAACTTGCCACCGACCGGATCGACCTGCTGTACCTGCACGCCTGGGATTTCACCACCGCACCGGACGAAGTGATGCGCGGGCTGGAGCATCTGGTGCAATCGGGCAAGGTGCTCTATCTGGGCATCTGCAATACGCCGGCCTGGCGCGTGGCGCAACTGCAGACCCTGGCCGACCTGCGCGGCTGGTCGCCGTTGGTGGCGTTGCAGATCGAGTACAGCCTGGTCGAACGCAGCGTCGAACATGAGCTGCTGCCAATGGCGCGCGAACTCGGCCTGGGCGTGTTGCCGTGGTCGCCGCTGGGCGGTGGCATCCTCACCGGCAAATACAGCCGCGCCGATCTGACCGACGACAATGCGGCAGAGGTCTCGAGCAGCCGTAAGGGGGTGATCGCCTCGACAGGGCATCTCACTGCGCGTTCGCTGGAGATTGCGGATGTGGTCGGTGCGATCGCCGATGAACTGGGCGTATCGCGCTCGCAGGTGGCGCTGGCCTGGACCTTGCGCAACCCGGCCGTCGTGTCGCCGGTGATGGGCGCACGCACCTTGCAGCAGGCCGAAGACAACTTCGGCGCACTGGAGATCGTGCTTGCCGACGAGCAGCTCGCGCGCCTGGACGCGGTCAGCGCAGTGCCGCCGATCTTCCCCGAACGCTTCATCGGCAGGCCGATGGCGCAGCAGTTGATCTACGGCAGCCATCACGTGCAGCTGCGCACCTGATCACCACGGAGCAGCCATGACCCGACCCTCCACCCTCGCGGCGGCAGCGCTGCTCGTCGCCGCAGCGTTCGCAGGCAACGCCGGCGCCACATCCAAGGACGCTGCATCCACAGACACCTGTGCAGAGCAACCGGTGCCCGCCTGCAACAAGCGCATCGTCGAAGCGGCCTTTGCGCAGTGGCAAAACGGGGGTAGCGGCATCTTCGAGACGCTGCTGTCGCCCGAGGTGGTGTGGACCATCGAAGGCTCCGGCCCGAGCGCCGGCACCTTGCGTGGTCGCGAGGTATTGGTCGAGGCCGCGGTGCGCCCGCTGAGCGAGCGTCTGGCCTCGCCGCTGCGGCCGGTGCAGCAACGCATCTGGGCCGATGGCGAGCACGTCATCGTGCAGTGGGAAGGCGTGGCCACGCTGCGTGATGGCGGAAGCTATCGCAATCGCTACGCATGGATCATGCGGATGGCCGATGGCAAGGCGGTCGAGGTCAACGCCTTTCTCGACCTGCCCGCCTACGACGCGGTGCTGCAGCGCGGCCATCGCCAACTGCAACGCAGGGCCAGCCCATGAGCGACAGACCGATGAAGGCCGCCATCGCGGTGGCGCTGGGCGCCGGCTCGGCGCTCGCCTGCCCGTTCGCGGCAGCTGCGCAACCGCCCACCGCGCCCACCGCTACCGCGACCCAACAACCAGGACATCCGATGCAAGCACACCCCTATCTCGGCATGTGGGTCACCGGCGACGGACGGATCCGGCAGCAACTCCTGCCGAACGGCCGCTACGACGAGGCTCGCGACACACGCCAAAGCGCCTACCAGGGCCGCTACGAAATCACCGGCAATCACATCGACTACTGGGACGACACCGGCTTCACTGCCGATGGGCGTTTCGTCAACGACGATGAGCTGCATCATGGCGGCATGGTGTTCCATCGGCAGCCGCCAGCCTAGAGCGACTGAAAAAAGGACTGCTCGCCATGCTTGATCGCCGGGCCTCGCGCGGCCGCACTGGCTGGCTCCGCGATGCGTTGCGCGTGCTGCAGACCGCAATACGCAGCAACCCATGCCGCACGCGGGCTCAGCCCTCGCCTTCCGGCTCCAGCGCCTTGACCAGCACAGCCGCTTGCGTGCGGCTGTAGCAGTCGAGCTTTTTCAGGATCGCGGTGACGTGCACCTTGACGGTGTTTTCGGCCAGGCCCAGTTCGTGTGCGATCTGCTTGTTGAGCAGGCCGTCGGCCAGGCTCAGCAGCACGCGGAACTGTTGCGGGGTGAGCTGAGCGAGTTTGGAGGCCAGTTGCGCGTCGGCCTCCGAACGCTCGGCGGTCATCGGCGGGAACCAGGTAGCGCCTTCGAGCACGCTGGCCACCGCGGTGCCGATCGATTCGGCCGGAGTGGATTTGGGAATGAAACCGGCCGCGCCGAACTGCTGCGCACGCCGGATCACCCGCGGATGATCATTGGAGGAGATCACCACCACCGGGATGTCCGGGTGCTCGCCACGCACATGCAGCAGCGCCGAAAAACCGCGTGCACCCGGCATGGCCAGATCCAGCAGCACCAGCTCGGCCTGCGGGTGCGAACGCAGCATCGCGCTCAAGGTGGCGGCGCTGGAGGCTTCCACCACGTTGGTCTGAGGCAGGGTCTGCTGGAGCACGTGGATGACGGCGGCGCGGAACAGCGGGTGGTCGTCGGCGACGAGAATAGTGAGATCGGCCATGCGCCAAGTCTGGCACAGGGCCGCCGCCGATGCCTTTGCCCTAGAGCGTGTCATGTGCTTTGAGGTGAGTGCGAAGGGTCCTGTGGCGCGCCCAGACAAGGCGTGCGCTGCGGCCCAGGCTGTGGCCGCCTGGGCAAGGTGCGCAACGCGGTCTCGGCGCGCCACAGGGCGCTTCCCGCAGGGTTGGCCGTCAGCGGCACGGCGCGGGCGCCGCGCGGCTTGCCTTGGCGCCAGCCACGCCGGCGCCACGCAGCACCCGCGCCGCACCGCTGACGGCCAACGCATCTCATCTCAACGTGCATAACACGCTCTAGCGCGGCGGCTGCGTGCTCGCCCGCCAGGCATCCAGAAACTGGCGGCGTTTGAGCTTGTCCAGGTATACCAGCAGGCCGGGGCCGAGCGGGATCGGGCGGAATGGTGGCTGCGCCGAACCGCCGCGACCGCCGGCGGCCGGCAGGATCGGCATCAGCCGCGCCTCGCGCGACAGCACCTGCTGACCGCGCGGCGAGAGCAGATAGTCGAGAAACCGGCGCGCCTCCGGCGCATGCGGCGCCGTCTTGGGGATCACTGCCGTGCGCAACGCCACCAGCGTGTAGTCCTGCGGCTGCACGATGCCCAGCGGCGCCCCCGCATCGATGCGGGCCTGTGCGTAGGAGCCAAGCACGTTGTATGCCAGCAACAGCTCGCCACGGCTGACGCGGTCGAGCAAGCTGCCGGTGCGCTCTTCCAACACCACCCGGTTGGCCCCCAGCGCAGCGAGCAGCGCACCGGCGATACTGCCCACCTGGCCGTCCTGGGTAGCGAACAGATACCCCACGCCGCTGCGTTCGACATCGTAGGTGCCGACCTTGCCGCGCAGCGGTGCATCGGGCATGCGCAACAACGCCAGCAATTGCCGGCGCGTGCGCGGCACGCGGGCGGCATCCAGCTTGCGCGTGTTGTAGACGATGGCCACCGGCTCGTAACTGATGCCGAACACTTCATGGCGCCATTGCGCCCATGCCGGCAAGGCTTCGGTCTGTGCGGAGCGATGCGTCAACGCGTGGCCGTCGTTCACCAGTTTGGTCTGCAGATCCATGCTGGCGCTGATCAGCATGTCTGCAGCAGGTGCGCCATGGCCTGGGTGCAGATAACGGTCATAGATGTCCCAGGCGATCACGTCTTCGTAGATCACCTCGGTGCCCGGATGCAACCGTTGGTAGTCCCGGATGACTGCACCGAACACTTCCAGGTCGGTGGAGCCCTGCACGCGCAGCTGCACACGCACCGGGCCCTGTGCGGGAAAGCGACGCACATCGCCTGGCGCCGCGCAGGCGATGCCATGGACCAGCAGCAACACCAGCATCCACATCGGCCGCATCACGCCCCTCCTCCCGGAAAATGCATCGAGGCGATCAAGCCGCCACCGATGCGGTTGGCCAGATCGATGCGCCCGCCATGCGCTTCCACCACGCGCTTGACGATGGCCAACCCCAGACCGGCGCCGCCGACCGGCGCATCCGCCCCACGTACGAAACGCTCGAACACACGCTCGGCTTCGGCTGCCGGAATGCCGGGGCCATGATCGGCAATGGTCAGTACGTGATGGTTGCCGTCGCTGGTGAGCGCCACCTGCAGCGAGGCACCGGCACCGTATTTGCATGCGTTGTCGATCAGGTTTTTCAGCGCCTCGCGTAGCAGCAAGGCATCGCCACGCAGCAGCGCCGGTTGCGGGTCGATCGCCAGCTGCACGCGCGGTGCGCCTGGGCTGCGCGGCAGCGCTTCGTGCAAGGCCTGATGCAACACCTCGGCCAGATCCACGGTGGCAAAGCGCTGCAGGTTGGCACGATGGATCACGCTGGCATCGCTGAGCAACTGATTGAGCAACCGGCTCATGTGGCTGGCGTTGCGCTCGATCGCCACCAGGCTGCGTTGCATCTCGCGCGGGTCGTCGTCGTCCATCGCCAGCTGCGCCTGCGCGCGCAAGGCCGCCAGCGGCGTGCGCATCTGGTGCGCGGCCTCGGCCATGAAGGCGCGCAAGGTTTCGTTGCTGGACGAAAGCCGCGCCATGAACCGGTTGAGCGCGGTCACCATCAACTGCATTTCCTGCGGCGCCGGCACGTTCAGCGGCTTGAGGTCGGAGGGCTCGCGCCGCGACAGATCGCCCTCGATGCGCTGCAGCGGCCGCAACGCGCGATAGACGCCCAGCCACACCAGGCCCAGCGCCAGCAGCGACAGCACGCCGATCGCGACCAAGGCGTTGAGCACCACATCGCGCGCCACCGCATCGCGTGCGCGCCGGGTCTGGCCCACCTGCACGCGCACCTCGCCCTGCCCAGACGCCGACGCCACCCGATGCATCACCACCGCAAAGCGCACCGGCTCGCCGCTGTACTGCGCATCGAACAACAGCGGCCGCTCGTCGCGCGGCGCACGCGGCGGCAGCGGCAGCGTGTCTTCGCCAGTGATGGTGCGGCCCTGCGCATCGAACACGCGATAGAACACGCGGTCCTCCGGCGCCATGCCGAGCAGATCCAGCGAGGCGTACGGCAGATCCACCTGCCAGTCGCCGCCGACCAACGCCACGCTGTCGATGATCGACAGGGCCGAGGACACCAGCAGGTGATCGTAGGACCGATTGGCCGCACGCTGGCCGTAATCGCGTGCGGCAAAGAACAGCACCACCGCACCCAGCAGCGACAGGCTGCCCAGATACAGCAGCAAGGTGCGCCGGATCGACGGTGCCACCGTCAGCGGCTCAGCCATCGACGCCCGGCTCCATCGGCGCATGCGGGTCGGCTTCTTCGAGTTTGTAACCGGCACCGCGCACGGTGACGATACGCAACGGCGCGGCGGCCAGTTTGCGCCGCAGCCGGCCGACATACAGCTCGATCGCGTTGGGCCCGGCGTCGTCGTCGAAGCCGAACAACCCGTTGCCGATCTCGTCCTTGCCAACCACCTGCCCGAGCCGTCCGATCAGGATTTCGAACAGGCGATATTCGCGATTGGGCAACTCGATCGGCACGCCATCCAGCAGCAGCGTGTGCGCGGCATTGTCGAAGACGAATCCACCGATCTGCACCACCTCGCTGGCCTGGCCCCGATTACGCCGCAGCAATACGCGGCAACGCGCTTCGAACTCCCGGAAGTCGAACGGCTTGCCCAGGTAATCGTCCGCACCGACATCCAACGCCTGCACGCGGTCTTCGATGCCATCGCGCGCGGTCAGCATCAGCACCGGCGTGGCATCGCCCCGCTCGCGCATGCCGGCCAGCACCCGCAGTCCATCGAGTTTGGGCAAACCGATATCCAGCACCACCAGATCGAAGCTCTGATACCGCAACACACTCGCCGCCGCCAACCCATCGGCCTGCCAATCCACCGCATGCCCGCTACGGCGCATGCGCCGCACGATGGCATCGGCGAGGTCGGCATTGTCTTCGACTAGCAGAAGGCGCATCGGGTGGGGAATCGTGAATAGGGAATGGGGAATCGCAACGGCGCTGGGCCGCGGCCGGAAGGTAACAGGCCCAGAGAACAAAAGCTTCTACACCTCGGCACCCGCTGCCGCGATCTCGCTGTTGCGATTCCCCATTCCCGATTCCCCCTTCCCTCGCACTGACAGGTCCATGACAGCTTCGCCGGACTAGGCTGCTGCCAACGCGCCGCGGCGGTTGTGCGGTGCATCGTCAAACGTGATTCACACATGTACCTGGGAGGGTCTGTGAGCAACGACACTTTGCGTTTGCGTGCCTTGGGCGCCTGCGCGGCGATCTGCCTGGCACCGGCGGCACATGCAGCCGACGAGGCCGGCCCGGTCACTGCCGAACTGGGCGGACGGGTGCATTGGGACTTCACCGTGTTCGACAACGACGACCGTGGTGCACGCGAGCACAACGACACCCAGTTCCGCCGCGTGTGGCTGGATGTGTCCGGCAAGTTCTACGGGTTCAATTACAAGGCCGAGGCGGATTTCGCCGGCCTGCAATACGAGGCAGGCAGCCGCGGCATCCTGGCGCGCGATGTCTATATCGCCAAGAAGTTTTCGGCCGGTACGTTGACCGTCGGCCAGTTCAAGCAGTACTTCTCGCTCGACGATCGCACCGGCTCCAACTACGGCCCGTTCCTGGAACGCGGCTATGCCTCGACCACGCTGGCACCGATCTACCGCAAGGCCATTTCCTGGCAGACCAATCGCCCGGATGCGACTTGGTCCACGTCTGCCTACAGCCTGGAAAGCATCGATAATTCTTCGACCAAGGGCGGTGCGCTCGGCACGCGCCTGACCTACGCGCCGGAGATGGGCGAGGCACGCCTGCGCCACCTGGGTATCTCGCTGGCGCACGAGCGCTATTCGCATCCGGGCAGTGGTGGCGCTTCGTCGCTGCTGATCCGCCCACGTCCGGAAAACGATCTGGCCAACAATAGCCGCATCACCCTGGCGCGCTTTGCCGATGGGCGCGATACCGATTTCGATAAATGGTCGCTGGAATATGCCGAAGTGCTCGGGCCGTGGTCGTGGCAGAGCGAATTCAGCGGCGGCCTGCTCGACGATGGCGCGCAGCACGCCGAGGTGTTGGCCAGCTATGGGCTGATCAGCTGGTTCGTCACCGGCGAATCGCGCGGGTACGACCGCAAGACCGGCCGCTTCAGCCGCATCGCCACGCCCAACCGCCCCTCCGGTGCGTTCGAGCTGGCATTGCGCTACGACTACATGCGTGGCGACCAGCATCTGGACGGGCAACCGGACTTCATCAACGCCAGCACGCAGTCGTGGACGCTGGGCGGCAACTGGTATTTCAAGCCGAACCTGCGCGTGATGCTCAACGTGATCGATAGCCGCAACCGCAACCGCATCGCCAACGCAGTGGTCGACCACACGCTGGCGGTGACCGGCCGCTTTCAGTACGACTTCTGATGCGCAACTGCATCGTGTCGGCAATCGGAAAGACCGACGTGCGCACGCTATTCGCGCATATCTGCGCAACGCGCCGCTACGTCGGTACGCCCGCGCGCAACGCCGCGCTTGCGCCACCTCGCGTGCGTCCAGCAGCAACCGCGCACCTGCATCATCGGCGCTGCGCACCTTGCGCAACGCTGAGCTCCACTCTCCCCCTGCTGTACGCCTCAAAGGATTCGCCCGCATGCTGACCGCGCTCGGTTTCGGAATGGTGATCACCTTCATGTACCTGATCATGAGCAAGCGGCTATCGCCGTTGGTGGCTCTGATCACGGTACCGATCGTGTTCGCGTTGCTGGGCGGCTTCGGCACCGGCATCAACGAGATGATGCTCGAAGGCATCAAGAAGATCGCGCCCACCGGCGTGATGCTGATGTTCGCCATCCTGTATTTCGGGGTGATGATCGATGCCGGGCTGTTCGACCCGCTGGTCGGCCGCATCCTGCGCCTGGTCAAGGGCGACCCGCTGAAGATCGTGATGGGCACGGCGATCCTGGCGATGCTGATCTCGCTCGACGGCGACGGTTCCACCACCTACATGATCACCGTCTCGGCCATGTTGCCGCTGTACCAGCGCCTGGGCATGAACGCGCTCAACCTCACCTGCGTCACCATCCTTGCCAGCGGCGTGATGAACCTGACTCCGTGGGGCGGCCCCACCGCGCGTGCGGCCACCGCGCTGCATGTGGAACCGGGCGATGTGTTCGTGCCGCTGGTGCCGGCCATGCTGCTGGCGATCGCCGGCATCCTTGCGCTGGCGTGGTATCTGGGCATGCGCGAACGCCGCCGCCTGGGCGTGGTGCGCCTGCCGGCGGACGGCAACTGGCTGGACACCAGCATCCCCGAAGACAACGACGCCCTGCCGCGCGTGGAAGACACCGAGGACATGAAGCGGCCCAAGCTGCTGTGGGTGAATCTGCTGTTGACGTTGGTCTTGATGGGCGCGCTGGTGAAGGGCGTGCTGCCGATGCCGGTGCTGTTCATGATCGGCTTCGCGCTGGCGCTGATGATCAACTATCCCAATCTGGCCGAACAGCGCCGCCGCTTGGTCAACCACGCCGGCAACGTGCTGTCGGTGGTGTCGCTGATTTTCGCTGCCGGCATCTTCACCGGCATCCTGTCCAACACCGGCATGGTCGAAGCGATGTCGCGCAGTTTTCTGGCCGTCATTCCCGATAGCTGGGGTCCGTACCTGGCGGTGATCACCGCCATCGTCAGCATGCCGTTTACGTTCTTCATGTCCAACGACGCGTTCTATTTCGGCGTGCTGCCGATCCTGTCGGAAGCCGCAGGCCATTACGGCATCACCCCGGTGGAAATGGCCCGCGCTTCGCTCGCCGGCCAGCCGGTGCACCTGCTCAGCCCCCTGGTGCCATCGACCTATCTTTTGGTCGGGTTGGCCAAGGTCGACTTCGCCGACCATCAACGCTTCACGCTCAAGTGGGCGGTGTTGATTTCGCTGTTGATGCTGGGCGGCGGGTTGTTGTTTGGTCTCTTTCCACTCGCGCGTTGACTGCCGCCGGGAATGGGGAATCGGGAGTGGGGAATCGGTAGGGCGGCGCTATGCAGTCGTTTCGATTCCTGACGTCCAAATACGAAAACAGATACCGAAAAGCGGCTCTTGTCTCTACCGATTCCCCAGTCCCGATTCCCCATTCCCAAACTCCGAAGGAGTTAAACACCAATGACTCTCCGCATCGCATACGTCACCAGTGGCATGGGTAGTGTCGGTACCGCGATCTGCCAGAAGCTGGCCCGCAGCGGGCATACCGTGGTTGCCGGTTGCGGGCCTAATTCGCCACGCAAGGCGTCGTGGTTGCGCGAGCAGCGCGAGTTGGGCTTCGATTTCGTGGCATCCGAAGGCAATGCCGCCGATTGGGAGTCCACCGTGGCTGCGTTCGCCAAGGTCAAGGCTGAAGTCGGCGAGATCGATGTGCTGGTCAACAATGCCGGCGGCAGCCGCGACACCTTGTTCCGGCAGATGACGCGCGACGACTGGAATGCGGTGATCGCCAGCAACCTGCATTCGCTGTTCAACATCACCAAGCAGGTGGTCGACGGCATGACCTCGCGCGGCTGGGGGCGCATCGTCAACATCGGCTCGGTCAGCGCACACAAGGGCCAGATCGGGCAGATCAATTTCGCCACTGCCAAGGCGGCAATGCATGGCTTCAGTCGCGCGTTGGCGCAAGAGGTCGCCTCGCGCGGGGTCACCGTCAACACCATCTCGCCCGGCTATATCGCCAGCGCCTCGATCAGCAGCTTTCCACCGGATGTGCTCGATCGCCTGGCCACCTCGGTGCCGGTGCGCCGGCTCGGCAAACCGGCCGAAGTTGCCGGACTGTGCGCCTGGCTCGCCTCCGATGAGGCCGCCTATGTCACCGGTGCCGATTACGCGGTGAATGGCGGGCTCTACATGGGCTAAGCGAGCGCACAACCGACGGCCGTTGCGCTGTACGCACAACACGCTCTCGCCGCGCACCTCTGCATGTCCCGCTGCCCACCTGCCCCGCACGTCCGCCGCCCGATCTGCGGGAGCGCCCACCAGGCCAGCAGATCCGTGTGCGTGTGCGCCCCGCCCGCGTGCACAAGCAGTCGCCACCGTGCGGACAACCCGCCTCTATTGCGAACTGATTACACTCTGGCTTTTCCGCAGCGCGCTGCCATGGCCAAACCTTCAGACCGCACAACGCTCACTGCCCGTCCGCAGATGGCCGACATCGCGCGCATGGCGGGCGTGTCCGAATCCACTGTGTCGCGTGCCCTGGCCGGCAGCCCGGTCGTGGCCGAACGCACCCGCGCCTACATCAAGCAGATTGCGGCCGATGCCGGCTACCAGGTCGACCCGGTGGCACGCAGCCTGCGCGCCAAACGCTCCAACACCGTGAGCGTGGCAGTGCCGATGATGCATGCGCTGGATCAGCCGCTCTCGGACCCGTTCCTGATGACCATGCTGGCGCTGCTGGCCGAAGAGCTCACCGGACGCGGTTACAGCATGCTGCTCTCCAAACTGGACCGGCATCAGGATGGCTGGGTGGAACAACTTGCGCGCGGCAGCCGCTCCGACGGCGTCATCGTGCTGGGGCAAAGTTCCGAACACGCCGCGCTGGATGCAGCCGCACGCGACGGCCTGCCGATGGCGGTCTGGGGCAGCCGCATCGATGGGCAGTCGTACATCAGCGTGGGCAGCGACAATTTCCAGGGCGGCGTACTCGCCACCGAACATCTCATCGCCAGCGGCCGCCAACGCATCGCCTTCTTGGGCGATGACCAATTACCAGAGGTGGCGCCGCGATTTGCCGGCTATCGCCACACGCTGGAACGGCACAGGCTGGAATTCGATACGCGGCTGCACGCGCGCAGCCATTTCGTCAGCGAAGATGCTTACCGCCTCACCCGCGCGATGCTCAAGAAAACCGACCCACCCGATGGCTTGTTCGCCGCTTCCGATGTGATCGCCGTGGGCGCAATCCGCGCCCTGGTCGAGGCCGGCCACCGCGTGCCGCAAGACATCTCGCTGGTGGGCTTCGACGATATCCCGCTGGCTGCCTATAGCCAACCGCCGTTGACCACCGTGCAGCAGGATCTGGGCTTGGCAGCGCGGCTGTTGGTCGATCGGCTGCTGGCGTTGATTGCAGGCGAGCAAGTGCAATCGGTTGAAATGCCGGTGAAGCTGGTGGTGCGCGAGTCGGCGTGAGGCCGGGAATCGGGAATCGCAAGAGCGTGCTTGACCGCGAGCCGAGCGCAACTGCGCGTGGTCGCTAGGGCATCGAACGGCGGCCGTTATGCAGCAACGCAGGCGGGGTGACTACGCCGCCACCGCCTTCGGCTTACGCAAGCGCACGCACAGCATCGCCGCTGCCGCTGCCAGCATCAGCGCGCCGGCCAGGCGGACCACGTTGCGCGGGTCGCCGTGCAGCACATGCTCGTAATACAGCGGCAAGGTGACGATCTGGATCAGCATCGGCAGCACGATGAACAGGTTGAACAAGCCCATGTACACACCGGTGCGCTCGGGCGGGATGCTGTCGGCCAGCATCAGATACGGGTTGCCCATCATGCTGGCCCAAGCCAGGCCAATGCCGATCATCGGCAGCAACATCAGCCAGCGATTTTCGATGCCAGGCAGTAGCCACATGCCGATACCGGCGGCGACCAGGCAGGCCGCATGCGTGTACTTGGGACCGAAGCGACGCACCACCGGCACCATCGCGAACGCCGCCAGAAACGCGACGAAATTGTAAAACCCGCCAATCTGCCCATTGACCAGGCCGGCCTCGCGGAAACCATGCGAGGTGGGGTCGGTGGTGCCGAACAACGTGGTCGACAGCGACAGCACGATGTATTGCCAGTAGCAAAAGATCGCGTACCACTGAAACAGCATGACCGGCGCCAACTGGCGCATGGTGGGTGGCATCTCGCGCAGCGCGCTGCCGATTTCGCGCACGGTCGCCCCCAGCCCGGCGCCGCTCTGGCGGATGCGTGCGATCTCTGCCGGCGTGATCGCCGGTTCGCGCACGCTGCGTGCCGTGAGCAGGATCGAGCCCGCTGAAAAGCCCGCGCCGATCACGAACGCAGCGATGGTGACGTAAGGGATGTGGTGTGCGTTGGCAGCGTCCTGGTTCATGCCCATCCCCACCAGCAACGGCGGCGTGAGATAGGCCAGCGTCTGCGCAAGGCCGGTAAATGCGCTCTGGGTGAGATACCCCAGCGGTCGCTGGGGCGGCGTCAGTACGTCGCTCACCAGCGCACGGTAAGGCTCCATTGCCACGTTGTTGGCCGCATCCAGCACCCACAGCAGGCACACCGCCATCCACAGCGCGGTACTGAATGGCATCGCCAGCAAGCACAGGCTGCACACCAACGCCCCCAGCACCATGTACGGCATGCGCCGGCCCCACCGCGTCACCGAGCGGTCGCTCCAGGCCCCTACGAACGGCTGCAGCACCAGGCCGGTGATCGGCCCGGCCAGCCAAAGGTACGGCAGGTTGGCGTGGTCGGCGCCCAGATAGTTGTAGATCGGACTCATGTTGCTCTGCTGCAGCCCGAAGCTGTATTGCACGCCAAAAAAACCGGCGTTGAGCGCCAGGATGCGCACGAAGGAGAGCGGAGGAACGGTCGACGACATGCAAAGCCCTGGGCATCGGTGCGGCTCCCAGCGGCCGCAGCGCACTGTACCTTGCCGCCGTTGCAATCGATTGTAACGCTGCGTCGCAGCACGTTTTCCTGCCCGGAATAAATCAGATTTAACTTGGAATTTATGTTGCGCCGCAAGATTGCAATCGATTGTATTGCGGCGTATTACTGCGCTCGCACTGCAGGCCACATGGCCGCTCCCTGGGAGGGGACGATGCAGGCGTCGGCACACCACCATCTGTGAGAGAGAGAATCGCAATGTCCACCTTGCACACCATGCGCCTGCACGCCCTGGCCTGCGCGGTCGTGTCCTGCCTGTGCGCGCCCGCTGCGCTGGCCCAGGACACCGCCGCCGCTGCGCCGGCCACGCCGCCGGCTGCCGACAGCGCCGCGGTCAATCTGGATTCGGTGTTCGTCACCGGTACGTCCACCGCCACCACCAAACTCAAATCCAGCGTCTCGGTCAGCACCGTCGGTGCCGAGGCCATCGAACAATCGGCGCCGCGCAGCACCGCAGAAATCTTCCGCAATATCCCCGGCATCCGCTCCGAATCCAGCGGTGGCGAAGGCAATGCCAACATCGCCGTGCGTGGGTTGCCGGTGGCCTCCGGCGGCGCGAAATTCCTGCAGCTGCAGGAAGACGGCCTGCCAGTGATGGAGTTCGGCGATATCGCCTTCGGCAACTCGGACATCTTCCTGCGTTCGGATTTCACCCTGGACCGCATCGAAGCCATCCGCGGCGGTTCGGCGTCGACCTTCACCAGCAACGCGCCCGGCGGCATCATCAACTTCATCAGCAAGACCGGCGACACCGCCGGCGGCAGCGTCGGCGTCAGCCGTGGCCTGGACTACGACAACACCCGCATCGATTTCAATTACGGCGCACCGTTCGCCGAGCAGTGGCAGTTCAACATCGGCGGTTTCTTCCGCCAGGGCGATGGCGTGCGCGATGCCGGTTACACCACCGACAAGGGTGGCCAACTCAAGGCCAACCTCACCCGCCTGTTCGACAATGGCTATGTGCGCGTGTATGGCAAATACCTCAACGACCGCGCCGCCGGCTACCTGCCGGTGCCCACCTCGGTGCGCGGCCGCGATGGCTCGCCAGACCTGGGCGGCTTTCCCGGTTTCGATCCCGGCAACGACACCTTGTACAGCCGCAACTTCCGCACCGACGTGGGCCTGGACGGCAACAACCAGCCGCGCCGCACCGATCTGGGCGACGGCATGCACCCCATCTCGCGCACCATCGGTGCCGAGGCCTGGTTCGACCTGGGCAACGGCTGGAACCTGAGCGAGAAGTTCCGCGTCGCCGACAACAGCGGCCGCTTCGTCAGCCCGTTCCCGGCCGAAGTCACCGACGCCGCGTCGCTGGCCGCGTCCATCGGCGGTGCCGGTGCGCAGCTGGTGCAGGCCAGCGGCCCCGACGCCGGCCAGGCCTATACCGGCAATGCGATCCGCACGCACCTATTTAACGTAGCCATCAACGACCTGGGCAACGTCACCAACGACCTCAGCGTCTCGCGCGAGTTCGGCGGCGACGGGCGGACGCTGAACCTGCGCATGGGCTATTACAGCTCGCGCCAGACCATCGACATGGACTGGACCTGGAATTCCTACGTGCAGAGCCTGGGCCGCAATTCGCGCTTGCTCAACGTGGTGGACGCGGCCGGCGTCTCACGCTCGCAGAACGGCCTGTACGCCTATGGCACACCATTCTGGGGCGACTGCTGCGTCACCCGCAGCTACGATGTGCGTTACGACGTCAACGCGCCCTACGTTGCGCTGACCTTCGACAGCGGCAAGTTCAGCATCGACGGCAGCCTGCGCTACGACATGGGCGATGCGCGCGGCAGCTACAACGGCACCGCCATCGCACAGAACCTGGACGTCAACGGCGATGGCGTGATCCAACCGGTGGAACAGCGCGTGGCCACGGTGGACACCGCCAATTCGCGGCCGGTGGACTACGATTGGAATTACCTGTCGTACTCGCTGGGCGGCAACTATCTGATCACCGACGACCTGGGCGCGTTTGCGCGCATCAGCCGCGGCGCACGCGCCAACGCAGACCGGTTGTTGTTCGGCGTCGTGCGCGACGACGGCTCGGTGTCTTCCGAGGAAGGCGTCAATGTGGTGCGCCAGGCGGAAGCGGGCCTGAAGTGGCGCCGCGACGGGCTGAGCCTGTTCGCCACCGCGTTCTCTGCGCGTACCCAGGAGCAGAACTTCGAAATCACCAGCCAGCGTTTCTTCAATCGCAGCTATGAGGCGCACGGCGTGGAACTGGAAGCCAGCTACCGCTATGAAGGGTTTACCCTCAACGGCGGCCTGACCTGGACCGATGCAGAAATCGCGCGCGATCAGATCACCCCGGAAAATGCCGGCAACGTGCCGCGCCGCCAGGCCGATGTGGTGTGGCAGCTCACGCCCAGCTACCGCGGCGACAACTACCAGTTCGGCGTGAACCTGATCGGCACCACCGACGCCTACACGCAAGACGCCAATCAGTTGAAGATGCCCGGCTACACGCAGGTGAACCTGTTCGGCGACTACCGCGTCACCGATGCGCTCACCGTGGCGCTCAACGTCAACAACCTGTTCAACACCTTTGGCCTGACCGAAGCCGAAGAGGCGACCATCCCGGCCAATGGCATCATCCGTGCGCGTTCGATCGCCGGCCGTACCACCAGCATCAGCCTGCGTTACGACTTTTAAGGACCCCGCGCCGGGTTCTGCCCGGCGACTTCCAATGAGCACCTGCCCGATCGATCCCCCCGCACTGCGCGCGGCTTTTGCCGGGCCGCTGGACCCGCAACACGCCGAGGTGCTGTTGTCGCGCTACGACCAGCACGCATCGCGTTTGCTGGATGCCTTGCATGCGCTCTACGGCCAGCGTGCCGACTATGCGTCGTGGTTGGCGCAATGGCTGGGCGAGGTGGGCGACATCGCCCGGCAACGCCCGCAAGCCTTGCAAACGCTAGACAGCACGCGGCACGCCGGCTGGTTCGGCCAACCGCACATGCTCGGCTACAGCGCCTACGCAGACCGCTTTGCCGGCACGCTGCAAGGCGTGGCCGAGCGCGTGCCGTATCTGCAGGAACTGGGCGTGCGCTACCTGCATCTGCTGCCATTCCTGCGCGCACGCGCCGGCGACAACGACGGCGGCTTTGCGGTCAGCGATTACGGCCAGGTGGAACCCAGCCTGGGCAGCAACGACGACTTGGTCGCGCTTACCAGCCGCCTGCGCGAAGCCGGCATCAGCCTGTGCGCGGACTTTGTGCTCAATCACACCGCCGACGATCACGCCTGGGCACAGGCGGCCCGCGCCGGCGATGCACGTTATCTCGACTACTACCATCACTTTGCCGACCGCACCGTGCCCGACCGGTACGAAGCCACGCTGGGGCAGGTGTTTCCGCATACAGCGCCCGGCAACTTCACCTGGGTGGACGACACCGCGCAGTGGATGTGGACCACGTTCTATCCGTATCAATGGGATTTGAACTGGAGCAACCCGGCCGTGTTCGGCGACATGGCCCTCGCGATGCTGCGGCTGGCCAACCTGGGCGTGGAAGCATTCCGCCTGGATTCCACGGCCTATCTGTGGAAGCGCATCGGCACCGATTGCATGAACCAGTCCGAGGCGCACACCTTGCTGGTGGCGCTGCGCGCAGTCACCGATATCGTGGCGCCGGCGGTGGTGATGAAGGCCGAAGCCATCGTGCCGATGACGCAACTGCCGCCGTACTTCGGCAGCGGCGTGGATGAGGGCCACGAATGTCATCTGGCCTACCACAGCACGCTGATGGCAGCCGGCTGGTCGGCACTGGCGTTGCAACGCGGCGACATCCTGCACAACGTGATCGCGCACAGCCCACCATTGCCGCGCCACTGTGCATGGTTGAGCTATGTGCGTTGCCATGACGATATCGGCTGGAATGTGCTGCAGCACGAAGCCTGCGGCAATGCCGCGCAACCGCCGTTTTCGCTCCGCGATGTGGCGCGCTTCTATGCCAACGCGGTACCGGGCAGTTACGCACGCGGCGAGAGTTTCCAGAGCAGCGGCGACGGCGTGCATGGCACCAACGGCATGGCTGCTGCACTTGCGGGCATCCAGGCCGCGCAGGAGGCAGGCGATGCGGCGGCGTTGGCGGTTGCAGTGGACCGGCTGGTGTTGCTGTATGCCATTGCGCTTGCCATGCCGGGCGTTCCGCTGATCTACATGGGCGACGAATTGGCGATGGTCAATGACCCCGGCTATCGCGATGACCCGCACCGCCAGCATGAAGGCCGTTGGCTGCATCGGCCGGCGATGGATTGGCAGCTTGCCGCGCAGCGTCACGATGCCAAGAGCCTGAGTGGCACGGTGTACCGACGCTTGCGTGGATTGATCCGGCAACGTGCCGCGTTAGGCGCGTTGGCAGCAGATCAAGCACTGGCAAGCATTGCGCTGAATGATCCTCGCGTGTTCGCGCTGACGCGTGGCGACAGTTTCATCGCCTTGCATAACTTCAGCGACCAGCTGCTCGACGTGGAGCTTGCAGCGATCGGCGTCGATGGATGGACGCTGCTTGCCATCGATGACGCGATTGGTGGCGCCGCCGCAAGGGGCGATGGATCGATCGTGCTTCCGCCTTACGGCGTGCGTTGGCTGCAGCGTGGGACTGAGCATGCGCCTGAATGAGCGTGAGTAGTGATGTGCCGCGCGTTTAGTGAGCCGCACCTTCGTCTGCGCCCCGCTCCGCGTACCCACTTAGCTAGTGCAAGCGCAGCATGGCCCGCGCACCAGGAGCGCGCGGGCCATGCCTTGAGTCCCGAAGGGAACGGGGCTTTTTCAAGACCCGTCGATTGCAAAGATCAGCGCTTTGCCAGCGCCAGCAGCGTTTCTGCGGTTTTCTCCGAAGACGCCGGGTTCTGACCGGTGACCAGGGTGCCGTCGGTGACCACGTACACGCCCCAATCGGCGCCCTTCTCGTATTTGCCGCCGAGTTCGGTCAGCACGTCTTCGACCAGGAACGGCACGATCTTGGTCAGGCCCACGCCCTCTTCTTCGCTATTGGTGAAGCCGGTGACGCGGCGGCCATTGATCAGCGGCTTGCCGTCGCTGCCCTTGACCCGACGCAGCGCGCCTGGTGCGTGGCACACAAGACCGTGCGGCTTGTCGGCTTCGGCAAACGCTTCGATCAGCGCGATCGAATCGGCGTCTTCGGCCAGATCCCAGAGCGGGCCGTGGCCGCCCGGGTAGAACAGCACATCGAAGTCCTCGGCCTTGACGTCGGCCAGACGGTGCGTGCTTGCCAGGGCTTGTTGCGCCTCGGGATCCTGCTTGAAGCGCTTGGTGGCGTCGGTTTGTGCGTCGGGCTCGTCGCTCTTGGGATCCAGCGGCGGCTGGCCACCCTTGGGCGAAACCAGGGTGATGTCCGCGCCTGCATCCTTGAACACGTAATACGGCGCGGCGAACTCTTCCAGCCAAAACCCGGTTTTCTTGCCGGTGTCGCCGAGCTGGTCGTGGGACGTCAGCACCATCAAAACTTTCATCGCATCGCCTCATGTCATGGCCCAACTGGGCAAGGCGGCCAGTGTGCAGTTCAGCCCGTTGCAGCCTCGTGTAGAGCGCGTGGTACCCGCTGCATGTTCATAGATGTAGCGATTGCGTCCAACAGACCAATGCGGCCGACAGGAGCGCGGGGCGGGGCTCGGAACGCCGCATGTGCACTTGATCGACACCGGGCTCCTGCGCGCCATCCACGCCCACCCAACAATTTCTCGCCAGCTGTGTTAGCAACTGTCGAGCGCCGCGATGCGCCGCAACTGCAGCGAACGCCTTGCCTCACACATTCATTGCCGGCGGCTGCAGCTGATCCATGCGGATGCGGTTGGCGAACAACGAGAACGCCAACATGCCAGCCAGCCCGCTGACACGGCTCACCCACGGCGGCAGCCAACGTGGGGCGACCAGTACGCCGCTTTCGAACAACGGCGCAAAGCGCGCTACATCGCCCAACGCCATCTTGCCGGCGAACAGGCAACGGCACAGCTGCAGCTGGTCGCGCTGCAACGAATGGCGGAAGAAAGTGTGCACCGCGACCAACCCACGCAGATACACGGTGTCCTTGGTGAATGCCCCACCGCCACTGGTCGGCACGCCACGGAACACGCGCTGGGCCGACGAAAAACTTTCTGCAGCGCTCTGGCCGCCTGCGGTGAAATAGCGAAATACCTCGATGAAATCCGCACCCGAGCGCGCCATCGCAATCGCTTCGATGCGCAGGCTGATGCGCTTCATGCGCTCGATATCGATGCTGCCGGTGATCTGCTCGGCAAACGTGGCCAAGCCTTCCTGCGTTGCGGTCGTGCGCGGGGAAGAAATGCCCAGGCTGGGCAAATGCACCTGCGCGCGCCCGTTGAGCGCCGTCAGCGAATGCACCAGCGCCTCGTGATGGAACAGCTGCGCGCGGTCGTAATCGCTGAACGTGGCACCGGTACGCAAGCGAATGCGATGCGCGCCGGCAGCCGCCTTGGCGAGCAGATCCGGATCGAGCGTGACGGTGATGATGCGCCCCTCGAAAAACCCATCCAGATCGTTCTGCAACTGCATGCGCAACGCCGTCGCCGAGACCGGCACTTGCTCTTCCGGCGCCATCAGCTCGCGATCCAGTTCCTGCGCGATCTGGATGAAATGCTGCGCCGCTTCGCGGGTGCTCGGCCCGTTGCCCGGCATCGGGTCCTCCGGCACGCCGAACAATTGCGCCGAGTAATCGCTCACCGCCGCGGTGCCCAACGACTCCAGCAACCCTGCGGCAAGACTCCAGCTATGCGCCGAATCGATGAGGTATTCGCCCAGCGGATGATGCGGGTCGGCGTCCTTGGCGATGGCGGCCAGTTCGCGCCGTGTATCGCCGAAATCCAGCGTTGGATACTCGACCTGCGGCAATTCCGGCTGCCCGCGCGCCACGCTGAGCAGAAATGGCTCCTGCAGCGAGCGCGGCCAGCTAGCCAAGGCCAGCAGACGCACACCGCGCACGGCCTTGACCAGGCGCGCATCCAATGCCGCGTGATGGACGATGTCCGGCGGCCGCTTGCGCGATGGCATCAGCGCCGTCCGGGACGATCGACGCTGGCCGGCCGCTTGCCCGAGCCCTTGCCGCGATTGTTCTGCGCAACGCGAGTGGCGAGCTTTTCGGCCGCGCTGGCCACTTCCATGCGCAGCTTCATGTAGTTGGCAACGCGCTCCGGGTCCAGCTCGCCGGCGTCGATCGCCGCACGCACCGCACAGCCCGGCTCGGCGATGTGCGCGCAATCGTTGAAGCGGCACTGCCCCGCCAGCGCCTCCACGTCCGAAAAACCACCTTCGGCCAGATCCTCTTCGCCGGTCGGCTTGAGCTCGCGCATGCCGGGCGTGTCGATCAGACACGCCCCGGACGGCAACGGAATCAACGCACGGTGCGTGGTGGTATGCCGGCCGCGCGAATCGTTTTCGCGCACGGCATTGGTCTTCATCTTCTGCGTGCCGAGCAGCGTATTGGTCAGGGTCGATTTGCCCGCACCGGACGAGCCCACCAGCACCGCGGTGCGGCCATCGCCCAGCCACGGCCGCAACGCGGCCACGCTATCCGGATCCTTGGCATTGACCGCGCGCAACGGAATCTTCTGCGCCTCCAGCTCTTCCAGCACCGCCAACGCGTCTTCGGCGTATTCGGTCTGATCGGCCTTGGTCAGCACCACCACCGGCTGCGCACCGCCGCCGCCCACCAGCAACAGATAGCGTTCGATGCGACGCGGGTTGAAGTCCGCATCCAGCCCACACACGATGAACACCGTATCGATATTGGCCGCGATCACCTGCTGGTGGTAATGCTCGCCGGCCGCACCGCGCTTGATCGAGGTGCGCCGCGGCAGCAGCGCCACGATGCGCTTGCCCTCCATCAACACCCAATCGCCCACCGCCGCCCGCTCATGGCTGGGAAAGCGCGGCCGCTGCCACTCCGGCAACGACTCGGCCTTGACGCTGGCCTCCGGCGTATCGGCCACCACATAACCGGTGCGATGCTGCTCCACCACCCGCGCCGGCAGCGCCTGCGGATGCGCGGCGAAGATCGCCTGCCAGGCCGCTTCTTCAGGCGGCCCCAGCCAGGGCCAGCCGATGGATTGGAGGGTGGGGTAATCGGGGGATGTGTCGCTCATTGGGCGATTCTAGCTGGCTGGCCACAGCGGCTTGTGCAAGCGTGTGCTGCCCGGAGCGTGACGCTCCCTTGACATCGTTGCCGATGCAAGCATGTCCGCTTGTCATATTTCCGATACCATGCCAAGTCTCACGCCTACAACCGGCCCGTCGCATGTCCATTGCCCCGCAAAAGCCGCTCGCGATCCGCGAGCGTCTGTCCGAAGTCCGCTACGAAATCCGGGGCGAATTGGCACGGCGAGCGCGGGAGCTGGAGGCGCAGGGCCGCAAGCTGATCAAGCTCAATATCGGTAACCCGGGTGCATTCGGCTTCCGTGCGCCGGAGCATCTGCAGCGCGCCATCGCCGACGACATGGGCCGCACCGATCCGTACACCCATCAGCAAGGCCTGCCGGAAGCGCGCGAGGCGATCGCCACCGCATATGCGCGGCGCCAACATCCGGATGCGCATCCGGACCGCATCTTCGTCGGCAACGGCGTCAGCGAACTGATCGATCTGTCGCTGCGTGCGCTGCTCAATCCCGGCGACGAAGTGCTGGTGCCCTCGCCCGACTATCCGCTGTGGTCGGCCGCGACCATCCTCAACGATGGTCGTCCCGTGTATTACCGCTGCGCACCGGAGAACGGCTTCCAGCCGGACCCGGTGGAGATCGAGACGCTGGTGTCCTCGCGCACCCGCGCCATCGTGCTGATCAATCCGAACAATCCCAGCGGCGCCAGTTATTCGCGCGAACTGCTGGAGCGCATCGTGGCGATCGCCACCAAGCACAATCTGCTCTTGATGGTCGATGAGATCTACGACCAGGTGCTCTACGACGACGCGGCCTTCGTGCCGGTCGCGCCGCTGGCCGGCGCGCACCCGTGCATCACCTTCAGCGGCCTGAGCAAGGTGCATCGCGCCTGCGGTTGGCGCGTGGGCTGGGCACTGCTGTCGGGCGACCAAGCGCGCATCAACGACTTGCGCAATGCGATGGACCTGCTCGGCGCCTTGCGCCTGTGCGCCAATGTGCCAGGCCAGTACGCCATCGATGCGGCCGTGAACGGGCCGGACACCATCTCGGCATTGTGCGCACCCGGCGGACGGCTGTACGAAACCCGCCGCGCGGTGATCGAGGCCTGCGCGGCCAGCGAGCATCTGTCGCTGGTGGCACCAGCCGGTGCGCTGTATGCGTTCCCGGCAGTGGTGGGCGCGGCGGCGCGCAACTTCGACGATCATGCGTTCGCCCTCGATCTGATGAACGAGGAAGGCGTGCTGGTGGTTCCCGGCTCCAGCTTCAACGTGCCGTATCGCCATCATTTCCGCGTGACATTGATGCCGGAAGCCGGTGTGATGCGCGATGTGTTCGCGCGCATCGACCGTGCACTGGCACGCCGCGCCGAAGCGGTCACCAAGGTGGTTCCACTCAAGCCACGCAGCGTGGCCTGATGGCGGTGCCTGGCACGCCGCTGCGCTATCTGGCGCTCGGCGATTCGTACACCATCGGCGAAGGCGTTGCGCCTGCCCAGCGTTGGCCATCGCAACTGGTCGATGGCTTACGGGCATACGGTTGGAACGTGTCGCCGCCGCAGATCATCGCCACCACCGGCTGGACCACCGACGAGTTGCAGGCCGGGATCGACGCGGCTGCACCGCAGGCGCCGTTCGAACTGGTGAGCTTGCTGATCGGCGTCAACAACCAGTACCGCGGGCGCTCGCTGGACGCGTACCGCAGCCAGTTCGATGCGTTGTTGCAGCGCGCGATCGGGTTCGCCGGTGGGTTTGCGGCACGCGTGTTCGTGCTGTCGATTCCCGATTGGGGGCTGACTCCGTTTGCGCATGCGCAAGGCGGCGATGCGGCACTGATCGGCGCACAGATCGATGCCTTCAACAACGTGGCCGCCGAACGCTGCGCCGCGCGCTCGGTGCGCTTTGTCGACATCACCGCCACCAGCCGCGATGGCGGCGACGCTGCCGACATGCTGGTCGACGATGGCCTGCATCCCTCCGGCGCCATGTATGCGCGCTGGACCGCATTGGCACTACCAGCAGCGCGCGATGCGATAGCGGCTGCCAACGCGATCGGGATGGAGCATGCCACGCGTGGGCAGCCCCCATCGCGTTAGCAGGCCCCAAGCTCGCCGCGCACCAAGCCTCATTGCCAAGGAACGACATTGCACAGCACCGCCACCCAACCCATGAGCCGCGCGCAGGCGCTGGCGATCGCGCGCGCGTTTTTGCCGCCGCATCCGTTGGGCAATCGCTACGACTATTACTACACCCAGGCCAAGCTGCGCACCGATCCGCTGTATCCGGGCGTGCTGGCCGAGTTGCGCAGCACCACCGCGCCCGTGCTGGATCTGGGCTGCGGGCTGGGCCTGCTCGCGCATGCATTGCGTGCCGATGGCCAGGCACTGGCGTATCACGGGGTGGATGTGGATGCGTCCAAGATTCGCCGCGCGCAACACATCGCGCAGCGCTCGGCATTGGGCAATACGCAGTTTGCTGTGGTCGATCTGAGCGTGGCCTGGCCGCAGCACCGCGGCAGCGTGACCATTCTGGACGTGCTGCAGTATCTGCAGGCCGACATGCAGGCCAGCCTGCTGCGCAGCGTGGCGCAGATGCTGACGCCGGGCGCGAAGCTGGTGATCCGCAGCGCATTGGGCGATGCCAGCAGCCGTGGCCGCACCAGCCGCGTGACCGACGTGCTAGCGCATCTGAGCGGCTGGATGCAGCGCATGCCGCGCAGCTATCCCACCCGCGACAGCCTGCAAGCGCAGCTGGACGCTGCTGGTCTGCGCGCGACATTTGCGCCGTTGTACGGCAACACGCCATTCAACAACTGGTTGATCGTGGCCGAGCCGCGCTGAGGCCGTGCACAACATGCCTGGCTCGCTTTAGAACGGCTGATGAGACGTAACGCGCGGTCGCCGGACGGATGTGGACGGCACGCAGAAACCGGGGTGTACGCGTAGCGAAGCCGCACCGGGCACCGGCCGCGCAGTCGTTTTTGGCAGCCGCTGTTGACGCCATGCGGATGATCCCGGGCCACGTTTTCAAGGGGTGGTGCCCCACGCCCCAGAGAGTCCGCTGGTTGCCTTGTTGAAAACCATGTACACCGACCATCTGGACTGGTCCTTGCCCGCCTACCGTCGCGGGACCTTACGCGGCATGGATGCCGCGTAAGCGCCTACAGGGACGTGCTTGCGGCGCGTCCCGCGACGGTGGGCGGACAAGGGCCCTGCAGCCAAGCAGCCGATATACCGCTCTACCGCTGATCTATCGCACCTTACAAGCCCCCAATACACAACGCAGCAAGCAATCAAGACTTAGAGCGATGGCGTCGTTTAGGCGCGATCAGCAGCTTGAATCAAAAGCTCGGTGGGTCGAGGGCGCGATGCCCTCACCACTTCCGGGACACGCCGTGAATCCATCCATGGAGGCTCCTTGGCGGCATCCATGCCGCCAAGGGTCCCGGAACCGGTAAGGACATCACGCCTCCAAAGTTGGTCGTGCGCTGATGCAACCGCAAAACCGAGATGACCTATGCGAGGTGACTTAACGCAGCGGCTTGGTCGCTTGCATGCATGGGTGCATGGCTATTTAGCGATAGGGGCAAACCCAATCAACTTGCTGCCCGCCTTCGACGGAACGTGTTGTTCGGAAATTAGACCGCGTCGTCCAGATCGCACAAGGTCCATGCAACCACCGCTGCATCTGACCCGCCGGCCGCCGTTCCTGCTCTTGCCATGCATACCGACGCTCTCGACTGGTCCTTGTCCGCCCACCGTCGCGGGACCTTACGCGGCATGGATGCCGCGTAAGAGCCTACACGGACGTACTTGCGGCGTGTCCTGCGATGGTGGGCGGGCAAGGACCCTGCAGCGAAGTCGCAGAGCAGCCGCTCTACAACTGACCCCTCCGCGATGACCAATCACTTCGGGACAACCAAGTGATCGAGTCGCCGCGCCGTTTGGATGCAGGCAAAGGCCTGGTTTGCCAAGTGCGCGGCGCCCTCACCGCTAGCGGGACACGCCGTAAGTCCGTCGGTGGAGGCTCGGTAGCGGCATGGATGCCGCCAACGCTTGTCGTCTGGAACAAGGTCAGAACTTCCAGGACAGCGTCAGCTCCACATCGCGCGGGTCGCCGTAGATCAACTGGCTTTGATAGACGATGTTGGCGTAGTACTTGCGGTCGAACAGGTTGCGCACATTGAGCTGCGCCGACCATGCCTGGTTGATGTCGTAGCGTGCCATGGCGTTGGCCAACACCACGCTGCCCTGAGTCAGCCGCTGCGTGCTGCCCAGTGGCCCGGACATCAATTCGTGGATGGCCGACTGCCAGCTCAGGCCACCGCCCACGCGCCATGGGCCGGTCTGCCAACTGGCGAACAGGGTAGCCTCGCGACGCGGGCTGGTCGGATTGACGTCGACGCCGCTGGCATCGTTGGCATCGAACTGGGCAAAGCCGAACGCGATCCGCCACTGCTCGGAAAGCTGCCCATCGAGCTGGAATTCCACCCCCTGGCTGACCGTGCCCTTCGCGGCCAGGAAGGCCTGATTGGTGGTGCCGGGCACGAGTTGTCCGGGGTCGTTGACCGCCAGGTTGTCCTGCTCGATACGGAACAACGCCAGCGCCGCGTTGAGCTGGCCGCCGAGGTACTCGCCCTTGGCACCGACCTCGTAGCTGTTGCCTTCCAGCGGTGCGAGATAGCGCCCGCTGCGGTCGCGATTGTTTTGCGGCTTGAAGATGCCGGTGTAGCTGGCGTAGAGCGAATGGTGATCGTCCACGTCCAGGATCAGGCCGGCGTACGGCGTGGTGCGACCACGGCGCTCGTAGGTGTTGGCCGGCACCAGCTGATCGGTGTTCTTCCAGTCGGTGACGCGTGCGCCGGCGATGGCCGTGAGCGCGTCGGTCAGGCTGAAGCGGCCGGCAGCGTAGGCGGCCACCTGGCGCACGTCGCGTTCTTCGCCCTTCACCAGCGGCGTCCATTGCGGCTGCGCCATGCTGCCGGTCCAGGCGTAGACGCTTTCGGCCGTCAGCACCTGCGGCGGCTGCGGCCCGTTGGACCAGCTGCGCACGTTGCGGTTCATCCAGGTGGCACCGGCGACCAGTTCGTGATTGCGGCCCCACCAGGTCAACGGCACGCTGAGGTAGGCATCCAGGCTGTTTTGCGCAGTGATTGCGGGATAGCGCCCGCCAAAAGTGTTGGAAAGGCCCAGGCCGGTCTCGCGGTCCGGGTAATCGAAGTAGCCGAACAGCACCGACTTCCAATCGGCTTCGAACCGCTGATGCGAATATTCCACGTGCAGCTGCGCACCGTTGTCGAAGCGATGGGTCAGGCCGGCAAACGCATTGGTGGTGTCGGCCACGCCGCGCGCCCAGCGCGGCGTGAACGAATCCGATCGCGCAAAATCGGTGCGGCTACCGTCGCTGAAATACGCCGGCACGCCGCCCCAGGTGGTGCCGCGGCCGTCGTTGCGCTGCTTGTTGACGCCGATGTAGCCGCGGGTGGCATCGCTAAAATCCGCATCGACGATGCCGTAGAACAGCGACGATTGCTTGCTGTAGTAATCGCGGAACGACTGCTTGTCCTCGTCACTGGCAACCACCCGTCCACGCACGTTGCCGGCGGCGTTCAAGGGCGATTGCAGGTCGACGGTGCCGCGATAGCGGTCCCAATGCCCTGCCGACAGATCGACCCGACCGGTGAACACATCGCTGTCGGCATGCTTGCGCACCAGGTCGATCGACGCGGCCGGACTGCCCGCGCCGGTGGTCAGGCCGTTGGCGCCGCGGATGATTTCCACCCGGTCGTAGATCGCCATGTTCTGCTGCACGTCGCCGGTGTAGTCGGTGGGAATGCCGTCGATGCGGTAGTAGTCCACTTCGAAGCCGCGCGCAGTGATGTAGGTGCGCTCGGTGTCCCAGGTCGGCGAGTTGAAGCCGGCCACGGTGTCGGTGACGTCCTGCAGCGATTGCAGGTTACGGTCGACGATCTGCTGGCGGGTCACCACCACCACCGACTGCGGCGTCTCGCGCAGCGACAGCTCCAGCTTGGTCGAACTGCGCGCCACATCGGCGGTGTAGGAGTCGCTGCCTTCGGTCGCGGCGCCGCGGTGTGCCTCGATCTGCAGGCGGTCCAGATCGACCGGGTCGCGCGTGCTCGATTGCGCCGCAGCCGCCAATGGCCATGCGCAGGCCAGCGCCAGCAAGGAGTACGCCAGCGGGAGCTGCGGCGAACGGAGATCCGCACGCGTCAGCGCGCGCGCAGGGACGATACGATGGGACATGGGGTCAGCCTCAAGAGCGAGTATGGCCGTCGATGACGGCTATTGAGGCTGGCGTCGGCAGCGCCATCGGAAGGCGCGTACCGTTTGCTGGCTGGGGGCGCATGTTCGATCCGCGTCGAATCGCTGTCAATCCATGCGCGGGTCGATGCCGGGGCTCAGGAGCGCCAGCTCCGGGCAATCCGGCGAACAAGAAATGTCGCGTCGCACCGAAGCATGCCTGCCGACAGTGAAGATGGATCCGGCAACATACGCTCTGCTTCCACGCCATCGGCCACGCCGTGCGCAGGACCTCAGAGCGGTCGCCGCCCCGCCAGGCCGCGCGCGCGCATCGCCTCCAGTACGCCGCGCAGGATGGTGAGGTTGTGGCCGTGCGCAGCGCCTTCATGCAGCAGCACGATGGCGCCGGGTTGCAGGTCGCGCACGATGCGGGCGATGGTGGTGTCCGGCTCGCAGCGCACGCCGTCGAAACCGCGCGCGCTCCAGGCCACCCGGGTCAGGCCGTGCGCGCGCAGCGGCGAGGCGACGAAGGGGTTGGTCATGCCGACCACCGAACGGTACAGCCGTGGCGCCTGGCCGGTGATGCACGCCAGCACGCGCTGCGCCTGGCCGATTTCCTGTGCCATCCGGCGCGGTCCCAGCGCCCAGAACCAGGCTTGCGGATGGGTGTGGCTGTGGTTGCCGATGCCATGCCCGCGCCGCACCATGTCGCGCACCAGCTCGGGCCGCTGCTCGGCACGCGCGCCGACCACGAAGAACGTTGCCTTGGCGTCGTAGGCATCCAGCAGGTCGAGGATGGCCGGGGTGTCGTCGGACGGGCCATCGTCGATGGTCAGCCACACCTGCGGCACGCGACCGGATAACCGCGCCAGCACCGGCGCGTACAGCCGCGCGCGCGGCAGGAACACCGGCACCACGAACAGCGCATGCGACAGCAGCAGCGCAGGCAGCCCCCACGCCCAGCCCAGATGCCACCACAGCAGTGCCACCGCTACCTGCGAGAGGGCCAACAGGCCCACCCAGCGGTAGGGGCGCGAAGGGGTGCGATACAGCGTTTCCGGCGTGGTCATGCCCAATGATGCCATGCGGCGTAGAATGCCCGGTCTCCACGCTGCCACCGAAGTGCTGCCATGTCTCTCGATCCCGCCCTGCGTTCCCGTATCGATACGCTGCTGCAATCCAGCCGCGTGGTGCTCTTCATGAAAGGCCAGCCCGGCATGCCGCAATGCGGTTTTTCGGCCAAGGCGGTCGGCGTGCTGGACGGCCTGGGCATCGACTATGCCCACGTCAACGTGCTGGCCGACCAGGAAATCCGCGAGGGCATCAAGGCCTACGGCGACTGGCCGACCATCCCGCAGCTGTACGTGGACGGCGAGCTGATCGGCGGCAGCGACATCATCGTGCAGATGGCCGATAGCGGCGAGCTGAGCAGCATGCTCGGCCTGCAGGCGCCCGACCGCAGCCCGCCCAAGATCACCATCACCCCCGCCGCGGTCGAGATGCTCAAAGGTGCGCTGGCCGATGCGCCGGATGCCTCGCTGACGCTGGCCATCGATGCCAATTTCCAGCCCAATTTCCAGCTGGCGCCGACCAACCCGAACGCCATTGCGGCTGAATCCAACGGACTGCGCGTGCAGTTCGACCTGGCCAGCGCGCGTCGTGCCGACGGCATCACCATCGATTGGGTCGACGACATCCGCGGCCGCGGCCTGGCCATCGACAACCCCAATGCGCCCAAGCCGGTGCAGGAGCTGTCGGTGCGCGACGCCGACGACCGTCTCAAGGCCGGCAGCCTGACCCTGGTGGACGTGCGCCCGGCCGACGAGCGCGCGCTGGCCACGGTGGCCGCACCGTTCCGCACGCTGGATGCGCACGAGCGCGCCGCCATCGAACAGTTGCCCAAGGACACCCCGCTGGCGTTCCTGTGCCACCGCGGCGGCCGCAGCCTGCAGGCCGCCGAACATTTCCGTGGCCTGGGCTTCACCAACGTCTACAACGTCACCGGCGGCATCGATGCGTGGTCGGACGAGGTGGACAACGGCGTGGCGAAATACTGAGCAAGACATCAGCGGTCGTCGCACGGTCGCGGCTGCCGCTCACCGGTCATGCTCCTCTGCAGACTGCCGCACTTGCGACAACCGCGTGAGCGCAGCTTGCTCGGAAGCAGGCTAGGCCGGCACACCGCATACCGAAACGGGCGCTCCCTGAGCGTCCGTTTTTTCATGGATCGACCTGCACAAGGACATCGCTGCAATGCATACCCGCCTGCTCTCTGTCGCCCTGGCCGCGCTGCTACCGTTGGCCACCCACGCTGCCGAACCGTCGCGCGCGGTGCTGTTGGTCCAGACCTACGACAACCAACCGACCGACGATCCGCTGGAATACATTCCGGTCTGGCTCGGCAAGGGCCTCGCCAAGGAATCGACCCTACCCAAGGCGCTGCTGGGCCAGCCGTTGCAGGTCTTCAACGCAGGCGTTTCCACGGGCAACGTGCGGCTTGCGGCACTGACGGTGGACGACAACAGCATGTGCGGCGGCACCGCGAAGCTGCGCATCAAGGGCAACCCCACGCTGTCCGATTCGCCGCTGCTGTCGACCGTGGATGTGAATCCCGGCAAGCGCTTTGCCGGCCGCGCCGCCACCACCAGCGAACAGGCCGAGCTGTTCGCCCAGGTGAACAACACCGCGCAGCTGCGCAAGCGCGTCAAGCCGGCAGCCCTGGCGCAGGCGCTGGCCGCGTTCAATGCCGATCGCGCGCAGGATCTGGCGGCGCTGCAGATCGTCACCGATACGCCGCAACCGCAGCGACGCGTGGCGATCCTGACCTCCAACCATCCGATCGAGACCGGCAACCCGGACAACCCGACCGGCGTGCTCGTCGTCCTTGCGATCTTCGAGCATGACGGCAGCCGTTGGCAGTTCCGCAAGGGTCACGCTGCCAGCGGCTGCGACGATTGCGAAGACCTGCCGCTGCGCACGCATCTGCTGCAATTCGGCGATATCGACGGCAACGGCACGCTCGATTTCGTGCTGGCCGAAAGCGGCTACGAAAGTTACGGGTTTTATCTGCTGCTCGGGGAAGGCGCCAGCTGGCGTTCGGAAGCATTGCCGGGCGGCTGCTGATCGCCCTTGACGGCTCGCGCACTGCCTGGTGCGGCATGGGCATGGCGGAATCTTCTGCGTTGCGAGGTCCACCTCTGTCCGGCTGCAGCAGCGTCGTTGCCCGCGCTGCGCGGCAGACCTCGAGCATCGGCATGCAGATGGCCGATGCCGGTCCTTAGCCGGCAAATCCCCCGTCATCCAGAAACTGCTGCTCTTCTGCCGTGGCCTCACGCCCCAGCACCGCATTGCGGTGCGGGAACCGGCCAAAGCGCTGAATGATGCGCTGATGCTCCAACGCCCAATGGGTGGTCTGTGCATCGCCCAGTGCAGTGATCAGCTGCACCGCTCGCGCCTGCTCATCGGCGTCTTCGGCATGCTCGAAGGGCAGATAGAAAAACAGGCGCAGTTGCGCCGACACCTGTTGATCGAAGCCGCTGGCGAGCGCCTGTTTGGCGTGCCGCAGTGCCAGGCCATCGGTGGCATAGGCATGCGCGCTGCCGCGGAACGCATTGCGTGGAAATTGATCCAGCAGGATCAGCAAGGCCAGTGCGTCTTCGGCGCGCGCCATCCACTGCGCGTACTCGCCCCGTGCGGCGGCGAAATGCTGCTCGCTGAAGTGCTGCCGAAAATTGGCATCGAAGGCATCGTTGTGCGTGAACCAGCGGGCCGCACCGGCCAGCTCCCAGAAAGCCAACACCACATCGGCCTGCTTGTTGCGCTCTGTTTTGGCAATCATCGGCACACCCCCTGACGAATTCGGCATAGCATGCACGGGTGCATGTGATGAGCCCGCCGCTCTCGACCTCCAGCACTTGGCAAGCACGCCGCCGACGACTAGGTTGGCGGCTGACGTTTTCGTTTTACCGGGGAAATCCATGCGTTCCATCCTGTTCGCCGCGCTGGGCGCGGCGGTGCTGTGCGGGCCTGCGTCGGCGGCATCGCGCTTCGTGCAAGATCCCTACCCCAGCACCTATCGCGCGCTCGCGTCCGCTCCGGTGCTGATCCAGCACGCCACCGTGCTCACCGGCACCGGCGAGCGGCTGGACGATGCCGACGTGCTGCTGCGCGATGGCAAGGTGGCTGCGGTGGGCAAGGCGCTCGAGGCGCCAGCAGACGTGCGCCGTATCGACGGCACCGGCAAGTGGGTGACGCCCGGCATCATCGATGTGCACTCGCATCTGGGCGTGTATCCCAGCCCGGGCGTCAGCGCGCATAGCGACGGCAACGAGATGACCGCACCGGTGACGCCCAACGTGTGGGCCGAGCACTCGATCTGGCCGCAGGACCCCGGCTTCGGTACGGCGCTGGCCGGCGGCATCACCTCGCTGCAGGTGTTGCCGGGCTCGGCCAATCTGATCGGCGGGCGCGGCGTCACGCTCAAGAACGTCGCCTCCACCACCTACCAGGGCATGAAATTCCCCGGTGCACCATGGGGGCTGAAGATGGCCTGTGGCGAAAACCCCAAACGCGTGTACGGCCAGAAAGGTGGTCCCGGCACGCGCATGGGCAACGTGGCCGGCTATCGCGCTGCGTTCATCGACGCGGCCGAGTATCTGCAGAAGAACGCACCGAAAAAGAAAACCGCCAAGAAGCGCCATTGGTGGAGCCGCGGCGGCGACAACGACAGCAGCGGCGATGCCGGCGGCAAGCGCGATCTCAAGCTCGACACACTGGCCGGTGCCATCAACGGCGATATCCGCGTGCACATCCACTGCTACCGCGCCGATGAGATGGCGACCATGCTGGATCTGTCCAAGGAGTTCGGCTTCCACATTGCCGCCTTCCATCACGGCGTGGAGGCGTACAAGCTGGCCGACCGCCTGGCGCAGGACAACGTCTGCGGCGCGCTGTGGGCCGACTGGTGGGGCTTCAAGATGGAAGCCTTCGACGGCATCCAGGAAAACATCGCATTGGTCGATCGCCCGGCCAATAGCTGCGCCATCGTGCACTCGGATTCGGAAGAAGGCATCCAGCGGCTCAACCAGGAAGCCGCCAAGGTGATCGCCAACGCGCGCCGCAGTGGCATGGAGATCCCGCCGGAACGCGCCATCCGCTGGCTCACCAGCAATGCCGCCAAGGCGCTGGGGATCGAGCAGCAGACCGGCGCACTGGAGCCGGGCAAGATGGGCGATGTGGTGGTGTGGAACGGCAACCCTTTCAGTTCGTATGCGCTGGCCGAACAGGTGTATATCGACGGCGCGCAGGTCTACGACCGGCACAATCGCGCACTGCAGCCGGTGTCGGACTTCATGCTTGGCCAGGAGGTGGCACGATGAGCCGCGCAACCGTTGTGCGCCCGCGTCTACGCACGATCGCGGCGCTGGTGATGGCCACGCTGGCATTGCCGGCCTTCGGGCAGCAGGTGTTGATTCGCGGCGCCACCGTGCACACGGCCACCGCGCAAGGCACTCTGCAGAACACCGACGTGCTGGTGCAGGGCGGCGTGATTCGCGCCATCGGCCGCAACCTGGCAGTACCCACCGACGGCCACGTGGTCGAAGCAAAAGGCCGCCCACTGACGCCGGCCTTGTTCGGCGGCATCACCGAGATCGGTATCGAAGAAGTCTCTGGCGAAGAAAGCACCGTGGACAGCGGCGTCAAATTGGCCGATCAACCGATGCGCCCGGAGTTCGACGTCGGCCTGGCCTACAACCCCGACTCGGTGCTGGTGCCGGTGGCCCGCGTGGAGGGCATCGGCTTCACCGCGTTGGGGGCGACCACCAGTGGCGCCTTCATCGCTGGCCAGGGCGGCATCGTGCGGTTGGATGGCAGTCCGGATCCGATAGGCCCGCATGCCTTGTTTGTTCGCATCGGTGCAGCGGCGTCCGATCTCACCGGCAGCTCGCGCGCGGCGCAATGGATGTTGCTGGATCAACTGGTCGCCGAAGCACGCGGGCGTCTCCCGGCCGATTCGCCGCATGCATTGCTGACCCCGGTTGGACGCGGGGTACTCGCAAACTATCTGGCCGGCCGGGGTCGCATCGTGGTGCAGGTGGAACGCGCAGCCGACATCCGCCAGCTGTTGCGCTGGGCGCAGCGCGAAAAGGTGCGCATTGCCATTGCCGGCGGCGCCGAGGCCTGGAAGCTCGCGCCACAACTGGCGCAGGCCAAGGTCCCGGTGTTGGTCGACGCGCTGGCGGATCTGCCATCGACCTTCGACCAGATTGGCGCGACGCTGGAAAACGCCGCACGTCTGCGCGCTGCCGGTGTGGAGGTCAGCTTTACCCAGAACGGCGATGCCTCGCACAACGCGCGCAAACTGCGCCAGCTGGCCGGCAATGCGGTCGCCAATGGCTTGCCATGGGAATCCGGCCTGGCCGGTCTGACCCGCGTGCCGGCGGACATCTTCGGTGTGGGCGATCGCATCGGCAGCATTGCGGTCGGCAAGCAGGCCGATCTGGTGCTGTGGGAAGGCGACCCGCTGGATGTGGCGCATTATGCCGAGCAGGTCTGGCTGGGCGGCCGCGACATGCCGATGCGATCGCGCCAGAGCGAGCTGCGCGACCGCTACATGCAGCAGGCCGGCCCGCTGCCGCGCGCCTATCTGAAGTAGGCGTGCGGTGGTTGCTCAAGCGCCACCTGAGCATGGTCTTGCATCGTTGGTGTACCGGCGCAGCGGGGACCGGCGCACCGCTTGGCTGCTGTGCGCAGGCGATGTGCCGTCATGGCGTCCTGCCGCATCTTGCTGGCGGCCTTCGCTCTAGTGCTGTTTCCCACAAGGCCTATCGCATGCTCTCGGTTTCGCTCCTGACAGCGCTTTGCCGCCTTGGCGTCTTGCCCCGGCACATGCCACGCGCCCACCTCGCCGCTGCACGACCGTGAGCTCGCTCTTCCACGGTAGCGGCTTGCGTTCGATCGATCGTGCGGTGCTACGCCAGGCACCTGCCAATCTGCAGCGTGGCATGGAAGCGGTGGGCGGACGCCTGATTCTCACCGCAGATGCGCTGCTGTTTCAGCCGCATGCATTCAATGTGCAGTGCCAGTCGCTGAGCCTGCCGTTGCGGCAGATCGTGGCGATGCAGCCCTGCTGGACGCGCCTGTTCGGCCTGCTGCCGATCGCGCCGACATCGCTGGCAGTCCGGCTGGATGACGGAAACCAATACCGCTTCGTGATCGGCAAGCGCACGCATTGGATGGCGGACATCGCCTCGGCGCGAGATGCCTTGCGCTGAGCCGTGCAACGACGTCGATGCGTCGCAGAAGCAGTTGGCAAGGCGACTGCGTTCACTGCCAGGCCCCAAGCGGCCGCTGATCCGTGCGGCATTTCCCGCTCGTGCAGCGCGGTTGCCGTCTGCCCTCCACGCCAACCGACAACGGCTCTCGACGTTTGGTAGCCTCTTCATGGCGGACGCCAGAACTGCTAATTGCAGTTGCCCACTGTGGCGACAGTCAGCGATGCCCGCAAGCAACCAACGACTCCACCCTTGATCGCTGGAATTTCGAACAGTGCGCACAGTCTCCGTCTTCAGCACTCGCCTGGCATCGCGCGCACGCATCGCGACCATGCCTTGCTTCCGGACACTCACCCGCGTGCCTCGCAATCGTCCACATACCTTCGCCTGTGCGCTGCTGTTCTATGCCGGCGTCAGCGCACCTGCGCTGGCCGACTTCGGGATCAGCCGCAGCGGCGACCGCGTGATCGTCGACAGCGGCGCCGAGCTGGTGTTTGCGGTCGATGCCCGGAATGGCGACATCGTCTCGATGCGCTATCGCGACAACGAACTGCAGACCACCGAATCGAAGGGCTCGCACATCGCTTCGGGGCTGGGCAGTGCCAGTGTAGATGCACGCATCGTTGGCGAGACGATCGTGGTGTCGGCCAAGGCCGGCGACTTGGTCCAGTACTACATCGCGCGCAAGGGCCGCAACGCGATCTACATGGCCACCGATGCGCCAAGCTTGCTGCCGGTGGGCGAATTGCGCTTCGTCGCCCGCTTGAACGTGTCCACGTTGCCGAATGCGCAGCAGGAGCCCGATTCCAATGTCGGCAAAGCGATCGAAGGCAACGATGTCTTTCTGTTGCCGGATGGGCGCACCAGTTCCAAGTTCTATTCCGCACGTCGAACGATGGACGACCAGGTGCATGGCGTCAGCGGCTCTGGCGTTGCCGTGTTCATGCTGATGGGCAACCGCGAGCGCAGCGCGGGCGGCCCGTTCTTCAAGGACATCGCCACGCAAAAAACCAGCGTGACGCATGAGCTCTATCACTACATGTATTCCGATCACACCCAGACCGAAGCGTTTCGCGGCGGCCTGCACGGTGTGTACGGGCTGCTGTTCACCGATGGAAGCGCGCCGTCGGGCGCGCAGCTGGACACCGCCTTCGTCGATGCCACGCTGGGCCTGAGCGGTTATTTGCCGGCAAGCGGGCGCGGCGCAGTGAGCGGGCACGTCGGCGGCGTGTTGCCGGGCCAGCCGGCCGTCATCGGTCTGCGCAATGCGCAGGCGCAGTACTGGGCCACCGCCGACGGCAGTGGGGACTACCAGGTGACGGGTGTTCGCCCGGGCAGCTATCGCATGACGCTCTACCAGAACGAACTGGACGTCGCACAACGCAACATCGAGGTTTCCGCCGGCGCCACTGCGCACGCCGCACTGCAGGCAGTCGTTTTGCCGGGCACGGTGAAGTGGCAGATCGGCATTCCCGATGGCACGCCGGCAGGGTTCAGATATGCGGACCTGTTACCGCGGGCGCACCCTTCCGATGCGCGCATGCACTGGTCTGCGGTGACCTACACCGTGGGATCGAGCAGCCTGAGCAGCTTTCCGGCGGTGCAGTGGCGCGGCATCAACACCCCGAGCCGGATCGACTTCACCCTGCCCGCCAACGAGGTGCGCGGCTATCGCCTGCGTATCTTCGTGCCGTTGGCACAGGGCAGCGCACGTCCGCAGATCAGCGTGAATGCACGCTGGAACGGCCCGGTGCCTGCCGCGCCCACGCAGCCAAAGACACGCGGCATCACGCGCGGCACTGCGCGTGGCAACAACACCCTGTACGAAGTGGACATCCCCGCCTCTGCCTTGCAGGCCGGCAACAACCGCATCGAGATCGGCATTGCCTCCGGCTCCCCGGACAACGGTTACCTCAGCCCGGCAATCGTGTTCGACAGCATCCAGCTGGTGGCGTTATAGCAGCGTCCGAACACACGATCCGCGCAGCTGCCAGGCACGCGCGGCTGGTGCGTGGCGTGGGCATGCAGCGCTCAGCCGTTCCGATGTTCTTGGCACCCGCACCGCCCGTTTAGCGGCACAGTGTTAGCCGCTCCAGATCTGCGCGCCAGCACGTACGCGACCACATGCCGCGCAGATGCAGTCATCCATGCACATCGCTCACCGTGAGCTCATTCGAAATCCGATGCCGAAGCGACAGGCGCCACACACGCCACGTCGCTGTCATGTGCGCAACGAGCTGCGCCGACAGTCGCTAGCGAACAACGCACAGGCGGCGACTTGTCCACTTTGACAAAAACCGTGTGCGTGCCGACCGGTACCGCCGACACGCACAACACCGCTGCGGCTGCGCTTACTTCGCATCCAAGGTCGCGCTGACCTTGGCCCATCCGTTGCCGCGTACCACTTCAAAGCCCGCTTCGGCCGCATGCAGATACATGCTGTTGCTGTAGCGGCCATACTTGGAGCGGTTGTTCTGCAGCCAGGTCAGAAATGGCTTGGCATCCACGTTGAGGCTGCCGCTGGTCTTCAGCGTCGGCTGGCCGGCGGTCCCGGTCGGGATGAAGGTATAGACGTAATAGCCGGCGCCGGAATTGAAGCCTTCCCACAGGTCGAAGGTACGCCCGCCCGCGGTGATGACCTTGGTCGCGGTCACGGTGCCGACCGGCCAGGAATTGTGGTCGCCCCAGATCATCACTTCCAGCTGCGGATTGCCCTTTGCGGTGTCCCAGCGAAAGAAGATGTCGTAGGCGAAATCACCGGCCAAATTGGTGCCGCCTGCGCTGTAATTGAATTTGAATGGCAGCGAGCCGATCGAGGAGATCTGCTTGGGGAACAGCGTGTCGGTGGTCGGATTCCAGTCGTAATGCCAGCCGCGCACGATCGCGGGATAGCCGTAGAGGTTGTAGTCGGCGAAGTTGAAGGTGACCGTCAACTCCGGCGTACTGCCGGTGCCGAACGTGCCCTGGATGATATTGTTGGGATCGTTGAAATTGTTCACCCACGCATAGTGGTTGCCAAAGATCTTGTACGGGCCGGCGAGCGCCACCGGGGTGAGCGCGACCAGACCGAAGGCGAGCGCCGCGGTCCATCAGCGCGCGGCGCGCCGCCGCGGGGTCGGCGCCTGGGCGCGCGTCTGGACAAGGGAGCTGGATGGGCAGTTGTGCATAGTGACTCTCCGTATGATTCAACGCGGCGGCGCTGGTGCAGCGCTGTCGGGACCTGCCGTGCGGCAGTCGGGGTTGGACCCTAGCGGCGGCACCGCGCGGGGAGCTATAACGATTCCGGCGGCGCCACCCGGCCAAGCGCGATAGCGGGTGCCACCTTGCACTTGGAGCGTGCGCTGGCTAGCACTTAGGTCACAGGACGAGGGCGCAGCGGCAGGTTTCGCGCGAAGACGCCCGGGCGTGGGGGCGGCGAATGGTGCATAGCCACATACCCATCGTCCATCTCCCCACGTGCCGGGCGGCGTCGCTTGCGCGTGCAATGTCGTTCAACGCAGTGCGGCGTCGCTGCCAACGGTCTGGATCAGTCCGGCCGCCATCCGCGCGATCGGTGCCCGGAACAAGCTCCACCTCAGGCCTACGCGGCGGCGCCGTTTTGCGATAGCGTTCGCACGACAGACAACGCAACAGCCGGAGCGGGCGACGATGCGTATCGGAATCGTGGTGGACAGCGCGTGCGATCTGCCGCAGGACTTCATCCAACGTCACAACATCGTTGTATTGCCGATCAGCGTGCGCATCGGCGAGGCGGTGCTGGCCGATCACCGCGACGAGGAAGCCACGCTGAGCTTTCTGCAGGCGCACGTGGCCGAGCGCGGGCACGAAGCGGAAACCACGCCGTTTTCGGTCAACCAGATCCGCGATCTGTTCCTGCAACGACTGGTCATCGACTACGACCATGTGTTCTGCCTGACCATTTCCAAACTCCGCAGCCAGATCTTCGACAACGCGATGCAGGCCAGCTTCGCGATCCTCAACGACTACAAGCCGATTCGGCAGGCCGCAGGCCACACCTCGCCGTTCGCGCTACGGGTGATCGACACGCTCAACCTGTTCGCCGGCCAGGGCATCACCGCCGTGGAGGCGGCCCGCCTGCGCGACCAGGGCCAGAGCGTGGCGGTCATCCGTACCCGTCTGGAACAGCTGGCCGAGCACACCTATGGCTACATGATTCCACGCGATCTCTATTACCTGCGCGCCCGCGCGCGCACCAAGGGCGATCGCAGCGTCGGCCTGATCGGCGCCGCGCTCGGCAGCGCGCTGGACATCAAACCGGTGCTGCGCGCCTACCGTGGCGTCACCGAGCCGGTGGCCAAGCTCAAGGGTTTCGAACCTTCGGCCGAAAAGCTGTCCGGCTTTACCGTGCGCAAGATTCGCGACGGTCTGATGACGCCAACGGTGTGCGTGGGCTACGGCGGCGAGCTGGCCGAGCTGCATGCCCTGCCCGGCTACGCCGCACTGCAGGGCGCCTGCCAAACCCACGGCGTGGAACTCCTGGAAAGCGTGATGAGCCTGACCGGCATGGTCAACGTCGGCAAGGGCGCCTTGGCGGTCGGATTTGCCGCCGAGCCACACGCGTTTTCGGCCTGAGGCATGGCCGAGGGTGCGCTACCCTCGCCGCTCGCCAGACACGCCGTCAATCCACCGCGAGTCGCCGCTGCGTTCATGCCGCCAACGCTGACGCTAGCGACGAGGGCACCGCGCCAGGCAGCTTGCTGATGGCCACCTTGAATGAGGCGAAATCCAGCACAGATGGCTGCCGTCCATGGCGGCAGCCACGCCGCAATGGACACAGCGAACGACCTGCTAGAGATCGTAGGACAGCACGTCTTCGAAACCGAACGTGTCGAAATTCTCGATGCGCGAAGGATACAGGCGACCGACCAGATGATCGTATTCGTGTTGCACCACGCGTGCGTGGAAGCCTTCGGCGTCGCGCTCGATCGGGCTGCCGTCGGGTGCGAAGCCGCGGTAGCGAATGAAGCGATAGCGCGGAATCACTGCGCGCAGGCCGGGAATCGACAGACAGCCTTCCCAGCCGTTTTCCATGTCTTCCGACAGCGGTTCGATCTGCGCATTGGCCAGGGCCGTGCGCGGCACTGCGGGCGCTTCCGGATAGCGCTCGCTGGCGTCGAAACCGAACACCATCAATTGCAGATCCACCGCGATCTGCGGTGCTGCCAGACCGACGCCACGCGCCGCGTCCATGGTTTCGAACATATCGGCCACCAGCGTGTGCAACTCGGCGCTTCCCAGGTTGGTGACCGGCGGTGCCACGCGTAGCAGACGCTTGTCGCCCATGCGGATAATTTCGCGAATCATGCGGGTGCTCCTGACGATCGTGGCGTGGATTCTAGAGCGGCTGACGACCGGTAGCGAACAGGTGCAGGCGGTGCAACGGCACGCAGACGCTGCAGTGAACGGATGGTAGTTGCCGCGGGTTGTGCATGCCCGGCGTCGGGCGCCGCTCGCGCCAGCGCACGGTGCCGACAGTCGCCTTGTCTTGCCGCACTCAGCAGGTGTAGTGCATGCGCAAGCGGGCGTGTAACAGGCTTGTTCATCGCCCTGTGAATAAGCGTACTGCGCCTATCGTCAGCGCTGCGGCCAGCGTGAAGGTGCAACACCCGCTTCGCACCGGTTGAACCGGCTCGAACATGTCAGCGGCCAATGCGTTGACCGGCCTCGTCCAGCACGCGTTCGCCGTCTTCCTTGATGAAGCCGTGCGTGGCTGGCGGCAACAGGTCCAGTACCAATTCGGAGGGGCGGCACAGGCGCGTGCCGCGCGCGGTCTGGACGAATGGGCGGTTGATCAGGATCGGATGGGCGAGCATTGCGCTCAACAGTGTCGCATCGTCCAGGGTGGGATCGTCCAGTCCCAGTTCCAGATAGGGCGTGCCTTTCTGGCGGATGGCCTCGCGGACCGTGATGCCGGCAGCGGCGATGAGCGACTGCAGCGTCTGGCGGCTTGGCGGATGCTGCAGGTAGTCGACGATCTGCGGTTCGACGCCGGTGTGGCGGATCAGGGCAAGGGTGTTGCGTGAGGTCCCGCAACCGGGATTGTGGTAGATGACGGCGTGCATGGTGGCCTGGCGCTGGGTTGGCTGATGGAAGGCGGCGCCGGCAACGGATGTCCGAACGACGACCAGACCGGCCAGTGTACGAGTGGCGTCCGGGGATGCCGAGCGCCGGCCACGGCGTGCGCTGGCGCCTTGGTGACGGGCCGGGGGGAAGTGAATTTCCAGACTGCAATCCTGCCGATGACTTTTTCAGATTGCCGCTTCGCATTCGACGGCGAATGTGTCAAAAGATTGACACGAATCACGGATTCATGATTCAGTCATGAACAGACTGAAACGGAAGGATTCTCCCGAGCGCCGGTGTCAGCACGGCGTTTTTTCCCCTGTTGGACCCAAGGAAACCCCAACGATGATGAGCTTTCGCAAGCCCGGATGGATGCTGTCCGGTGTGTTGTGTGTCGCATGCCTGCCGGCGATCGCTGCAGCGCAGGAAGCTGCTACTGGCAGTTCCAAGGTCGGTATCGACCCCACCACCGGCAAATTGCGCCCGCTGACCGACGCCGAGAGCGCGGCGCTGGATCAGCAGGCGGCTGCAGCCGCCTCCGCAGCACGTAGTAGCGCCGCACGTAGCAGCTCGGTTCCGCAGACCGAAGCGGCCGCACGCGCGACCGAGCGGCGCCTGCCCAATGGCACCGTGGCGCGCAAGTTGCCGGCCACCCAAATGAGCTCGTTGACGGCAACCCGTCAGGCCGATGGACGCATCGTCATCGAACACAGCGACGAGGCCGGCGCCACCCAACCCACCCACGCCGAGCATGGAGCGCTGCCGCATGAATAAGCCCTTGTTGCTGTTGTCCCTGGCCGTGGCGGCCGCCCTGGCACCGCTGCATGCTCGGGCCGCCAATGTCACGCTGATCAATGGCGATGCCGGCACCGTGGTCGGTTTGAACGACCCGACCGCTGCCGCACCGCTGGGCGGCAACCCGGGCCGCACGATCGGCGAGCAACGCCGCATCGCATACCAGTACGCCATGGACCTGTGGGGCGCGGTGCTGCAGAGCAACGTCGAGATCAAGGTGTATGCCTCGTTCGCGCGGCTGACCTGTACCGCCACCGGCGGCACGCTGGGCCAGGCCGGGCCGAACTGGATCGTCAACAACTTCCCCGGTGCCAAGGCCAATACGCTGTATCCGTCCGCGCTGGGCGATGCGATCGCCGGGCAGGACCTGGTGCCGGATCCGTCCGATCCGGCCGACGTGTTTTCGCAGTTCAACGGCGACCTGGGCAAGGACGATTGCCTGGCCGGTTCCGGCTGGTATCTGGGTCTGGACGGCAAGACGCCCGAAGGCCAGATCAACTTCCTCAACGTGGTGATGCATGAGATCGGCCACGGTCTGGGCGCGGCCGGCTTCCTCAACAAGACCACCGGCGTGCTGGGTTCGGGCAGCGGCCTGACCGACGTCTACACCTCGCAGGCCTACGACAACGTCCAGAACAAGCGCTTCGACGACCCGACCATGACCAACGCCCTGCGCGCCGAAGCGATGCGCACGCCCGGCCGTACGGTATGGGCCGGGACGCGCGTGAATCGCGAGGCGGCGTTGATCCTGGATCCGCGTACGCTGCTGCGCGTCACCGCACCGGCCAGCGCTGCGGGCAAGTTCGAAGTGGGCTTTGCCAGCTTCGGTCCGCTGGCCACCGCGGCCAATTTCCCGGCGCGTTCGGTGGTGACGGTCAACGACGGCGTGGCGGCCGCATCGGCCAGCGATGGCTGCGAAACCCCGTTCGTCAATGCGGCCGATGTGGCCGGCAAGGTGGCGCTGATCGACCGCGGCACCTGCGCGTTCGCGATCAAGGTGAAGAACGCGCAGCTCAACGGCGCGGTGGGCGTCATCGTCGCCAACAACGCGGCCGGTGTGCAGACGATGGGCAACGCATCACCGCCGATCACCGACATCACCATCCCCGCCATCATGGTCTCGCAGGCCGATGGCGCGCGCCTGAAGGGCAGCACTGCGGTGGTCGCGGCGCTGTACGAAGATCCGCAGCTGCTGCAGGGCACCGACAGCGCAGGCCGCACGCGGCTGTACTCGCCCAGCGTGGTGGCCGGCGGTTCGACGTTCTCGCACTTCGATACCGATCTGCAGCCCAATGCCTTGATGGAACCGTTCGACACGCCGGAAGTGCAGGCGCACGTCAACATCGACCTGACCCCGGCGCTGTTTGCCGACATCGGTTGGACCTTGAACACCGGGCCGGCCAAGTTGGGCACCTGCAACACCTCGGTCCCGACGCTGGAGACCGGCGGCCTGATTCCGGGCGCGAACGTGTCTGCCGAAAGCAGCCTGTGCAAGACGCAGAACGTCGGCAACCGCCTGGGTTACCTGACCTGCATGGACGAACACGCGCGCGAGCTGCAGAGCCAGGGCGTGATCAGCCGCGTGCAACAGGCAGCGGTCTTCGTCTGCGCCACCAAGGTGCGCCCATAAGCACCGAACGCGTGATGTGAAGCGATGCGAACGGCGCCGGAAGGCGCCGTTCGTTTGTCTGCTGCCGCGTTGTTGCGTGCAGGCCACGCGGTCCATGCAGCGTGGCGACGATGCACACCACGGCGCAGGCGAGGATGCGGACCCCATGCACGCGCGGCATCACGCCGCCTGCGTGCATTGGCTACAAACCCTGCTGCGCGTCTTCGGAGCGAGGCGCCAGGCTTGCCGGCGCATCAATGCTCCGCCGCATACGGCGAGGTCAGCACCTGCGGCGCACGCCCCAGCGCAGCGCCCAGGCGATCCATCACGAAACGCAGGTAGAGGTTGCTGCTGAACTGGTTGTAGTCGCGTGCATTGTTGAAGGTCAGCCGCCCGCCCAGAAACAGCTGCGGCGCCACCTGCCATTCGGCCGCGCCACTGAGGTTGTAGGACACGCCGGTGCGGCTTTCGCCCGCATACACCGGGTCGGTGTAGCGATCGACCAGGCCAAGCAGCGCGGCCAGCGATGCGGCGTCGTAGGCCGCCTGTTGCAGGGTCGGGTCGGTGGGGAAATATGGCGAGGCCTCGGTGCTGAAGTGCTGCACACCGACGCTGGCGTCGACCTTCCAGTTCACCGTCTGCCCGGCCGTGCGCCCGCTCCAATGCACCGGGAACCCCAGGTCCACATAGTCCTGCGGGCTGAAGTAGCCACCGTGGCCGTAAGTGAAACCGCTGAGATTCTTGTCGTACTGCATGGTGGTCAGATTGACGCCGGCGGTGAGCGATTGATGCTCGGTCTCCAGTGCGTGCACGTAGAAGCCCAGGTCGACCTGGCGATGGTCGTTGTCGGCCACGTTGTTGCCCTGCAGGCGGTGCGCGGCAAGGTTGGCGTAGCCGCCGAGCAGGCCGTTGTCGGCAGTGGCCGACAGCGACAGCCCGGTGCTGGTCACACCGCCCCATTGGCGCCCGCTGCGTGCGTCCTGCGCACCGGCAAACGACAGCACGCTATCGGTCACCGCACGCCGCGAGGCCTCGGCCGACCAGCTGACGGTGTCGCCGAGCTCGCCGCGATAGCCCACGCCACCGATGAGGTTCTGCTCCTGGAACCTGATCGGGGTGCTGCCCAGTTCGGCACTGAAACCGCCATTGCGATACCGCACGCCGACGCCCACGCCGGTGTCGTCCTGGCTGAGCCGGCGGCTGCCGTTGCCGCTGGCGGCCATCGCATTGAGCGTGTCGGCCAGGCCGGTCGGCGTCTGCTGCGCGGCGGCCGTGCTGCCGGCCAGCGCGCGCAATGCGGCCGCATCGCCTGCACCCAGCTGTTCGCTGAGCGCGGCATTGCCCAGGATGTCGCGTGCCAGCTGCCCAATCGGCGTGTTGGAGGCGTTGATGCTGAGCAGGTAGGCCGGCAGCGGCTCGTTGGCCAATGCAGCCAGCGCAGCGGCAGTGCTGTTGTTGTTCTCCACCAGCAGTGCATTGAACAGGCCGGTATTCAAGGCGTAGCGGCGCAGGCGTTCGCGCGTGGCGGCGGTATCGCCTTCGGTGGCGAGCAACTGATACACCGGCGAATCGACCAGCGTGTCGATCGGGCCACGGTTGGCGGCCAGCGCATCGCCGATGGCGCTCTGCGGGCCGGTGCCGAAGCGGCTGGCGGTGGCGTAGTCGGTGCCGAGCGTGCCGGCATCCACCACGGTCGGTGTCAGCGTGACGCCGAGCTTGCCCTCGCCGACTGCGAATTCGGCCTGCACCGGCATTTCGATGTCGTCCAGACGGCCCAGGCCGTCTTCGCCGTCGCGCGCGCGATACAGCGCGCCGCCGGCAAGGCCGTCGCTGTTTTCCGCCTGCACGGCGCGCAATTCGTCGAGCACGCTGTTGCCGCTGCTGCGCGCGGGCAGTGCTTGCGCGGCGATGTTGCGCGGCTGCAGATCGCTGCCCGACACAGCCGGCAGCGCGCCATGCGTGGAAGCGCGCAAGCGGCTGGGCGCAGGCAACGTGGAAGGCACGGTGCTGGCGCGTACCGGTTGCGGCAACGCGTCGCTGCTGAGATCGGCGGCGGCATTGACGGGTGCGGCAGTCGCGACACGTGCGGCGCCGGGCTGCATGGCGAGCGGCGCGATGTATGCGACAGGTGCGGTTGCGACGTCGTTGTAGGCGCTGCCGGCGGCCATGCGTTCGGACAGCATCGCCGGCGAACGCGGCATGGCGCCGGTCATGCCGGAGAATGGGTTGAGCGGCCGACCGGATGCGGCGACGGCAGCCGGGCCACGTGCAGAAGCCAGGCCATTGTCGAGCTGCCCGGCCTGACGCTGCTGCGCCGCCAGCGCTGCACGGAAATACTGCTCGGCCTTGCGGTTCTTGCCGGCACTGCGATAGACGCGGCCGGCGGCCGCGAGCACGTCCGGCGACTCCGGTGCCTGCGCCAACGCGCGTTGCAGATAGCGCTCTGCATCGCGCAGGTCCGATTGCGCGGCGGCGCTATTGGCGGCGGCGGTGAGCGTGTCCAGATCGCTGGGCTGACGTTGCAGGATCTGCTGGTAGATCGCCAGCGCCTGGCGGTGCTCGCCGGCGGCCGCGTACAACCGCGCGAGCGCGGCCTGCGCATCGCGGTTGTCCGGCTGCTGCGCCAGCACCGGCGACAACGCGTCGTAGGCGCCTTCCAGATTGCCAAGCTCGCGCAATGCATCCACCTGCCGCAGCGTGTAGGCGCTGCGCAGGCCTTGGTAGCGGCGCAGCTGCTCCGGGGTCATGGTGGTGGCCTGCAGCTGTCGCAACACCGCCGAAAGCTCGGCGTCCTGATGCGCGCGCAGCAGCACGCTGGCGTATTGCAGGCGGTCTTCGATGCGCGGGCTGGCGCCGGCGACCAGCCGCTGGGCCAGCACCAGCGCGCGCTGGGTGTTGCCGGCGTCGGCATGCGCGCCAGCCAGGGCGGCCAGCAGTTGCGGATCGTCGAGCTGATTGCCCAGCGCCGTTTCGGTACGCGCCAGCAACTGCTGCGCCTCGCCCACCCTGCCCTGCGCGACCAGCTGCCGCGCCTGACGCGCCTGCAATTCGATCCATGCGGTGGCGCGCAGCTGGGTCATCGCCGGCGTGCGTGCCGCGGCTGGAATGCGATCCAGACTGTCGTAGGCGCCCTGCCAGTCGCCGCTTTCCTGCGCCAGCAGCGCATTGGCGTGCAACGCCTCGGGTTGGTCGCCGTGGACCGCGAGCAGGCCGTCCATCACGCTGCGCGCCTGATCCGGGCGGCCAGCCTGCTGGTAGAGGCGCGCCAGATCGAGACGGATCCAGGCATCACCCGGACGCTCGACCATGGCCGCTTCCAGCTCGGTCTGCGCGCTGACCGCATCGCCGGCGTCCAGAAACTGACGCGCACGGGCGCGCTGCACGTTGGAGCGCAGCAAGGCTTGGCCACCGGATTTGGCGCGCTCGGCCGCCGGCAGCCGGTCGAACAAGGCGCTGGCTTCCTGCAGGCGGCCCTGGCGGCTGTACAGCCCGACCAGGCCCTGCAACGCGCCGGCATTGTCGGCATCGCGCGCCAAGGCTTTGCGATAGCTGGCTTCGGCCGCGACCGGGTCGCCGGCGGCCTGCAGGTCACCCAGCGCCACGTGTCCGGCCGGCTCGTTGGGCAGCAGCTGCACCGCCTGCTCTATCAGCTGGCGCGCCTGCGCCAGATCGCCGCGCGCGCGCGCCGTTTCGGCCTGCTGCAGTTGCTGCCAGTAGCGGGCGCTCTCCAGTGCGTTTTTCCATTTGCCGTTGCCGGCCGCGGCCGGTCGCAGCAGTTCCTGCGCCTCGGCAAAACGCTGCTGACGCAAACGTACCGAGCCCAGGCCGCCGAGCGCTTCGGGGTCGCGCGCACGTGCACGCAAGACCTGGGTGAAGCGTTGTTCGGCTGCGCTCAGATTGTTGGCGCTCAACGCGCGAAAGCCTTCGCCCAGCAACACGCCGTTGGGATCGGCCGGCGTGGTGGCCGTCGTGCGTTGCGCGCGCAGCTGGCCAAGTTTGGCGGTCACTTCGGCATCGTTCGGGGTACCGGCAAGAAACGCTTGGTACAGCGGCGCATCGGCCATGCCGGCGTTGAGCCACAGCAGCGCCTGGCGCCAGCTGCTGCGTGCCGGCCCACCCACGTCCGCGCGCTGGGCAAGCGTGCGCAATTGCGCGATGCCGTCGCGGCGGGTAGGTTCGCGGTAACTGAGCACCTGCGCCAGCGCCAGCTGCACGGACGGATTGTCCGGGTCGCTGGATTGCAGGCGTCGCAGGCCATCGCGGGCGCGCTCCCAACCGGTGGGCGTGCCAGCCAGCGATTGGTAATACTCCAGCGCCAGGTTCGGCGGCGGCGGCTTGCCGGCGAAGGCGGCTTCGTAACTGCGCGCCGCTTCCACATAGCGCCCGGCAGAGGCAGCACGACGTGCATTGCGCAGATTGGAGTCTTCGCCCGCACTGCTGCTACCGCGCGCGCCGATCGCCACGCGCAGGCGCTGCGACTGCGGCGACTGCGGATGCGCGCCTTCCAGTTGCTGCAGGCGCTTGCGCGCCTCGGACTGGCGCCCCTGCGCCAGATCGATCTGCGCCAGGCCGAGCAATGCGTCGGGTTGGTCCGGGTCGATACCGAGCAGCTTCTTCCAGGTATCGGCGGCCAGATCGTCGCGACCCTGGTCGTGCCAGTAGTTGCCCTGTTCCACCAGCTGCCGGGTGGCGCTGGTCTGCGCATGCGCTGCCGGTGCGGCGAGCAGGCACAGCTCCAGCATGCCGGCGAGGTAGAACGGCTTCAGGTCGTTGCGGCGCATGCAGGGGTTCTCCAGGCGGGCAACAGGCGCCCGTCTGCGGCGAAGCGGTAGCGGTTCTCAAGCCATCCCTGTCCGAACAGGGCCAGCGTGCGTTCGAAATACGGCAAGGCAGCGGCGGCCGGCTGCGTGGCGGCGGGCACCCGCTGCGCCTGCGCCTTGAGCAGCGCGGGCTTGCCCAGCGCGCTCAGGTACGGCAACAGCGCCGCAGAAAATCCCACCGGCAGCGCGCCGGTGCCCACACCGCGCGCGGTGTCGATCTTTTCGGCCGGCGCCTGCTGCGCGGCGAGCAGGTCGGCCGGTCCGGACAGGTCCTGCAGCAACCGCGCGCGCAGCGGCTCGCCAGCGTCCAGCATGCCGGCCCACAGGTACACGCGGATGGCGTCGTAACTGCCCACATTGCCGCGCTTGGGATCGGCATTGAAGGTCTTGCCGTCCCACACCGTCCAATCCGGGGCAAACCCCACCGGCGCACTGTCGCGCAGCACGCGCGCGCTGTTGGCGGCGATGGCGGCCCATGGGCCCTTGGGGTCGGCGTTGGCGCAACGACGCAGCACCTGGATGGGTAGATAGCTGGGATTGAGCGTCCAGCGCCCGTTGTCGACGAAGCCGGTGCGGCCCGGCAGCAGCATCGGGCCCAACCCGGGCAGCGTGGCCACTTCCTGCGTGCGGATCAGCTGCAGCATCTGCTGGCCGGCCTTGAGATAGCCCGGGCGGCTCCACAACCTGCCGGCTTCCAGCAGCGCATAGGCAATCCACAACTCGCCATCGCTGGCGGTGTTGGCGTCCAGCACGCGCCAGGCGCCGCTGCCATCGCGGCCCCACAGCCATGCCGGCAGGTTGAGATCCGGGCGGCCGCCGCACAGGTTGTGGCGGGTCCAGCTCAGCACCTTGTCGAACAGCACCTGGTCGTTGTTGACCAGGGCGAAGAACAGCGCATACGACTGCCCTTCCGAGGTGGAGCGTTGATCGGGATTGAGAAAATCCACCACCCGCCCATCGGGCTGGATGTGCTTGTCGACGAAGGCGCTCCACAGCGGCCACGGCCCGCACTGGCTGGGCGTCGCCAGCGCGGCTGCCGGCAGCAGCGCGGCCACGCCCGCCAATGCGCCTGCATGCAGCAGGCGACGGCGCGTCATGCCACCGGTATGTGCGTGCGCGCTCATGCGCCGCCACCGTCGTTGAGCCGCTCGGCGGTGTGCCTGCGCAGCAGCACGCGTGCAGCCAAGGCCAGCAACAGCGCCAGCAGCACCACGGTGAAGGCCAGCCACACCGGGTGGTGCGAGAAATACCAGCGCAGCCAGGTCGGCAGCGGCAAGTGCCCCACGTAATAGGTCTGGTTGCCGGCCAGGCTGGTGACGTTGTTCTGCTGCAGCAACACCACGCTGCCCTGGAAATCCTTGAGCAGGGTCGGGTCGAACCAGGCATCGAACAGGCGGCTCATGTTGGCCGGGTCTTCGGTCTGGAAGGCGACCACGCTGCGGCCGGATTTCAGCGGCGATTCGAAGCCCATCAGCAGTACGTCGTCCGGCTGCGGCTGCAGGGCGATCTCGGCGGTGGTGGGCAGGTCGGTGCGGCGCGCATCGAAGGATAAAAATCGCGGCAGTCGTTCGAACAGCCAGTCGGTCAGCGCAAAGCGGGTCGCCTGCCCGTCCTGACCGATCGGCAGATGCGCGCGCCATTGCTTGAACAACGGTTGCGATTCGGCGCTACCGAGCAGCAACAGATCGCGGCCGGCATGCTGCTGCACCGCGCCGGCGCCAATGATCTGCGCATGCAGCGCCGGGTAACCGGTGGAAGCACCGAAATGCCCGAGCAGGGTCAGCACGTTGCTCAGGTCCTGATCGCCGGGATTGTCGGGCAGCACGATGGTGGATTCGGACAGGTCCGCCAGGCGCGTGAACGGATAGCCGGCATTGGCGAACGCCGCCAGGTTGGGCATCGCCATGTAGTGGTGGAAGCCGCTCAGGTCGATGGTGGAATCGGCATCGATGGCACCCGACACATCCGGGAAAGTGTTCTTGCACGCTTCGCCTTGCGGGCGATCGAAGAAGAAATGGAAGCGCAGCTGGCTGTTGGCCGAAAACGCGCCCACCGGCAGCGTCAGGTCCTGATGCACCGGCATGCTGCCGCGCGTCCCCAGGCTGTTCCACCAGCGCATCGGCGTGGATTGAGCGAACGGGCATGCACCGGCATGCTGCCGCGCGTCCCCAGGCTGTTCCACCAGCGCATCGGCGTGGATTGAGCGAACGGGCGACCGGTCAGCGGCAGCGTGGTCACGAACGATTCGTTGATGCTGACGTTGAGCGCGGATTTGTTGTCCTGCTCCGGCAGCGTGTAGCGGTAGTTCAACGCAACCGGGATGCCGTCGCGTTCCCACACGAACAGGTCCGGCGGCAGCTGCAGGCCTATCCGGATCAGGTCGGGGTGATAGCCGGTGACGTTGAGCTGGCTGGGCTGGGTGACCAGATCGCCGAAGCGTACCGGACGCTCGCTCGACACCCAGTTGGGCGCGTCGTAAGGCCGCCGCGGCGCAGGCGCGCTGATGTCGCCGATGCGGGCCACTGCGCCGGTCAACGGCGCACGCAAGGCCAGCGCGGTGGCGGCACGCTGCAGGTCTTCGCTGTTGCGGCCGAGCACCAGCAGCAGCTTGCCGTTGCGATCGTTGGGGTTGGGCAGCACGGCCACGGTGGGGCCGCGGATGTCGGCCACGCCGCTGTCGGCGGTCGCAAATTGCGCTGGCAAGGTGCCGGGCGTCGCGAAGACGACCGCGTTCCCGGACGCCGGCAAGGCCTCGGTGGATGCCGGGAACACCGCGCCCCGGTAGCCGGCCAGGCTACCGAACCACGAGGCCACCGTGCCGGCCGCCTGCAACGTGGCGGTGTCCGGGCGCTGCGGGAAATAGAACGGCAATTCCAGCCGGCGCGTGTCGCGCACATCGAAGAACGGCACCGGCAGCAACGCCAGGTTGTTGGCCAAGGCCAGCGGCGTGGTGGTCAGCGACAGGCTGGTGGCCGCATCCACATTCGCCCACAGACTGCTGTGGTCGGGGTCTTCGCAATCGCGCGTGTAGTGGCCGATCAACTGCAGATTGAGCTGGTTGTAATCGGTGACCAGGCGCGGATCGATCGGCAGATCGGCCGAGAGCAACTTGCCGGCGTTGGCCTTGTCGGTGGGCAGCGTGGCCACGGTGACGCCGTTGATGGTGACCTTGAGATGCGACAGGTCGGGCAACAGCGAGGGCGAGTAGCTGTATTTGAGATTCAAGGTGGCCGCGGTGACGATCTCGTCGCTGCGCACGCTGAAGGGCACGCCGGCGCTGCCCTGCACCCCGCGCAAGGTGATTTCGTAGTCGATACCCAGTTCGCGCAGCGTTGCCGCACGCGTGCTGCCGCCTGGCAACGGCGCCGCTGCGAAGGCGACGGGCACCTGCGATGGCGTGGCTGCCTGCATCTGGCTGCCTGCCTGCGCAGATGGCGTTGCAGGCATGGGCTGTTGCGCCTGCGCCAGGCCTGCCAGCAAGGTCAACGCACAGCTCAACACAGCCGGGAACATCCGCATCAGCTGCGTCCTGGTAAAGCAAACAGAAACACCACGCATCACACTCACGACTCCAGATCCACCGCGCGCCTCGGACGAAAGCCCTGCCGCGCGCTGTCCACGATATGCCCGCCCAGTCGCCCGAATCCGCGTGCACTGGCTTCCAACACCTGCCCCATCGAGCGCCAGAACGCATCGCGGTCGTGCTGGCCCAACTGCGACAGCCAGATGTCGGCGCGCGCGAAGGTCGACGCCACCAGCCAGCGCTCCTGTTCCATCGACATCTGCGTGAACTGGATGCTGACCTGTCCATCGCGGTCCTGGCGCACCACCGCCGGCAAGGTCTGCTCCACGCCGCGATGGCTCAGGCCGATCTGCACCGGCAAGCCAGGCTCGATCGGCTGCGGCTGCGCGAGCATGATCGCCATGCCGCCCGTGGAAAAATTCACCGAGCGACTCGGCAGCACATCGCCATCGGGCAGATACAGGGTGACCGGCACATCCAGCGGCACGCGGTGGGCGCTGCGCACCTGGCGCGTTTCGCTGGCGGTGGCAATCGTGGCGCCCAGCAGCACCATGTTGTAGAGCGTCCAGGCCAGGTTGAACCAGATGGTCTGCTGCTCGCCGCTGCCACCCACATAGATCAGCCGCAGCACACCGGCCACCATGCCCACCACGTTGAGCAACAACAGGAACAGATAGGGTTTGGCGATCTGCGCGTCGAAATAGCTGCGCGCCACCAGCCCCCCCTTGGGCGTGACGTTGAACTTGCCGAGTTTGGGATTGAGCAAGGCCACCAGAGTGGGACGGAAGATGTACCAGGCCAGCGTGGTTTCGTAGACCTCGTTCCACAGCAGATGGCGGAAGCGGCTCTGCACGCGCAGGTTGGTCAGGTTGGCCTGCAAAATATGCGGCAAGGCGTAGGCCAGGATCATCAACGCCGAGGCCTGGATCACGTGCGCGCCGAAGAACAGATAGGCCAGCGGCGCAGTGAGATAGATGATGCGCGGCACGCCGTAGAAGAAGTGCAGCATCGCGTTGAGGTAGCACAGCCGCTGCGACAGTTTGAGCCCGCGACCTAGCAAGGGGTTGTCGATGCGTGCGATCTGCGCCATGCCGCGCGCCCAGCGGATGCGCTGCGCCACGTGGCCGGACAGGCTTTCGGTGGCCAGGCCCGCGGCCTGCGGCACGGCCAGGTAGGCGGTGCGGTAACCGCGGCGCTGCAGCTTGAGCGCGGTGTGCGCATCTTCGGTGACCGTTTCCACCGCCACGCCGCCCACTTCTTCCAGCGCGGTGCGCTTGATGACCGCACACGAACCACAGAAGAACGTGGCATTCCACTGGTCGTTGCCATCCTGCAGCAGGCCGTAGAACAACTCGCCTTCGTTGGGCACCTTGCCATGCGTGTCCAGGTTGCGTTCGAACGGGTCCGGCGAAAAGAAATAGTGCGGCATCTGCACCAGTGCCAGCTTGGTGTCGTGCAGGAACCAGCCCATCGCCACCTGCAGAAAACTGCGGGTGGGAATGTGGTCGCAATCGAAGATGGCCACATAATCGCCGCTGCACTTCTTCAACGCGGCATTGATGTTACCGGCCTTGGCATGCGCGTTATTGGTGCGGGTGACGTAGTTGATGCCGACCTCGGCGCAGAACGCGCGAAACTCGTCGCGACGGCCGTCGTCCAGCAAATGGATGGTGATCTTGCCGGCCGGCCAATCGATCACGCTGGCCGCCAGCACGGTGGTGCGCACCACCGACAGCGGCTCGTTGTAGGTCGGGATGAACACGTCCACGCTGGGCCACAGGCGCTGGTCGGCCGGCAGCGGCACCGGCTTGCGGTTGAGCGGCCACAGCACCTGGAAATAGCCCAGCACCAGGATCACGAAGGCATACAGCTCGGCGCCAAGCAGGCCCAGGCCGAGGATGAAATCCACCGCGCTGCCCACGCCCATGGTCTGGGTCATGCGCCACCAGATGTAGCGGCACGACACCGCCAGCGACATCCCCATCATCATCAGGATGACCACCCGCCCGCCGCGGTTGCGCACCGCCAACGCCACCGCGAACAACACGCCGGAAAACACCAGCTGCTGCGTCACATCCATCGGCACGGCCACCACGAACACCAGCAGCAACGCACCCAGCAACCACAGCGCCCAGGTCGCCAGCGTGGGCAAAGGTGATGCGGAATGGCGGCTGGCAGCGGTCATCAATCGTCCTTCAGGCATGGCGGCGTGCGGCACAACAAGCGGCAAGCGCATGGGGCGCCTGCGGCGGGGAACAATGGGCAACAGGTCAACGCGAACGCAGGCGCTTGAGCGGGCTTTGCGCGCAGCTGCGCGCATCGGCCTGCAACAGGCGCTGGAACAAGCGCTCCAATGGCGTCTGCGCGGGCCGATCGGCCGGCTGCACGCCGCGCGGCGCCGGTTCGTCGAGCTGACGCAACTTGCGCAGCGGGGCGAGCGCATCCGGCACCTGATCTGCTGCGGTCACGACGGGTTGCAAGGAACGCTCTGGCACCGGGACGGTGGCCGGCATGCCCAAGCTCGGCGTCGGCGCTGCAACCCCCACCGGCGGCTGCACGGCATCGGGCGCAACGGTGATCGGTTCGACCGCTGCCGGCGCATGGGCCTGCGTCAGGCCGCAGGTGCGCGGCGACAGCTGGGTGTAGGCGAAATCGTGGTATCCCTGGCTCGCCGGCGTCCCCAGACGCGCGAACAGGCCCGACACATCGTCATGTTGGATTGCGTCCTTGCCCTTCTTCGCTGTCATCACACTCTCCTTGCCCGATCAGACATGCTCATGCCGTGCGCGCCAACACCAGGCGGCGCAGATCGACGGTGTCGCTCGGCACGCTCTGCACCGCCAGGCCTGCCAGCATCCCCAGTTGCTGAAACCACCCCTCGTACACCCCCTGCAGGAACCCATCGCTCCACGCGGCGCCATTCAGCGCGACGCTCAACGGCGCCCCCGCGTGCCGGATCTGCACATGGTCGGTGTGCTCCTCCAACGCGCACTGGCCCCAATCGCAGCGGCCCCACACCGCATTGGCCGCGTGCTGCGCGTCATCCAGCGTGGCGCAAGGCGCCAGCCGCTGTTCGCGTGCGAAACGGCGGCCGATTCGCGCCATCAACAGGGCCAGATCGTCCTCGGACAACTCGGCGCCGAACTCCTCGGCCATCGCGCGCACAAACCCCAGCCATTGCCGGGAGCAACTGCGCGTGCGGTATAGCGGCAGCGGGTCGAGTGCGCTCATTCAACAGACTTCGCAAGGAAAAGGGCCGTCACATGCGACGCATGCACCCGATGTGATGCACGTGTGATGATGTTAACGGCCGCCACCCCCGAATCGAGAGCTGCGTCTCACTTTTTCCGGCATTCCCTGACAGTGTGTAGGGAATTTACTGAGCGGGCGGTCACCCTGCAGTCACTCTTCTGCGGTGTCGCCCCGATCGATCATGTCTCTGCCATCGGCGGCAACCCGAACACGTCGCGCAGATAGCGCAGATACCCGATGTCCTCGCACATGCTCTTGCCGGGCGAGTCGCTGAGCTTGGCCACTGGCTGGCCATTGCAGCGGACCATCTTGATCACGATCTGCAGCGGCGTCGGCCCCAGATCGTTGGTGAGGCTGGTGCCCACCCCGAAGGCCAGCCGGCAGCGCGTGTGGAAGTGCTGGTACAGCCGCATCACCTTGTCGATATTGAGGCCGTCGCTGAATACCAGCACCTTGGTCCGGGGATCGACGCGGTGCGCTTCCAGATGCGCGATGACGCGCTCGCCCCATTCGAACGGGTCGCCCGAATCGTGGCGCATGCCATCGAACAACTTGCAGAAATACAGATCGAAATCGCGCAGGAACGCATCCAGCCCGACCACGTCCGACAACGCGATACCCAGATCGCCACGGTATTCGCGCGCCCACGATTCCAGCGCCGCCACCTGCGAATCGCGCAGCCGCGGCCCCAACGCCTGGAACGCCTGCAGATACTCGTGCGCCATGGTTCCCAGCGGGGTCAGCCCGTACTGCTTGGCGAAGTACACGTTGCTGGTGCCGACGAACTGCTCGCCCAGGCCATCGCGCAGCAGCGGCAGCAACTCGCCATGCCATTGCCGCGAGTAGCGCCGCCGGGTGCCGTAATCGGCGATCTTGCAGCCGGCCGGCATGCTGCGCAGGCTGGCTACCTTTTCGCGCAGGCGGCTGCGGCCCTCTTCGAAATCCGGCTCGGAGGTATTGCGGAACCAGACCTCGTTGATGATCGCCAGCAGCGGCACCTCGAACAGGATGGTGTGCAACCACGGCCCGCGGATGGTCAGCTCGATCTCGCCCGGATGGGTGGCCGATGCGGTCAGGCTCAGATACTTGCGATCCAGATGGAACAGCGCCAGGAAGTCGGCGAAGTCCGGCTTGATGAAGCGCAGGCTGCGCAGGTAATCCACTTCGTCCTCGCGCAGCCGCAACCGGCACAGCGCATCGATCTCGCGCGAGATCTCATCGATGAACTGCGCCAGGTCCACGCCGGGAGTGCGGCATTTGAAGCGGTAATCTACCTGCGCTGCCGGGTGCTGGTGCAGCACCGCCTGCATCATGGTGAATTTGTACAGATCGGTGTCGAGCAGCGAATGGATGATCATGCCGCCGGATTATGCCCTTAGCGGCGATGGCAGCGCGTGCACTGCGCACGCCCCGCGCGACGGCGCAGCGCACCTGTGTCGTCAGGCGCGGACCGGCGATTGCCAGGTTCGGCAAGCGAGTTTCAACCAGTCCTGCGCAGCGCAGCTGCTGGCAGAAGGCAGAAGGCAGAAGGCAGAAGGCAGAAGGCAGGCAAAATAACGCCAGCGCGCGCAGCCGCGCCCGCCTGAGGCGCATCACAGGTGCATACCATGCCTGTGCAGCCGCGATTTAGCGCGACTGACCACCAGAGCGAGCGCGTATCACGTGGCGTAGCCGGCGCCTGAAGCCCAAGCATGCGAGCGGTATCTGGCGATCCGTTCACCGACCGCGCCCGCCTTGCGGCAAGCGCAGCCGTTTGGCGAGTCGCCCTCAGCGCGCCAGCACCTGCTGCGCCGGCTTGCCCTGCACGGTGAAGTCGCTGTCGCCCGGGCCGCCGGCCTTGGGGTCGGTATACCAGCACCACAGCGCGATGCCTTCCACACCATGCGCCTGCAGCACCTTGCGCCACTGCTGCAACACCTGCAGCTGCAAGCGCGTATCGACGGCGGCCGTGCGCTGCTCGGGGCTTTCCCACGGCGCTGCTAGACTACCGCGCGCCGAACGCAATCCCAGCTCGGCCACCCATATCGGCTTGCCCACGCGCTGACCCAACTGCTGCAGGCGTTGCGCCGCAGCGGTCATTTCAGCGCTGCGCGCATCGGCAGCTTCGGACAGGCGCGCATACAGGCTGGTGCCCACCGCATCGAACAACGACCAGTAACGGAAGCTCTCGGCATGCTCCATGCCGTCTGCCACATACAGCAGTTTTCCGTGATAGACCTTGCGCACCGCTGCGACCAACGCCGGCCATTGCGGCGCGTCCTGCAACTTGCGCAACTCGGTGCCGATCACCAGCGCTTCGGCGTGTTCGTCCTGGGCCAACTTGGCCAACGGCAGCAACGCATTCTGGTAGGCCGCAAACCAGGCCGCCGGGTCGGTGGGTGCGGCATCGCCGGCCCAGTGCCCCGGAATCCAGACATGCACCTTGAGCGTCGGCTGCAATCCAGCCTGCAGGCTTTGCCGCAATGCAGCGCGCATGGCGTCGACACTGCTGTCGCTGCCCAGCACCGGATCGTTGGACTGCGGGCTGGCCTGCCACACGAACGCCACCAGCAACGCCTTGCTTGCACCTGTCTTGGCCAATGCGTCCAACGACTGCGCTGCAGCCTGGCTTTCCCACGGGGCATTGGCGGAGACCTTGACATTGGCGCCCATCCAGGTCGGCGCGGCCGCATTGCAGCCGTTTGCCAGCAGACACACGCCGATCAACATTGCGACGCTTAGAACGCGCTTGAACATGCAGCAGACACCTCGGCATTCGGCGGCGCCGCGTGCCGGGAGCACGCCGTCGCACGCAACGATGCATTGTTCTTGTCCTGCGGCGCCACCGTGGCCACCGACGGGTTGGCCGGCTCGGCAGTGTGGTCAGTTGCCGTTGCAGCCGGGGCCACCGCAGCGCTCTCGGCCATCGCCGACTGCCCTACATCAACATCCTGCGTCGCGGGAGCGTCCGATGCACGCAGCGGCAACGATACCGGCGTCGTCATGACAACGGCCTCGCCCTGCATCAAGGCCTGTTCGTCGGGCGCTGCGGCACGCATCCAGCTGCCCCAACCCTGCGGCTGTGCCCAGATCGCACCCGCCAGGCCCAGCACCAGCAATCCGGCCGCCTGGCCGCGTTGGTCGGCGTGCAGCGCACGCAGCAACAGCGCCGCCGGCACCCACAACAACAGCAGGGCATCGAAGCCAGCCCAGCCGAACGCGAACGACAACGCAGCCGCGCAGATCACGGTGCCGGCACTGGCCACCACGCCACGCGCCAACGCACCGCTGCGCGCACGCGCCACCAGCGCAAGCACCGGGAAGCACACCGCGGCCGCCACACCCCAGCGGACCGCCGGCAACCAGCCGTCGGCATGGCCGGCCAGTGGCAGCGGCAACGGATGCGACGCCTGGGCGATGCTGGACAGCGTCGGCCACGGCGCATTGAACACGACCAGATTGACGTAGGCCCACATGCCGACCAGGAACGCGAACGGCAGATAGCACACCAGGTAGAACGAGCCCGGTGCCTTGCGCAGCATCTGCGGCGGCATGACCAGCAGCAGCCATGGCGCGACCATTGTCGACAGCGCCAGCGTCTGCAGATCCAGGCACAGCAAAATGCACAACCAACCGGCAATGCGCAGATAGGTGAAGGCTTCCACCGGCGCCTGCAAGCGGCGCAAGGTGCGGCACAAACCGTAGAAGGCCAGCAACCCCACTGCCTGGCTGCCGCCAGCGGCGATCGGCAGCAGGAACAGCGGGTTGCAGCCCACCAGCAGCGTCAGAGCGCTGGCCCAGCCGCGCCCGAACACGCCAGCCAGATCGCGCCACAGCAGCGACAGGAACAGCGCGTTGGCAGCCACCGCAACGCATGGCCAGACCTGGAACGGCAGATTCCAGCGATGCAGGGTGAGATCGACCGCCCACGCCAACAAGCCGGTCGCCGGCACGCCGATGTCCGGCACAAGCGCGGGCACCGTGGCCACCGACTGCACCAGCAACGGCTGGCTCAGCAGCGACAGCGCCACCACGGCGATGAGGAACGCCGGCAGCCCGCTCTCGCGACGCTGCGCAACCGGCTCACTCTTCGAGTGCGGCGCGGCGCTCGTTTTCCGAATGCTTGCTGATGCCATGCGTGGTCTTCTCCCAATAGAACGGATTGTGGATCAGCTGCCAGAGACCCTTGTAGGCGGCGATCGACTGCAACGCCCAGTAGAACGGCACCGTCAGTGCGTACGGCGCCAGCTTGAAGTAGTCGCGTTTGAACGCTGCAACCAGCGTGATGTAGATGAAGAACGCATTGGCCAGCAGCAGATTGACCAGCGAGACCGCCGCCAGCCACGGCGGGAAGAAGCGCTCGAACATCGAGGTGCCGGTCAGCGCCCACGCCGCGTACAACGCCCACAGCACCGGCACGCCCAATGCGGTGAAAAAACCGCCGCCGATGAAGAACTGAAACCCCCAAAATCCCTTGAAGCCGGTACTGCGATACAGATGCACCGGGTCGCGCATATGCACCAGCCAGGTCTGCATATAGCCCTTGAGCCAGCGCGACCGCTGCCGGATCCAGTTGGGAATGCTGACGTTGGCTTCTTCGAAGGTGGTGGAATTGACGACGTTGACGCGATACCCGTTCTGGATCAGCCGCACGCCCAGATCGGCGTCTTCGGTAACGTTGTACGGGTCCCACGCGCGCACCTGGCGCAACACGTCCAGACGGAAGTGATTGGAGGTACCACCCAACGGGATCGGAATACGCAGGTATTCCAGCGCCGGCAGGTAGAAGTCGAACCAGAGCGTGTACTCCAGCGTGAACATCCGCGTCAGCCAGTTTTCGTCGGCGTTGTAGTAGTTCAACCGCGCCTGGATGCACACCACATCCTTCTCAGCCTTGCGGAATGCCGCAACCACGCGCTTGAGCTGGTCCGGCTCGGGCTTGTCTTCGGCGTCGTAGATGGTGAGCAGCTCGCCACGCGCAAAATGCAATGCGTAGTTGCAGGCCTTGGGCTTGGTCTTGGGCTGCGACGGCGGCACCCGGATGATTTCGAAGAACGCTTCCAGGCCGAGTTTCTTGGCCGCTTCGATGGTGTCCAGGTCGTCCGCTTCCAGCACCAGCTTTACGTCCAGCTTGCTGATCGGGTAATCCAGCTTGCGCAGCGCGTTGGCCAGAATCGGCAGGACTTCCGGCTCCTTGTACATCGGCACCAGCACGGTATAGACCGGCAGGTCGTCGTCGCGCAGCGCGGCCACTTCGTCTTCGGTGACCTTGATGTCGATGCGATGGCGCGAGCCGAACCACACCAGCAGCAACTTCAACCCGAAGGTGGCCAGAAAACCCAGCGCCACCAGCACGTTGACGGCGATCAAGGCCGGCACCGGGAACAGCCCCAACGTCGCCAGCATCACCGCCGCCAGCGCCCATAATGCGAACTTCTGCCCGCGCGTGATGACCTGGCGTGCCGAATACGTCGGCGCATGCGCCGCAAGCAGATTCAGCGCGTTGTCGGTGAGCTGCTCGTCGGCGTAGCGCTGCAGGCTCCAGATGATGTCGAACTTGGCGGTACCGACAAAGCGCACGTCTTCGCCGTAATGGGCGCGTGCCCAGGCGAACAGGGCCGGGTCCGGATCGGCCACCGCCAGCACCAGCACACCGTCCTCGCGCCGCCACGGCAACACCAGGCGTTGCGCGTAGCTATCCAGATCGCCGGGGGTGAGCAGCGCAGGATCCGGCGGCTGCTGCACCAGATCGATGAATTGCAGCCCGAAGTGCGCGGCAACGATGGCGTAGAACCGCTGCGCCGGCACGCCGCGCTGGGCCAGGATCACGTCGCCGAGGCGCGAGTTCCAGCGTTGCTGCAAGGCCAGCGCCGAGCGCAGCTGTTCGTCGGTGATGACGCCTGCCGACACCAGCGCACGACCTAGCAGGCCGCGTTCGCGGCCGATGTCCGGCGCTCGTCCCAGCGCGTCCGTTTCGCAGGTCACCGTCATGTGCGGCCCCTTAGAAACGCCACCAGGCGGCCACGAATGGCCCGCCCGCCGCACCGGTGTTGCGGCCCATCACCGGCTGCTGATACCCCACCTGCCACTGGCTGCCACCCGGCGCCGTATACAGCGTGGACAACTGCAACTTGGTGAGATCGTAGTTGGTGCCGGTGGCGACGAAGCCCACGCCGCCACCGCTACCGGCAACATCGAAGTTGCCACGCCCGTTGCCCAACCCCTGGATCACGTTGAGTTCGCCCAACAGCAGCCAACTCGGGGTCAGGCTCAGACCTGTGGACGCGTCCACCCGCAGTTCGTCGGACGCCGCGCTTCCGCGCAGGCGGACCGCGCCTCCCAGATCGACGTAGCCGTTGCGGCCGCCCAGCGTGTAACCGCGGCCGCGGCTGTAGCGCAGCTCGAGGCCATAGTCGCCGAGGCCGAGCGCAGGGTCGGAATTGGCGGAAGGATTGTTCGGGTGGTAGGTCTTCCTACGCCCATACGCGGGGATGCTCACCAAGGCCTGCACGGCACTGCGCCAGACATCGTTCTGCGCGCTCGGCAGCGCATAGCGCAAGCCAATTTCCTGATCGGCAAAACCGGTCGTCGTGGTTTGCTGACGGCCATTGACGGCATCGTGGTTGCTGAAACCCACGTCGTTGAAATAGAAGTTGCCGATGAAGCTGAGCTTTTCGGTCAAACCATGCTCGACGTAGACGTTGAGCTGGTCCTGACGGCTGCGGCCGTTTCCGTCGAATTGCTGGCCGTCGCCAAAGGTGCTGCGGTGGTGGCTGTCGTCGAACCACCCACGGCCATCGCTATGCAGCGCCTTGACGATTACCAGGGTGTCGCCTTGCGGCTGGGTCCACGCGCCGGCCAATGCGGTGCCCGGCGATGCGGCCAGCACACAGCCCAGCGCAAGCGCCGATGCCAGGACCGACAGCGCACGCGGTTGCGTTGGATTTGAATGAGAAAACGGGGCAACCGAGCTGGACTGCAACGGGGTAGCGCACGACCGACGTACCCGCCATTGCGGGTCGTTCCGTAAAGACATTGCACGATTCCTGATGGGGGACCCGGAAGGGACAGGAAGCTAGGGTTGATCACACTTCGGGGCGAAACGTATCACAGTTGCAGCCGGCGACCCATCACCGATTTATCACAAATTTAACGCGATCCAACTCATTTGTTTTGCAACAAACGCGGCACCTGTGCGGCTGCGTGAATCCAGATCGCAAGCCACACCCCAAGCCGCGTCAGCAGCCCGCGCCGATCAGATTCGAATTTACGAAAATAGCGCCACAATCCACGATGTTTGTGCCATTCCACGAAGAACGGCCGCGCGCGGCTGGAGACCCCGCGTACGTGTAGCACATGCAGATCATTGGCCACCGCCACCAGCGCACCAGCCTGGCGGGCGCGCCGGCACAGATCCAGGTCTTCAGCATGCAGCCGGTAACTGCCGTCCCAGCCGTCCAGCCGGTCGAACAGGCTGCGCTGCATCAGCATCAACGCCCCGGAGATCGCATCCACCGGCTGCAAGGCCCGCGACGGATCGGCCGGCACCGCCAGATTGGCGGCGGCGCGCGGCGCGCGCAGCATCGCGGCAAAGTCCGGGTCGCGGCGGCGCACAGCCGCATCAGGGCGCCCCTGCTCATCCACCTGCTCCACCCCCAACAGCACCGCCGGATGCCCCGCTGCCCGGTGGTACAGCTGCAGCAAGGTATCGCGCGCGACCATCAGGTCCGGGTTGATGAAGACCAGCCAGGGCGCCTGCGAATCGCGCGCGCCCTGGTTGCAGGCAGTCGCAAAACCAGGGTTATCGGGATTGGCGATGAAATGCAGCCGCGCATCGGCCAAGGCATGACGCTGCACCACTTCCAGGGTGTCGTCGCTGGAAGCGTTGTCGACCACCCGGATCTCGCTGATGCCCTCGGCCGCGCGCAATCGCGACAGGCACGCATCGATGGTGCTGCTGCTTTCATAGGTGACGACGACGGCGGCGATCTGGACGGGAGTCATCCGGCCATTATCCGGTGCCGGAGCGGCGCAGCGCCATGGCGGGTTCGCAATGCGCGCTGCGCGACAGGCGCTGCCGCGACTGCATTGCGTCGAGGGCCGGACGCGGGTTGATGTGCGCCACGCTCCCGCTTGCAAGCGGTGCCTGGCGCAAACGCGCGTTGCAGCATGGCGACCCATCGCCGCAAGGCGCATACTGCGCGCCCGGAGCCGCACGCGGTCTCCGTTGCCACACTTTTGTGCGACCGGCAAACCGACTGCGCAGCCAGGCAAGCGCGGGCAGCACTCGATGCATGTACCAGGCGTACATCCGCATCAGAGCGCGTCGCCCGTACGCACCTGATCGCCAGCCGTCTTGCAGCTTTTTTTTGGTGCACTCCCACACCTGATTGTTGAGATGACGGTTAGCGACCTTGCGGTTTCGCGCTGCCTCTTCATTGCCTGCATCGCCGCGCCCTGATGGACGATGCGATGCGGCAACGGCCCGGCAGCGCCGTTCTTGTCCTCGGCGGCGCGCGCGCCGCGTCCGCCGCCATACTCCTGATCACTTGGTCTATACCACTCACCGACGCAGCACGGTCGCTGCGCCTGTCGGGCGTCGGCCCATGAACGTCCCGCACCAGGTGCATGGCATGAGCCTGGAACTGGCATTGCCGGACTGGCCAGTACTGACCACCGATGAAATCCATCGCGTGCTGCAGCGGTTTGCGGCGGTGGGCCACCTCACTGCGTTGCGCTGGCATAGCGCGCGCCCGTTCTCTGCAGCGGCCTGCGTGGACACGGCAAGTGGCCCGGTCATCGTCAAACGCCACCACCGCAGTGTGCGCAGCGTGGCCGCGCTGCGCGAGGAACACAGCTTCATGGCCCATCTGCGCTGGGCCGGCGCGCCGGTGGTGGAGGTGCTGCACGACGCCCAGGGCCGCACTGCGCTGGCGCACGCCGACTGGGTGTACGAAGTGCAGCGGGTCGGCGCAGGACGCGACCTCTACCGCGATGCGTTGTCGTGGACACCGTTCACCGACGTTGCGCATGCGCGGGCGGCCGGCGCTGCGTTGGCGCAACTGCATCGCGCGGCCCAGGGCTTCGATGCGCCGGCACGCTCCACCAGCATGCTGGTCGCCAATCTGCGATTGTTTGCGCAGGCAGACCCGGTGCAGGCGTTGCACGATGCCTATCCAACCCGACCGCACCTGGCAACAGCCCTGCAGGACCGCCCCTGGCAACACGATCTGGCCACCCACCTGCTGCCCTGGCATGCGCAGGCATGGCCGCTGCTGTCCGCGCCGGGCGCGCTACCGTCGCTGTGGACCCATGGCGACTGGCATGCGTCCAACCTGCTGTGGGACACCAACGCCGGAGCGACCCGCGTCAGCGCCATCTTCGATTTCGGATTGAGCGACTGCAGCAGCGCGCTGTTCGATCTGGCCACCGCGATCGAACGCAACCTCATCCCCTGGTTGCGGCTGGACACCGGCGCACGCGCGCAGGCCGAGCTCGACCAGCTCGACGCGCTGCTGGAGGGCTACGCGCAGCATCGCCCACTGGACGCAAACCACTTGCGCCGCCTGGCCGCATTGCTGCCGATCGTGCATGCCGACTTCGCCTTGAGCGAAATGGAATATTTCGCCGGCATCACGCGTTCGCCCGCCAATGTCGATATCGCCTATCACCGCTATCTGCTCGGCCACGCGGACTGGTTCGCCAGCGCCGATGGTCGGCACCTGCTCGAACACCTGCACGCACGTGCGCGCCGACTGCCGTGAGCACCTTCCCTTCTCTGTCGAGTCTTGCCCAATGTCCGTTGCCTTCCCCCTGCTCTCCCGCTGCCCGCTTGCGCTTGCGCTTGCACTGGCGTTTTGCTGCGCCCCTGCACTGGCGCAACAGCAACCCGGCGCCGATGCAGTCGAACTGGACGCGGTCAACGTGCGTGGCGAACGTGTGGAGACCAGCACGGCTTTAAGCGGATTTGGCGCCGCCCGGCTACTGGACGCGCCCGCCTCGATCGCGGTCATCGATCGTGCGCAATTGCTCGATCGTCAGGCGCGCGTACTCAGTGAGGTATTGCGCGCCGATGCCTCCGCCGGCGATGCGTACGCGCCGATCGGCTATTACGAAAACTTCGTGGTGCGCGGCTATTCGCTCAATGCCGCCAACAGCTACCGCATCAACGGCATGAGCGCGGTAGGCGAACAATCGATCGCACTGGAAAACAAGCAGCAGGTGCAATTGCTCAAAGGCCTGGCCGGGCTGCAATCGGGCGTCAACGAACCGGCCGGGCTGATCGACTACCGCACCAAGCGGCCCGAGCACGTGCGCAGCGTCACCCTGGGCACCGACGAACAGGGCTCGCGCTATGTCGCCGCCGATCTGGGCGACTGGTTCGGTGCCGAACGCACGCTGGGGTTACGCGTCAACGCCGCACGCGAAGACATCGACAGCTATGTCGATCATGCCGACGGCTACCGCAATTTCCTGTCGCTGGCCGGCGACTGGAAGATCTCCCCGCAGGCGCTGTTGCAGCTGGACGTGGAATATCAGCACCGGCAACAGCGCTCGGTGCCAGGCTATCAACTGCTGGGCGGCACGCAGGTACCGCGCGATATCGATGTGCACCGCCTGCTCGGCTACCAGCCGTGGGCGCGGCCGGTGGAAATGGATTCGCTCAACGCGCAGCTGCGTTACGCCTACCAGTTCAACGACGACTGGCGCGCCACTACCGAAGCATCGCGCAGTCGTTCGAAGATCAACGATTTCTCCGCATTCGCCTGGGGCTGTTATGGCGCGGCAAGCTGCGCCGACATCGCCACCCCGAACGTCTTCAGCGCGCAGGGCGAGTACGACATCTACGATTACCGTAGCCCCGACGACACCCGTGTGCACGATCAGCTGCGTGCCACGCTCGAAGGCCATGTCGCGACCAGCGCGCTGGAGCATCACCTGAGCATCGGCGGCGAATGGCTGCGCCGCACCATCGACCGTTTTGGTTCGGTCAACGAATTGGTCGGCAGCGGCAGCATCGATCGCGACCCGGACGTCTTCGCGCAGACGGATGTTGCGCTGGATCCCAAGCAGCGCCGTCTGGACAGCCGCCAGCGTGCGCTGGTCATGGCCGACCGGATCGGCCTGGGTGCGCAGTGGGAACTGTCGCTTGGCGCGCGCTATGTGCAACTGGACGAACGCAGCTTCGATCGCGACGGCCAGCTGGAACGACGCACGCGCAAAGACACGGTGCTGCCGCAGGCAGCGCTGTTGTTCAAGCCGCAGCAGAACATGTCGCTGTATGCCAGCTACGCCAAGAGCCTGGCGGCCGGCGGCACGGCGCCGTGGTTTACCGATAACGCCGACGAGATCCTGCCGCCCACCAATGCGTACCAGCTGGAAACCGGCGCAAAGATCGACCTGCAGGGCCTGCGCCTGGGCGCGGCACTGTTCGACATCCGCCAGGCTTACCAGTTCACCCAACCGCAGGCCGATGGCGGTCTGCTCTACGTGCAGCAGGGTCGCCTGCATAACCGCGGCCTGGAGCTGTCTGCCGACGGCGCAGCGACCCGGCAGCTGCGTCTGTTCGCCAGCGTCGCGGCAATCCGCGCGCGCGCGGAGGACACCGGCATTGGCGAGTACGAAGGCCATCAGGCGATCAACGTACCCAAGCTGCGCGCCAGCGTGCAGGCCGATTACAGCGTGCCAGGTATCGATGGTCTGGCACTGCTGGGCGGCGTGCAATACAGCGGGCGCAAGTTTGCCGACCGTCTCGGCAACGCCAGCGTGCCGGCCTACACCGTCGCCAACCTGGGTGCCCGCTACGCCACGGCGCTGGGCGGGCTGGCGACTACCTGGCGCTTGAACGTGGACAACGCGTTCGACAAGCGCTATTGGCGCGATTCCGGCGAATATCAGGGCGATGCCTATCTGTTCCCCGGCGCACCACGCACTGCACGGCTGACGGTGCAGGTGGATTTCTAACCTGCACTGTGGGCACACATTGCGCGCCCTGCCGTGCATGCACAGCAATGACGCCCGATGCGCTATTGAGCAGCGTCCAACGCCCACCCAGCAGCGGTGCGAGGTCGCCTGCGGCCTGTGCTCGTGGACGACGATGCGTCGTGTCCTACGTCTGAACTGTATGTCCTTTCCCCCTCACGCGTCTTACCCCGCACCACGTTGATCCGCACCGCATCAGGTACCGCATGTCGCTGCTCGAATCCATCGCCGTTGTGATCAACCTGCTGGGCGTGTGGCTCACCGCGCGGCGCATTCGCTGGTGCTGGCCGGTGGGCATCGTGGCGGTGGCGTTGTATGCGTGGCTGTTCTACCAGTGGAAGCTGTACTCGGACATGCTGCTGCAAGGAGTCTATGTACTGACCCAGCTCTACGGATGGTGGCACTGGCAACCCGGAACCGCAGCAGACACACGGATACGCCCGCTGCCGATGCCGTCCGCCGAACGCTGGCTCTCGCTGGGCATCGGCGCGGCGTTCGCTGCGACACTGGGCGGCTACATGCATTACCGCACCGATGCGGTGCTGCCGTGGCTGGACGCGGCGCTGGCCAGTTTCAGCCTGGTGGCCAGCGTGTGGGCGGCACGCAAGCGCATCGCCAACTGGGTGTTGTGGATCGTGCTCGACTGCGTCTATGTCGGCGTCTTCATCAGCAAGGGGCTGTACCCCACTGCCGTGCTCTACGCAGGCTTCGTGGCGCTTGCGGTGTACGGCTGGCACAGCTGGAAAACCCAACAGAACCAGAACCTGGCTGTCGCACGCTAAGCCGGTCGCGGTTTGCGCGCGCGTTCTTCTTTACCATCGCAACATGCATGCCTTCCACCTCATTGCCTTGCTCACGCCCTGCGTCTTCCGTCTGCGGTTCGCCGCATGAGCGTGTCGCGCCAACACACCATCACCGAAGCGATCTCCGCGCAAATTTCAGCCGGCGAATGGGGACCGGATCAACGCCTGCCGGTGGAACGCGCATTGGCCGAGCGATTCGCCTGCACCCGCATCACGCTGCGCGAAGCGCTGCAGCAGCTTGAAGCCGAAGGCCGCATCTACCGCGAAAACCGCCGCGGCTGGTTCGTCAGCGCGCCGCGCGTGCGCTACGACCCTACCAGCATCGCCGGTTTCATGCAGTACGTGGCGGCGCAAGGACGCAAGCCGCGCACCGAATTATTGAGCGCCACCCGGCAGGTTGCAGGCACGGCTTACGCCGCGGCGTTGCGACTGGACAGCCCGTACGACGAGGTGTTCGTCCTGCAGCGTCGGCGCTGGATCGACCGCCGCGCAGTCCTGCTGGAAACCAATGTGGTGCTCGCGGCCTGGGCGCCGGGCCTGCTCGAACACGATCTGGCCGGATCGCTGTCGAGCGTGTTCAACCAGCGGCTGGGCCTGTTCCTGAGTCGCGCGCAGCTGTCGATGCATCCGGCCGGATTGGACGCGACACAGGCGCTGCTGCTGCAGTCCACTCCCGGCACACCATGTTTTCGGCTGCAGCGGATCAGCTTCGCCGAAGACGGCCGCGCGGTGGAGCTGGATATCGAATCCTGGCGCCACGACGCATTGGATGTGGTGGTGCGGACCGAGGCGCCGACGCGGTCTGCTTTTTAGGGTCGGGAATCGGGAATCGGGAATCGGGAATCGGGAATCGTTGAGGAGCCTGCCGCATTGCTGCGTTCGTGGTACGCGCGGCGTTGCTGCCGCCTCGGTGTCATCAACAGCGGATTCGAAACTGCTCGATAGCCGGATGACGTGTTCGGCCAGAACGCATCGGCGAGGTGCTGCGGCGGGCATCGACGAGGCGCGACCGTCGAGCGAGCGGTGGTTGCGTCTTTTGCTCGATGGCAGACATCACGACATCGATCCGGTCACGCGACAAGCGCGATCGCGAGACGAGGCAAATGCGGCAGCGGAGTGGAACCTGCAGTTGCCAGGTGGGCATGGTCGGATGACAAATGCCTTCGTGCATGCGTGATCCATGTCAATCCCGGACGATAGCCGCGCGCCTGGCGGTGCGCAGGTCTCGTCGGTGGCGACGCTAGGCCTCGAACAAGGCGCGTTGCAGGTCCGGTGGCGGCAGGTGCGCCAGGAGTCGAGTCAGCTGATCGCGCTGCGCGCGCAACGGGTCGTGCATGAGGAAGTTGGCCAGGCGCGCATGCCAGGCCGGCCAGCGTGTGGCCAGCGCGTCCATGTCGCCTTCGGCCGGGCGGCCTTCGTGCGGAGAGGCAACGAAGGCGGTCTCGCACAACACGTTACGCCAGCCCAGCCCAGCCATGCGCAGGCTCAAGTCCACCAGTGCCGCGTACCACGAGCCGTAACTGCTGGCGTCCAGGCCACCGGCCTTGCGCCGCGCCGTTCCGCGCAACAGCACCGCGTGCCCGATCGCCGACGGCAGTTCCGGGTGCAGCGGCGGCATCGCAGCACAGGCAGCCGCAAGCCGCTCGGGCGCGTCCGGCATCGGGTTGAGTTCGCCCAGCCGCGGCCAGCTGCAGGCCTCGCCCACATTGCTCCATGGCGTGGCGGTGGCGATCGCGGCATCGCGTGCAAAACACGCGGTCAGCTGCCGCAACCATCCGGGCAACGGGCAGGCATCCAACCCCAGCACCACCACGTCGGCATCGCCGCAGGCGCTGAGCATTTCGTCCAGATGCGCTACCTCGCCCAGCATGCGCTGGCGACGGGTGTGATGGGCCTGCAACTGCGTGCGCGCCAGCCAATGTTCGATCACTGCGCGCCCACGCGGGCCGGCCTGCGCATCATCGGCCAGCCAGACGCGTGTTCCTGCGGGCGTGGCCGCATCCAATGCGCCCAGGCACGCATCCAGCGCCTCGTCGTCGGTGCCCACAGGTATTAAAACAATAGGCTCCATCTACCCTGAGATCGCCCGCATGCTTCAGACTAAATAAAAACCACATTTCAAGAAAGCCTCGGCAATACGCACCGAGACTCTCTCTTCGCAAATAATCGCTCTATAACCTAAATTTCCCTAGTGCAGGTCGCTGTCGCGATAACGGTCAAACCCAATGCGGGGTCTTGCCACCACGTATAAGACGTCATAGGACATGTTTTCGACGACAGAGCCGACTGCCCCCAACCGTCTCCATTGTGATAAGCCTTCACCCTTGCTTGGCCTGCGGCAATGTTAATTGCATTAGAAAGTGGTATGCCACTATATTGCTCACTGAAGGACTGACTAAATGGAACTGCACCAACCCCCGCCACCATGAAAAAGTTAGCAACTACCAAACTTGCGCGAATAAAACGGGAACACTTTTTCTTAATCATCTTTTACTCTCCATGTTGACTGACCCCCCTGCAATTTATTTGCGACCACTCAAAGGCTTCATTGCGTTAAATTTAGCACCATACTCGTCGGTTAAATTACGCGCCTCCTGAGGATTGCGAACTATTGACGGAGTGATAAGCACGATAACTTCCCTACGACTGCTATTTTGTGTCTTGCGTCCAAAAAGAGCGCCTACAACTGGTAATTTACTAAGAAAAGGTATGCCATTACTTCCATCAGACGTACTATCGTCTATCAGGCCGGCAAGCATGATGGTATCACCATTCTGAACAGCTGCCTCAGTTTTAACTCTACGAGTATTGATATCAACATTGCAAGCTGCACTGTTGATCGTTGTGGCTGTTGCAGCCGTGCAAGCAGCTGGTCGCGCTCCAGGCGTACTAACTTCCTGGACAATATCGAGAAATACCATGCCATCCTTGGTCACTCGCGGACGCACCTTTAAGATAACACCGGTATCGATGTATTGCACCGACGAATAGCTGGCGTCTGTGCCAAGCCCGGTGTTAATGGATGTGGAATTTATAGGAATTCGCGATCCAACGTTAAGTGTTGCCTCTGCATTATTTCGAACAAAAACAGATGGCGTCTGCAAAAGGCGTAGATTGGTCACCTGATCTAGCGCGCTAATAATCGCAGCAGCATTCTTTCCGAGGAATGTCCAAGCTACCCCATTGTTCGTAATACTTCCCGAAATGTCACCCCAGATGCGTCTACCTGCAGCCGAGGGGAGGGCAGGACCGCCGCTTCTATCTGAATTAAATGGGTTAGTAACCGCATTCTCAAAGTACCAATTGACGCCATACTGCAAGTCACCGGTCAACGACACCTCAGCGATCTGAGCTTCGATATGGACCTGCATCGGCATTACATCAAGCTTTTCAATTACGTCGCGAATAGAGCTCCATGCCTGAGCAGTCGCACGCACTATCAGCGTATTCGTCTCGGCCACGGCCGAGACGCCAACTTTGCCGCCCTCAACGTCCAGAGTAACGCTACCGTTTTGATTAGTACTGGGCTGCAGCTGAAGCATGCCGCTCCCGTTGCTTCCGCCGAAACTTCCCGACGTGCCGGATTGACTGGAACCATCACTCGCGCCGCCGATACTTCCGCCAGTGGCTCCGCTACTGCTTCCAAGACTCTCATCTCTATCTGCACTGCCACTGTTATTACCGAGCATATTTACGACACCTCCAGGCACCAGCGAAGGAGAGCCACCACTATTACCACGCCCGCCGCCGAACACTTCCGAAAGACGATCGGCCAGATCCTTGGCCTTGATGTACTTCAGCTCGTAGGAGAACAGCCGCACGCCGCCACCGGCACTGTCGATACGGTCCAGCCACTGCTGGATCTGATCCAGATAACGCGGCTGCGGGGTGATCACCAGCACCGCGTTGGCGTTTTCCAGCGGCATGAAACGGAACATGCCGGCGCTGGGGGTCTTGCTCTGCTCGCCGAAGACCTTTTCCAGATCGGCAGAGACTTTTTCGGCCTTGCCGGACTGGATCGGAAACACGCCCACCGACATGCCCGACAACCAGTCCACGTCGAAGATCTGCACGGTGCGCAGGTAGTTTTCCAGCTCGGCGCGGGTGCCGCCCAGGGTGATCACATTGCGCGCCGGATCGGTGCCGACGATGGCATTCGGGCGTGCGTACGGCTCCAGCACCTTCTTCATCTCGCTGGCGGAAATGAACTTCAACGGCACCACGCGCACCTCGAAACCGCGCGCGGCCGACGGCGATGCGGTGCTGGGCGCCACGGTGCCGGCCAGCGCCTGGTCGGCCGGCACGATGTTGTAGCGGCCACCGCTGAACACCATGCGGGCGTTGTTCCAGCCCAGCACCATTTCCAGCAGGTTCAGGGCCTGCGCCGGCGACACCGGATTGGGCGTGGCCAAGGTCACGGTGCCCTGCACGCCCGGCGCGATGACGTAGTTCTGGCCGAGCATGTCGCCCAGGATCGCCTTGACCACCGCCTGCAGCGATTCGCCTTCGAAATTGAAGGTGGCGCTGCCGCTGCTGGCCATGCCCAGCGTGGGCGCCGGCGCGGACGCAGCGCCCTGGTTGATCATGGTGCCGCTGCCGCGCCGGATCACCGGACTGGGCTTGGCGTTGGCATCGCCGTCGGCGCGCTGCTCGGCGGGGGTCTGGGTGGCGCCGGCAGCACCGACGTGCGGATCCAGGCGCGCGTTGCGGCGCACGTCCGGCGGCGGAGTGGTGGCGCAACCGGCCAGCAGGCCAATCAGCAGGGACACGGGAAACAGGCGCGGCGTCATGCGTTCACTCATTGGGTCTGACCGGGGGTAGAGCCGCTCTGGCGCTGCTGTTGCAGCTGGCGGCGTCGGGCTTCGATGCGTTCGCGGATGGCACGCATCTGATCGTCGGAGGGACGTGGTGCTTCCTGCGCGCCATCGCTGCGCTGCGGCGGCACGGTTGGCGGTGCCTGCCCGCCGGGCTGTTGTACCGGCGCGACAGGTTGCGGTTGCGGCGGCTGCGGCGGGGCAAGTGCGGCAGCGTCGGGGGACGGTACCGGCGGGGTGGCAGGGGCGGCACCCCGTGCGGCGGCATTGGCGGTGGGCGGCTGCCCGCCCTGGCCGTTGAACACGTGCAATTCCAGGGTTTGCGTGCCGCTGGGGCCTTCGACGGTTGCGCTACGCGGCTGCAGGGCGAGCAGGCGCCAGCCCTTCACCGCCTCGCCGCCCAGCTGCACGCGCACCGAATCCTGCGGGTCCAGGGTCAACGTCGCCATCTTGAAGTTGTCCGTCAGCAGCACGCCGGTCAGGCGCACTGTCGAAGCGGCATTGCCGCCATCGTTGCCGGACAGGAAGAACGGATGCGGCAGGCGGTCCTCGGCAAACGCGGGATGCGCGGCGATTTCCGAATATTTCTCGAATGCGCCCAGGCGCTCCGGCGCCGGTGCCGGCAACGTGGGCAGACGCTGCACCAGTGCCGGGTCGTCGGGCAGCAGCTCCACGCGCTTGCCCAGGCCAGCGACGGCCAGCACGCAGACCAGCAGTGCCCAACCGACCACGGTGGCCAGCAGCCAGGTGCGCAGGCCGATCATGTCAAGGCGCATTGCTGGCCTCCGCGGCGTTGGGGGCAGCAGGCGCGGCCCCGTTGTTCAGCGGTGCGGCGCTGGCGCCCGGGCGCAGATAGCCGGCCAGTTCGAAGGCGATATCCAGCCCGTTGCCGCTTTCATTGGGCGAGAGCTGGTAGCGTTGCGCCATCACGTTGAGGTTGTCCACGAACAAGCGCGGCGTGCCGTTCTCCAGGCTGTACAGCACCGAGGCCAGTTCTGGGGTGCCGCAGCGTAAACGCACCTGCACCGCCACGCGGGTGAAGCGGTTCTTGCTCTCCGGCTGCAACGGCGAGCGGTTGCTGATGGCGCAGCTGCGGTTGCCAGGACTGGCCTCCACCACCGCCCGTTCCAGCCGCTGCACCAGCCCCGCGGAGGCGAGTTCGGCCGAGGTTTCCGGCAGGAAGCCCGGGCGGCTTTCCAGCGTCTGGCGCGCCTGCCGCAGCCGCTTGCTGACTTCCGGCGCCTGCTGCAATTGCACGCGCACGCGCAATTCGCGTTCGCGCAGCGCTTGCAGGTCGTCCTGCACCGCGATCATCGGTTGGGTGAACCACGGGTGCACCAGCACCAGGTAGGCCACGCCGATCACCAGCAGCAGCAGGCCCAAAGCGATCCAGCGATCGCGCTTAACGCTGCGTGGCATCGGCCGCCTCCTTCGCATCGGGGCCGGCAAGCTCGGCGGTGATGGTGAAGCGGTCGACATTCCGGCCGGCATCGCTCTGCAGCACGCCGGTCAGCGACGGCGTACGCCACAACGGCGAGCCTTCCAGACGACGCACCAGCGAAGAGGCTTCGTTGCTCAATCCGATCAACTGCAGTTGCCCGCCTTCGACCGAAAATTTTTCCAGATACGTGCCACCAGGCAGGCGCCGGCTCAGTTCGTCCCAGATTTCGACCGAGGTGGGGCGGGTGGCGCGTTGCTGCTGGAAGAAGCGCGCGCCTTCGACCAGGTCCAGCAATTGCTGCCGTTCGGCAGCGACCTGCCGCGCGCGCGCGGCATTGGCCTGCACCCTGGCGCGCAGATCGTCGGCGGCCTGGCGGCGGTTGTCGAGCAGCAGCCAGCCGGCAACGGCCAGCAGCACCAGCGCAGAGGCGGCCAGCAACAGATTCCAGCGCTGCATCGGGTCGCTGCGACGCAGGCGGCGCGCAGGCGGCAGCAGGTTCACGCCCAACGGAAGGCCGCTGGCGTCGGTCACGTCGATGCCCGACAGCGCACTGTTCCATGCGTCCGGCACGCCGGCCGGGCCATCGATCATGCGTCGCGGCACCACCACCAGTTCGGCATCGAGCTGGCCGTCTTCGCGCACATCGAGCACGCGCGCATCGAAATACACCTGGTCGGCGGTGAACGGAGTTTGCCGATCGATCTCGAAACGCGCCACGTCCTGCAGGCGCGCCGCTGCCGCTGCGGGCAGCCGCAATGGCCGGCGCAACGCATGCGCGGCCGGCAACAGCCAATGCCGCGGCAGGCCTTCAAGCGCGGTCGGCAGCACGTCGTTGACTTCCTGCGGATGCACCGGCCACGGCAGGCTGGCGACGGTATCGCAGCTGTGATCGCGCTGGCGCAGCAACTGCAGCGTGTTGCCGTCCTGTTGCAACAACAGGCGTGCCTGCGACAGACCCAACTGCCACTGCCACCGCTGCGGCAGCCAGGCCAGCAGCGATTGTTGCCACCAACGCCAGAAGCCTCCGGCCCCCGGCATGGCGCGTACGCCGATACGCCCCAAGGTATCCCGCCATGCGGTCATTGCACTGCTGCTCCCTCTTCCCAACGCAACACGGTATAGGCCGACCCTGGTAATGCAGACGCGCTGGTCGACACCACCGCCCGCAACACGGCCTCGCGTCCCTGACTCAGTCGCGCCCGGCTCTCGATACTATAAGTGCCCGAGCCACCGACCGTCGCCTCGCTGCCCGGCAAACCCAGCGGCGCGTCACGCTGGGCCAGCAGTTGCTGCGCGTCCAGCCCCATCGCGGTGAGCACCGGGGCGGGCGCAAACCGCGCTTCAGGCCGCGAACGACCGCTGTACAGCGTGACGTTGGGCAACAGCTTGCGATACAGCTCGCCATCAATGCCCAGCACCAGGCGCAGTTCCCCCAGGGTTTCGAATGGACTGTCTTTTGCGCCATACGGTAGCCCGGCATCGGCGTAGTCGCGATCTTCCGCGCCACCGCCGGGCTGGCTCAATGAATCGCCATCGCGCCAATCGGCGATGGCACCGGCGATGCGCCCGGCACTGGCCTGCTCGCCGCCCACCGCGCGCACCAGACCGGCCAGCAAGGTGGGCTCGGCCATGTTCAGATCCACCTTGCCGCTTTCATCGGTGATACGAACCTCCACGCTGGCATCGTCCATCTGCCAGCGATAGCGCCGGCCGTCCGGGCGCCAGCGTGCCTGGGTGTCGGCATCTTGCAAGCGAAACAACGCGTATTCCAGGCCAGAGCGCGCGTACTCCTGCGCCTGCGCACCGTTGCGCAGCATGCTGCCCTGCAGCGCTTCAACACGTGCGGTGAGCGCAAACGCACCGATCATCGCGGTGAGCAACGCAATCAACCACAACACCAGCACCAGCGCGGCACCGCGCGCGCGACTCATTGCCCTGCCCCCGGGTTGCTGGATTGCGGCAACGCCACCACCATCGGCGGCCATGCGGCGCCGTCACTGCGGACGTCGATGCGCACCATCAGCGGTAGACGGTCGTGCCATTCCCACTGCGGCAGCCACGCGCTCAGGCGCCCGCTTTGCGGATCCATGCCGCGATACCGAAAACTCGCCTGCTGCACGCCTTGAGCGAGTGTCTCCGGCGGCAGCGGGCTGCTTTCTTCGATCGGCTTGCCGGACTGCAGCATGGTCAACGCAATCAGCAGGTTGCGCCGATCGCCATCGCCGGCCACCGACAGGTCGTGCAGGTAAGGCCCGCCGCGGCCCAGGTAATCGGGCACGTCTGCGGCAAAGCGCAGGCGTTGCGGCTCGCCGATGAACAGGATCGGCTGCTGACTATGCGTATCGATGCCCATGGCGATCGGCAATGCTGCGGCCAGGCGCCGTCGCAGGAATTCTTCCACCGCACGCACGCGCTCGCTGCGCTGTGCGATCGCTTCGCCGCGCTGACTCACCGCACTGGCCGAGCGCAAGGTGGCAAACGCCAACGCCAACCCACCGACCAGCAACATCGTGGCCAGCAGCACTTCGATCAAGGTGAAGCCTGCGCTGCGCGAACGGCTCATGGCGCGCTGCCCTGCATGTTGGCCGCCACCAGCCGCAACGTGCGCCATTGCAGCATCTGATTGGGCTGCTCGCCCCAACGTACCACCAAGGTCAATTGCAGCAGACGGTGCGCGCCGGGCGACATCGGCGCATGCGGGTTGCGCCGAGGTTCGTCGTAGGGGCGCACTTCCATCGACCAGCGAAAGTGGCCGTTTTCGAACGTGCCGTGTTGCTGCCCGGGCTCCAGCTGCTTGTCAATGCCCTGCACGGCCAGCAGCGATTGCGCATGCAAGGTGGCGCGCGTGCTTTCATCGGCCGCGCGCACCTGGCGTGCAGCACCGGACAACGACCCGAGCAACAGGCTCAACGCCAACGCCAGCAATGCGAAGGCAACGATCACTTCGATCAGGGTGTAACCGCGCTGACGCTTCATGGCGCCGGCGTCCGCAATGGGCCCGAACGCACCTCGCCGGTGATCCAACCCACGTCCACGCGCCATCTGGCGTCCTTGACCTGCAGATCGATACGCCCGCCGGTAGAAGCGCCATCCGGAAAGAACTGGATCGCGCCCTGATCCTGCCGCGATTGCACCTGGCGCGCGCCGGTGAAGCGCACTTCCAGCGACGGCGGCAGATCGCCATGATGGCCGCCGGGTGCTTCCCAGCGCCGCTGCTGCGGGTCGATCAGAAACCGCTGCGGCGTGCCGGTGGCAATCGCCTGGGTGCGCGTGTAGCGCAGCTGCGAGGCGATCGCCTTGCCGGCAGTGCGCAGGCGCATGCCGTCGATGCCGCCGTTCAATGCGGCAGCGGCAAGTACGCCGGCCAGTGCGATCAACGCGATCACCAGCAGCATCTCCAGCAACGAGGTGCCACGCGCGCGTGCCCGACCAGGGCCGACCACTCCATGCCGATGACGCAACGGCTGACGCGCAACGCGCATGGCGAGCGCTTATTGGTACTTGATGTCCGCGTCGTAACTGCTGCCGCCGGGCTTGCCGTCCTTGCCCAGGCTGATCAGATCGAACGGCTGACCGTCGCCGGGCGCACGGTATTCGATGGCGTGGCCCCATGGGTCGTTGAGTTCGGCCGGCTTGGCGTACGGGCCCAGCCAACCGCTGCTGTCGCCGGGCTGGGTGACCAGGTCATCGAGTTTGCTCGGCAACTTGCCGGTGTCGAGCTGGAAATTCTCGATCTTGCCGGCCAGCGTCTGGATCTGCGACTTGGCCAGATTGGCCTTGCCACGATCGGCACCGCCAAGCACGCGACTGCCGACCAGCGTGAGCACCGCACCGATCAGCACGATGACGATGATGATTTCCAGCAAGCTCATGCCGGCCTGGCCTGCGCGCGACGGACTGCGGGTGATGGAACGCTTGATCATGAACGATTTCCTTGCACGTCGATGAGGGATGCTGCCGCCAACAGATGACACGGCGGGCATTGCAATGGTTCCCGCTTGGGTGTCGTGCGGTCACCGGAACGTTGTGATGAATACGCTACCCGGTCAAGCGCGCGGTTGGCCGTTGGACGCCGCACGCGCGCGGGATGTGCAGTGTACGAGCGCTCCACGCCGATTCGGACCACAGGCTGTTCTCGCCCGACGCCTGCACCGTTGCACTGACCTGCACTCTCAGCCGATTGCATTGGTAAGGTCATACAGCGGGACGAGGACCGAAATGATGACAAGCCCCACCACCGAGGCCAGCACCAGCGTGATGAACGGCACCAGCGCGGCCAGTGCGCGGTCGATGGCCTGCGCGGTTTCCAGCTCGAAGGTGTCGGCGGTCTTGAGCAGCATCGTGTCCAGTGCGCCGGACTCTTCGCCCACCTGGATCATCTGCAGCGCCAGCCGCGGAAAGCGCTTGCCGCGTGCCAGCGACATCGACAGGCCATGGCCGTTCTTGACGTCGTCGGCCGCATTGGCAACATCCTCCACCAAGGCCAGATTGGACATCACGTTGCGCGCGATGCCGATCGCCGCCAGCAGCGGCACGCCATTGCGCAGCAAGGTGCCCAAGGTGCGCGTCAGGCGTGCGGTTTCCAGCCGGGCGATCAGGCTGCCGACCACCTTCTGGCGCAGCAGCCATTGGTCCAGCGATGCACGGAATGCGGCATTGCGACGCTTGCGATCCAGCCATAGCCCCAGCACGCCCGGCACGACGATCAGCACGATCCACCAGTCGCGCACCAGCAGGCCCACGCTCAACACCGCCTGGGTAAACCACGGCAGCGCCACATCCAGGCTTTCGTACATCTGCGCAAATTGCGGCACCACATAACCGAGCAGGAACAGCAACGCACAGCCCACCACCGCCAGCAGGATCGCCGGGTAGATCAGCGCGTTGATCACCTTGCCCCTCAGCGCGCGGCTGCGCTCCAGATAATCGGCCAGCCGCTGCAGCGTGTCCTGCATGCTGCCGCCGGCTTCGCCCGCGCGCACCATGTTGATGTACAGCTTGGAAAACAGCCCATGCTGGCGCTCGAGTGCGGACGACAACGGCGCACCGCCGCGCACTGTATCGCGCACATCGCCGATCACCCGCCGGCTTTTTTCGTCTTCGGGCAGATCCATCAGAATCGACAGCGCACGGTCCAGCGGTTGCCCCGCGCCGATCAACGTCGCCAGTTGCTGGGTGAATTGCACCAGCGCCGCATTGTCGAACGGCTTCTTGCGCAGCAGCATGCGCAGCGACGGCGAATCGTTTTCGCCGGTGGCCAGGCGCGTTTCCACCGGCAGATGGCCCTGTTCCTGCAGACGCAGCGCCACCTCGGCATCGCTGGCCGCTTCCATCTGGCCGTCGAGCATTTCGCCGTGGGCGTCGAGCGCTTTGTAGCGGTAGAGGGGCATCAGGCTGGGAGGCCGGGATTGGGGAATCGGGAATCGGGAATCGGGAATCGGGAAAAGCACATCGCTGCGTATTGGCGACATCGCGCACCCATCGCTGTCCACACACAGCAGAGCCAGCGGGTGGCTGTGCTGGCGGTTCGTTGGTCCGGTGCCTGCTAGGCGTGTTTCTGCCGCCTTACCGATCACGCATCCTCCGTGACGCGCAGGACTTCTTCGATGGTGGTTTCGCCACGCAGGGCCTTGGACAGCCCGTCCTCGTACATGGTGCGCATGCCGGCCTGGCGGGCCAGTTGTTCGATTTCGCCCATGCCGGCACGGCGCATCACCGCACGGCGCAGTTCGTCGTTCATCACCAGGAATTCGACGATGGTGGTGCGTCCAAGATACCCGGTAGGTGCGGTGGCCGAGGGACGCGGGCGATACAGAAAGATGTCGCCCTCCGGTTGCAGGCGGCGCAGATCGAACTTGGCGATTTCTTCCGGCGAAGCCGCATAGCGCTCGGCATTGGCCAGGTCGAGTTTGCGCACCAGACGCTGCGCCAGGATGCCGTTGATGGTGGAGGTGAGCAGATAATCCTCCACGCCCATGTCGAGCAGACGAGTGATGCCGCCGGCCGCGTTATTGGTGTGCAGCGTGGACAGCACCAGGTGGCCGGTGAGCGCGGACTGGATCGCGATGCGTGCGGTTTCCAGATCGCGCATTTCGCCGATCATGATGATGTCCGGATCCTGACGCACGATGCTGCGCAATGCGTTGGCGAAATCCAGCCCGATCTGCGGCTTGGCCTGGATCTGGTTGATGCCTTCGATCTGGTATTCCACCGGGTCTTCGACGGTGATGATTTTCACATCCGAGGTGTTGAGCTGGCTCAACGCGGTGTACAGCGTGGTGGTCTTGCCCGAACCGGTGGGCCCGGTCACCAGCATGATGCCGTGCGGTTGCTCCAGCACCTTGCGGAACTGCGGCAAGAAGTCTTCGGTGAAGCCGAGCTTGTAGAAGTCGAACACCACCGTCTCGCGATCGAGCAGGCGCATGACCACGCTTTCGCCATGCGCAGTGGGCACGGTGCTGACGCGCAGATCCAGCTCCTTGCCCTGCACGCGCAGCATGATGCGGCCGTCCTGCGGCAGGCGGCGCTCGGCGATGTTGAGCTTGGCCATGATCTTGATGCGGCTGATGACCGCAGCAGTGAGCTTGGCCGGCGGGCTTTCGCCTTCCACCAGCACGCCGTCCACGCGGTAACGCACCTTGAGGCGGCTTTCGAACGGTTCGATATGGATGTCGGAGGCGCGCAGTTCCACCGCGTGCTGGATCACCAGGTTCACCAGCCGGATCACCGGCGCTTCGGAGGCCAGATCGCGCAGCGCTTCGATGTCGTCGCTACTGTTGGCATCGCCATCGGCGGTTTCGACGATGGTGCCCATCGCACTGCGGCCCTGGCCGTACCAGCGCTCGATCAGGTCATCGATTTCCGAACGCAGGCCCACCTGCAACAGCAACGTGCAGCCGGTGGCAAGACGCACTGCATCGATGGCGTAATCGTCGTAAGGATCGGCGATCCACAGCTCCAGCCGGCCATCGCGCTCGCCGACCGGACACAGATGAAATTGTTTGAGAAAACGCAGCGACAACCCCTGCACTTCGGGCAGCATTTCCGGCGGCGTATCGCCGAGCTGGCGTGCGTCCACCAACGGCAAGCCAAGGACGTCGGAGCAGGTTTCTGCATGATCGCGTTCGGACACCAGACCCAAACGGCCGAGCAAGGCGAGCAACCCCATGCCGGATTCGGCCTGTAATTGGCGCGCGCGCAGCAGATCGGTGTCTTTCAGACGACGGCGTTCAAGCAGCGCATCGACGATGCGCGTCTCCGCACTTCGATGCTCGATTGGATCGACGGCAACCGCGTTCACACTCGTCTCCACTGGTCCGGCGCCGACTGTAGCAGTTTGCCGCGACGATCAACCGCACGCATCTGAATCGCCCCGAAAAACAATGCCCCCGGCGATTGGCCGGGGGCATCGGTCACACTATTTCGCTACTCACTGTCGTGCAACGAGCGTCAGCTTCGCGTAGCTCGCCGCGCCGACCAACTTGATGTAGTAGGTGCCGGCCTTGGGGGCAGTGAAACGCACGGTTTCGCTGTTGCCCGGACGGGTCGACTTGGCGTCGTAGCTGGTTGCGCTGGGCTCGGCCTCAAAGCTGACGTACATCGACACATCGCCGGTGCCGCCGTAGGTCATGAAGCTGAGCACGGCGCCGGCCTTGGCCTCGAAGCTGTATAGCGTGGAGCCGCCGGCGGCACCGCTCAAGCCAGCAACAGGTGCCTTGTTGGTGAGCTCGATGGCGCTCGGCGCGCAGCTCTCGGTGGCCGGGTCGCACGGCTCCTCAAGCACGGCTTCCAGCGCGGCCTTGGCGTCGACGATGCCGCTGCCGATCGGGGTGCTGGCCGGCGGGGTCACCGGGAAGCGGCGGCTGGTCTGCTTGAGCAGGGCTTCGACCGCGGCCGGGGTCAGCGGGCCATCGCCCAGCCCGATGGCTGCGCTCTGCACCAGCGCCACGACGCCAGCCACGTGCGGCGAGGCCATCGAGGTGCCGCCTAGCCCCATATAGGTATAGCTACCCGAGGTCGGCGTGGTCGCACCGGTGTAGCCGGCCTGCCAGATGTAACCGCCCGGGTTGCCGTCCACGCTACCGCCGCCGCCCGGTCCAGAGAGGTCGACCTTGCTGCCGTAGTTGGAGTAGTAGGCGATGCCGCCGGTGATGCGCGTGGCGCCAACGGTGATGGTGTTGTTGCAGCTGGCCGGCGAATGGTTGGCCGCATCTTCGCTGCTGTTGCCGGCTGCAACCACCACGGTGGTGCCGCGCGACACCGCGCTGTTGATCGCCAGCTGGGTGGCCGAATCGCAGGGTTCGCCGCCACCGAGGCTCATGTTGATCACTTCGGCCGGGTTGCTGTTGGCCGGCACGCCGTCGACGCTGCCGCCGGAGGCCCACACGATCGCATCGGCGATATCGGAGGTGTAGCCGCCGCAACGACCGAGCACGCGCACCGGCAGGATGGTCGCCTTCGGCGCGACGCCTGCCATGCCCACGCCGTTATTGGTCGCCTCGGCCACGGTGCCCGAGACATGGGTGCCGTGCCAGGAACTTTCCTGCGCCTGTGAGCCCGCGTAGCAGACGTTGTCGGCCTCTTCCCAGTCGCCATAATCGAGTGCGCCCGGCACGCGCGCATCGGTGGGACGACGCGAGACTTCGGCGTCGGTGATGAAGTCGTAGCCCTGCAGGATGTTGCCGGCGAAATCCGGATGGCCCGGCAGGATGCCGGTATCCAGTACCGCGACCACCACGCCTGCGCCCTGCGACAGATCCCATGCAGCCGGTGCATTGATGCCGCCATTGGGGTTGCTCAGGTGCCACTGGTACTGGGCGTACAGCGGGTCGTTGGGAACCAGCTGCGGGCTCACGTCGGTGGCAGGAACGCTCTTGCTGATGTCGATCGGGCGCAGCATGCGGTCGATCTGCACGTCGGCCACGGATGGGTCGTTCTTGAGCTCGACCACCACCTTGTCCACCTGCGCGGCGGTCAGCGTGCTCGACAGCTTGATCAGGTCCGAGCCGATGCCCAGCTTGCGCACATACGTGGCCTTGGCGGCGGCAGCGCTGCTGCGCGCGCCAGTACCGACGCCAACGCGGCCCACCGCGGCCTGCACGGCGCTCAGCTTGCTGCTGCGATCGGTCGCAGCGGCGGTGCTGTCCTTGTAGCGCACGATCAACCGGCTACCGAACGCTGCGCCGGCCGGGGCTGCCTGGGTCGGTTCCTTGACCAGCAGTTTGGGGGCGGCAGCCAACGTGCCAGACGCACCGAGGGCCATCATCAGGATGGCGCCGGTCAGCGGGTTGAGACGGAAATTCTTGTCGATCACGGTGAAGTCCTCTTCGTATTTTTCGTGAATCAGGCTTGGCGCAGCCGGCGCAATCGCTGCGTAGCCGCGGTGCGGTGCGCTGCGTCCTTGCCGGCTACCCCTGGTACGGCCATCACTCCATGCGAATCCGTTGGCCGGCCCAGCCACGGTCCTTGCCCGCCCCCTCGGGCCTTGCAGATCGCGACGGCGCACCTGGCGCCGCCGCGCTTGATGCGATAACGCCTTACCAGCCGAAACCGGCACCCACGCCGATCGAGCTGTCGTCGCCGCTGAGCGCGCCGCCCACGGTGACGGTGGCGCGCGGGCTGATCGCACGCTGGTAGCCCACCGACAACGCCGACTCGCCGTTCTGGAAACCGACGCCGGCACCGAT